>NZ_JBRIQN010000008.1:0-214556 GCF_052981855.1 Micromonospora sp. LZ34
ACCAGGCCACCGCCTGGTCACACCGCACCGCCCTACCCACTGCTGCTTGACACCTCAGCTCCTGGGGTGTCTGACCCGGGAGCCCCGACTTCCAAGCGAGATCCGCGCAACTTCAGGGAAGGAGTGGTCTCCCGCGCCACTGAGGCCACTACGTCCGGGATGTTGTGCGGATCTTGGCCGGAGCCCGGGGCGCAACCGGAAGTCGGCCCCGCGGTCCGTGGGCGGACCGGCGGGGCCGGTGGGTGGTGCTCGGTGCCGGGTGGGCCGGCGGGTCAGGGCCCGGTCAGGGCCGGCGGGTCAGGTGGGTGCGGATGGCGGCGGCCAGGCGCTCGGCGGCGCCGTCGGCGTGGCCGAGGAAGAGCGACGGCTCGGTCAGTTCCAGCTCGACCAGCACCGGGGCGCCGTCCGCGCCGGGGATCAGGTCGACCCGGGCGTAGAGCAGCCGCTCCGCGCCACCCGGCACCGCCGCGAGGGTCTTCTCCGCCACCGCCAACTGCTCCTCGGTGGCGGTCCGCGCGCTGATCTCCTCGGCCTTGTAGAGCCCCTCCACGCCCAGGTCCGGGCCGGTGAGCATCGGGCCCTTGCGGATCGCGTGGCTGAACGCCAGGCCGTCCGGGCCGGCCAGGAAGAGCAGTGCCGTCTCGCCGGCGGTGTCCACCGCGCGCAGGTACGGCTGGACCATGGTCACCCGTCCCGCCGCGGAGAGCCGCCGGACGTGCGCCACGGCCAGTTCCCGGTGCTGCGGATCGGCCAGGTCGTACCGGCCGGTGTCCTGGCTGCCGGCGCTGACCGCCGGCTTGACCACGTACTCGCCGGAGTCGGCGGGCGGCTGCCAGCCCTCCCCCGGCGCGACCCAGGAGGTGGGCACGGTCGGCACCCCGGCCGCGGAGAGTTCGGCCAGGTAGCGCTTGTCGGTGTTCCAGCGGACCACGTCGGCCGGGTTGGCCAGGGCGGGCACCGTGGCGGCCCAGGCGACGAACTCGTCGCGGCGCAGCGCGTAGTCCCACGGGGACCGCAGCACGGCCAGGTCGTAGCCGGCCCAGTCGACGGCCGGGTCGTCCCAGACCACCGGCTCGGCGGCCACGCCGTGCCGCGCCAGCGGGGCGAGCACCAGCCGGTCGTCCGGGTCGAGGTCGGGCAGGTCGGTGCAGGTGACGAGAGCGACCCGGGGTTCCCCCCGGGTCGACTGGTGGTGGTCGGTCAAGGTCAGCGAGCCATCGTGCGTCGGGCCATCGACCGCCAGAGGTCGTTGCTCGGACGCATCTGGTCCATCAGCTCACGCTCCCAGGCGTTCTCGATTGTGACCCCCGCCTTGGCGCAGGCCTGCCGCGCGACGACGGTGTCGTCGGCGAACTGGTCGCCCCACGCCCCGTCCGCGCCCACCAGGACGATGCGTGCGCCCCGCTTGCCGACGTACTCGATGACCGCCTTCGCCCCGCCGTGTCCGGCGGCGAACGACTTGATCCCCGCGACCAGGCCGTTGGGGGCCTGCTCGGAGGCGGTCTGCTCGGCCGTCAGCGTCGTATCGGAACCATCTGCCATGACGCGAAGCCTAAGCAGACTTCCACCCGGGTGGGCGAGAACCGTGAAGCTTTTGTGATGCCAATTACCTCGAGGTTTAAGGAGAACCAAAGGCGGTTTGACCGGTTATATCCGGACTTCGCCTTGCATAGTGGCCCGGCAAACCACCCCGACTCGACTCAGGTTGAGCCGGTCAGACTCATGCCGAAAGTTTCTCCGTTGTGACACTAAACTCGGACAACTCATCCATGATGATGATTTGTCGAACCACCGCGCCGGCTCGCGACAAGGAGCCGCCAAGGGACGGGCCGGCCGGAAAGCCCCGACGTCGACGTCGCCGGGCCGGCCGCGGGTCAGATCAGCGCGTCCAGCGCGACGGCCGCGAACAGGATGGTCAGGTAGGTCGTCGACCAGTGGAACAGCCGCATCGGCTTGACCGCTTGGCCCCGAGCCACCCGGCGGGCGAGCTTGTGCGCCTCGACCAGGAAGATGGTGCCGACGACCAGGGTGGGCACCCCGTAGATCAGGCTCATCCCCAGCGGCCAGACCGCCAGCGACGACGCCACGGTGAGCCAGGCGAAGATGATGATCTCGGCGTTCACCCGGCGGGCGGAGGCCACCACCGGCAGCATCGGGATGCCGGCCCGGGCGTAGTCGTCCTTGTACTTCATCGCCAGCGGGTAGAAGTGCGGCATCTGCCAGAAGAAGACCACCGCGAAGAGCGCCCACGCCGCCGGCGCCAGCGACCCGGTCACCGCCGCCCAGCCGATCAGCACCGGCGCCGCCCCGCAGGCGCCGCCCCAGAACGTGTTCGCCGTCGTGGTGCGCTTGAGCCAGAGGGTGTAGACGAGGTCGTAGTAGACGATCGCGGCCAGGGTGAGCCCGGCGGCCAGCAGGTTGGTGAACACGGCCATCAGCGCGACCGAGACCACGGCCAGCACCAATCCGAAGATCAGCGCGTTGCGCGGGGTCACCGTGTGCGCCGGCAGCGGGCGGCGCTTGGTGCGCCGCATCAGCTGGTCGATGTCCCGGTCGATGTAGCAGTTGATGACGCTGGCCGCGCCGGCCGCGAGCGAGCCGCCGGCCAGCACCACGGCGACCAGCCAGAGCGACGGCATGCCACCGTCCGCGAGCATCATCGCCGGCACCGTGGTGACCAGCAGCAACTCGACGATCCGGGGCTTGGTGAGCGAGACGTACGCCGCCAGCACCGCCCGGACGTCCCGCCGCGCGGCGACCGCCTCCTGCGCCCCCGCGCGCACCGGCTGCCCGGCAGGGGTGCTGACGGGGCGGTCGGTGATCATGCTCACGGATTGCCACCTTCCGGCGTCGGCAGGGGGGTCGGGTCGGCCGGGCCCGGGTCGGGTCCACACACCGCCCCACACACTACGCGCTGTCGTTTTGGCTGCCCGGCCGACCCGGCAACGGTGCGGGGCGTCACACCGCGACGGCGGAGCCGGGATCGAACGCCGATCCTCCCGGACCCGTACAGACCAGCATGCAGAGATCCCCGGGCGGACGTTTAGGACCGCTCGATAGGGTCACCAGTGAGGGTTCCGCCCATCTGCCGAGGAGCACAACCATCGTGGCTGCCAACCGACCCGAGCACCCCGCACTGAACTGGTCCGACCTCGACCGCCGGGCCGTCGACACCGTCCGCGTGCTGGCCATGGACGCCGTGGAGAAATCCGGCAACGGTCACCCGGGCACCGCGATGAGCCTCGCGCCCGCGGCCTACCTGCTCTTCAACCGGGTCATGCGACACAACCCCGCCGACCCGAACTGGCCCGGCCGGGACCGGTTCGTGCTCTCCGCCGGCCACTCCAGCCTCACCCTCTACATCCAGCTCTTCCTCTCCGGCTACCCGCTGGCCCTCGAGGACCTGAAGTCGCTGCGGCAGTGGGGCTCGCTCACCCCGGGTCACCCGGAGCACGGGCACACCCCCGGCGTGGAGACCACCACCGGGCCGCTCGGGCAGGGCCTCGGCAACGCGGTCGGCATGGCCATGGCGGCCCGCCGCGAGCGCGGCCTGTTCGACCCGGAGGCCGAGCCGGGCGCCTCCGTCTTCGACCACGACATCTGGTGCATCGCCTCGGACGGTGACATCGAGGAGGGCATCAGCCACGAGGCCAGCGCGCTCGCCGGGCACCAGCAGCTGGGCAACCTCTGCGTGATCTACGACGACAACGAGATCTCGATCGAGGACGACACCCGGATCGCCAAGAGCGAGGACGTGGCGGCCCGCTACGAGGCGTACGGCTGGCACGTGCAGACGGTCGACTGGCGCCGCGGCGACGCCGACCAGGGCGACTACCACGAGGACGTGGAGGCGCTGCACCGGGCGCTGCTGGCGGCGAAGGCGGAGACCGGCCGTCCCTCCTTCATCGCGCTGCGCACCATCATCGGCTGGCCCGCGCCGAACAAGCAGAACACCGGCAAGATCCACGGTTCCGCGCTCGGCGCCGACGAGGTGGCCGCCACCAAGCAGATCCTCGCCTTCGACCCGCAGCGGACCTTCGAGGTCGACGAGGAGGTGCTCGCGCACGCCCGGCAGGTGATGGAGCGCGGCGCGGAGGCCCAGCGCGCGTGGACCGGGGCGTTCGACACCTGGGCGCAGGCCAACCCGGAGCGCCGGGCGCTCTGGGAGCGGATGGCCACCCGGACGCTGCCGCAGGGCTGGGCCGACGCGCTGCCGGAGTTCCCGGCCGACGCCAAGGGCATCGCCACCCGGGCCGCCTCCGGCAAGGTGCTGGAGGCGCTCGCGCCGGTGCTGCCCGAGCTGTGGGGCGGCTCGGCCGACCTGGCCGAGAGCAACAACACCACGATGAAGGGTGAGCCGTCCTTCATCCCGGCCACCCACGCCACCAAGGACTTCCCCGGCCACGAGTACGGCCGCACGCTGCACTTCGGCATCCGCGAGCACGCCATGGGCGCGATCCTCAACGGCATCGCGCTGCACGGCGGGACCCGCCCGTACGGCGGCACCTTCCTGGTGTTCAGCGACTACATGCGGCCGTCCGTGCGACTCGCCGCGCTGATGAAGCTGCCGGTGACCTACGTCTGGACGCACGACTCGATCGGCCTCGGCGAGGACGGCCCCACCCACCAGCCGGTGGAGCACCTGACCGCGCTGCGGGCCATCCCCGGCCTGGACGTGGTCCGCCCGGCCGACGCCAACGAGACGGCGTGGGCCTGGCGGCAGGCGCTGGAGCACACCGACCGGCCGACCGCGCTGGCGCTCAGCCGGCAGCCGCTGCCGACCTTCGACCGGTCGACGCTGGCCGGCGCGGAGGGCGTGGCGAAGGGCGGCTACGTGCTGGCCGAGGCGTCCACCGGCAAGCCCCAGGTGATCATCGTCGGCACCGGCTCCGAGGTGCAGCTCTGCCTGACCGCGCGGGAGCGGCTGGAGGCCGACGGCACCCCCACCCGGGTGGTGTCCATGCCCTGCCAGGAGTGGTTCCACGAGCAGGACGAGGCGTACCGGGAGTCGGTGCTGCCGCGCGGGGTAAAGGCACGGGTGAGCGTGGAGGCGGGCATCGACATGTCCTGGCGCGCGATCGTCGGCGACTGCGGCGAGACCGTCAGCCTGGAGCACTACGGCGCGAGCGCCCCGCACTCCGTGCTCTTCGAGCAGTTCGGGTTCACCCCCGACCGGATCGTGGCCGCCGCGCACGCGGCCCTGACCCGGGTGGGCGACATCACCGGTAACACGACCGGCAACTGAGGGAGCGTGGACGGCATGACGGACAGGCTGGGAGAGCTCAGCGCCGCGGGTGTGGCGGTCTGGCTCGACGATCTTTCGAGGACCCGCTTGAGCTCCGGCGGGTTGGACGGGCTGCGCCGGGAGAAGCACCTGGTCGGGGTGACCTCCAACCCGACCATCTTCGCGAAGGCCCTAAGTGACGCGGACGAGTACAACTGGCAGCTGAAGGACCTCGCCATCCGTGGGGTGGACGTCGAGGAGGCCGTCCGCCTGCTCACCACGTACGACGTGCGGTGGGCCTGTGACGTGATGCGGCCGGCGTACGACGCGAGCGCCGGCGTGGACGGCCGGGTCTCCATCGAGGTGGACCCCCGGCTGGCCCACGAGACGGAGAAGACCGTCGCCGAGGCCGGGGCGCTGTGGTGGCTGGTCGACCGGCCCAACCTCTTCATCAAGATCCCCGCCACCGAGGCGGGCCTGCCGGCGATCACCGCGACCCTCGCCCAGGGGATCAGCGTCAACGTGACGCTGATCTTCGGGCTGGACCGCTACTCGCAGGTGATGGAGGCGTTCCTCGCCGGCCTGGAGCAGGCCAGGGCGAACGGGCACGACCTGTCCAAGATCGGCTCGGTCGCCTCGTTCTTCGTCTCCCGGGTCGACACCGAGGTGGACAAGCGACTGGAGAAGATCGGCTCCGACCAGGCCAAGGCGCTCCGCGGCAAGGCCGCGATCGCCAACGCCAAGCTGGCGTACGAGCGCTACGGCGAGGTCTTCTCCTCCGACCGCTGGCAGGCCCTGGCCGACGCCGGGGCGCACCCGCAGCGGCCGCTGTGGGCCTCCACCTCGACCAAGAACCCGGACTACCGGGACGTGATCTACGTCGAGGAGCTGATCGCCCCCGGCACGGTCAACACCATGCCGGAGCCGGTCATCAACGCCTACGCCGACCACGGCGAGACCCGCGGGGACACCATCACCGGCTCGTACGACGAGGCTCGGCAGGTCTTCACCGACCTGGCGGCGGTGGGCGTCGACATGACCGACGTGATCGCCGTGCTGGAGCGCGAGGGCGTGGAGAAGTTCGAGGCCAGCTGGCTGGAGCTGATCGACGGCGTACGCAAGTCGTTGGCGGCCGCCGGGCAGGGCACCAGCCACCCCGGCCAGGCCGCCAAGGGCAACGCCCAGGCCGCGCAGCAGGCGGGAGGTAACGCGTGAGCGAGCGTCAGCGAGCGAACCATCAGCTCAGTGCGGCGGAGCGTCACGGCGCCGCCGAGCGAAGCGAGGCGGCGGCATGAGCGACCTGTTGGCGGGGCCGGTCGAGGCGGCCGCCGGGATGGCGGTGCACGGGGCGGACGCGGTCGACCGGTCGGCCCCCGCCTCCACCCGGCAGGCGCTGGTGGCCAACGGCGTACCGGGCCGGCTGGCCGGGAAGGACGCCACGCTGTGGGGCCCGGACGCCGAGGCCGAGGCGAAGATCCGCCTCGGCTGGGTGGACACCCACCGCCGCAGCCGCGAGCTGCTCCCCCAGCTCGCCGAGCTGAAGGCGGAGCTGGCCGACCTGGACCACGTGGTGCTCGCCGGGATGGGCGGCTCCTCGCTGGCTCCCGAGGTCATCGCGCGGACCCTCGGCAAGCAGCTGACCGTGCTCGACACCACCGACCCGGGGCAGGTGCGGGCCGCGCTGGCCGACCGGCTGGAGCGGACCGTGGTGGTGGTGGCCAGCAAGTCCGGGTCGACCGTGGAGACCGACAGCCACCGCCGCGCGTACTGGCAGGCGTTCCTCGACGCCGGGATGACCGAGGCGGAGGCCGGCCGGCACTTCGTCATCGTCACCGACCCGGGCTCGCCGCTGGAGCAGACCGCCGTCGAGATGGGCGCGATGACCGTGCTGGCCGACCCGAACGTGGGCGGCCGCTACTCGGCGCTGACCGCCTTCGGGCTGGTCCCGTCCGCGCTGGCCGGGGTCGAGGTGGCCGAGCTGCTGGACGAGGCGGAGGCGCTCTCCGACGCGCTCGGCCGGGAGCGGGACAATCCGGGCCTGGCGCTCGGCGCCGCCCTCGGGGCGGCGGCCACCACGGGCCGGGACAAGATCGCGCTGGTCGCCGACGGCACCGGCATCGACGGGCTGGGCGACTGGGCCGAGCAGCTGATCGCCGAGTCCACCGGCAAGGCCGGGGTCGGCATCCTGCCGGTCGTGGTCGAGTCGCCGGACAGCCCGGGCGCCACCGGGCCGGACGTGCTCACCGTGACCTACGGCGGCGCGCTGGGCGCCGGTGACGTGCCCGGCGGCGGCGCCGCCCCGGACGTGGCGGTCAACGGCCCGCTCGGCGCCCAGTTCCTGACCTGGGAGTACGCCACCGCGGTCGCCGGCGTGGTGCTCGGCATCGACCCGTTCAACCAGCCGAACGTCACCGAGAGCAAGGAGAACACCAACAAGATCCTGGCCTCCGGACCGCCGGCGGAGACGCCGTCGTTCACCGAGGGCGCGATCGAGGTGTACGCCCCGGCGGGCGCCCCGGGCGACCTGGCCGGCGCGCTGCGCTGGCTGGTCGACGGGCTGGGTGACGACGGCTACCTGGCGGTGATGGCGTACCTCGACCGGTTCGCCGACGCCGACGCGGCCCGGCTGCGGCCGCTGCTCGCCGGCGCCGCCGGACGCCCGGTCACCTTCGGCTGGGGTCCCCGGTTCCTGCACTCCACCGGCCAGTACCACAAGGGCGGCCCGCAGGTCGGCCGCTACCTCCAGCTCACCGGCGCGGTCACCGACGACCTGCCGGTGCCGGGCAAGCCGTACACCTTCGGCGAGCTGCAGGCGGCGCAGGCCACCGGCGACCGGCAGGCGCTGGCCGGCCGGGACCGCCCGGTGCTGCGGCTGCACCTGACCGACCGGTCGGCGGGGCTGGCCCAGCTGCTCGATGCGGTCGGGGCGCTGCGGGCGTGACGATGAACGACGTGGACCGAGCGGAGCGAGGAGGCGGCGTGAACCCGCTGCGCGACCCGCAGGACCGGCGGCTGCCGAGGATCCCGGAGCCGTGCGCTCTGGTGATCTTCGGCGTCACCGGCGACCTGGCGCGGAAGAAGCTGCTCCCGGCGGTGTACGACCTCGCCAACCGAGGCCTGCTGCCGCCGGGGTTCGTGGTCCTCGGGTTCGCCCGCCGGGACTGGGGCGACGGCGACTTCGAGACGCTGGCCTGCGAGGCGGCCCGCAAGCACGCCCGTACCCCGTGGCGGGAGGAGGTCTGGGCGCGGCTAGCCGGCAACATCAAGTTCGTCGGCGGCTCGTTCGACGACGACGCCGCCTTCGACCACCTCGCCGCCACCCTGGACGAGCTGCGTCAGACGCACGGCATCCCCGGCAACGCGGCCTTCTACTTCTCCATCCCCCCGGCCGCCTTCCCGGTGGTGCTCAAGCAGCTGGCCCGCACCGGGCTGGCCGACAACGCCAAGTCCGGCGGCTGGCGCCGGGTGGTGGTGGAGAAGCCGTTCGGCCACGACCTGCCCTCGGCGAAGGCGCTCAACGACCTGGTGGACGACGTCTTCACCCGGGAGGACGTCTTCCGGATCGACCACTACCTGGGCAAGGAGACGGTCCAGAACATCCTCGCCCTGCGCTTCGCCAACAACCTGTTCGAGCCGCTGTGGAACTCCAAGTACGTCGACTCGGTGCAGATCACCATGGCCGAGGACGTCGGCATCGGCACCCGGGCGGGCTTCTACGACAGCGCCGGCGCCGCCCGCGACGTGTTGCAGAACCACCTGCTCCAGCTGCTCGCGCTGGTGGCGATGGAGGAGCCGACCAGCTTCGACGCCGACGAGATCCGGACCGAGAAGCTGAAGGTGCTCAAGGCCATCACCCTGCCCCGGGACGTCTCCCGTGACACCGTGCGCGGCCAGTACCTGCCGGGCTGGGTGGGCGGCCAGCGCGCGGTGAGCTACCTCGACGAGGACGGGGTCCCACCGAACTCCACCACCGAGACCTACGTGGCCGTGCGGCTGGGCATCCAGAACCGGCGCTGGGCCGAGGTGCCGTTCTACATCCGGGCCGGCAAGCGGCTGCCGCGGCGGGTCACCGAGGTGGCCATCATGTTCAAGAAGGCGCCGCACCTGCCGTTCAACCCGGCCGACATGGAGTCGCTGGGCAACAACCAGCTGGTCATCCGGGTGCAGCCGGACGAGGGCGTGGTGCTGAAGTTCGGCTCCAAGGTGCCGGGCACCACGATGGAGGTCCGCGACATCGCGATGGACTTCCAGTACGGCGAGGCGTTCACCGAGTCCAGCCCGGAGGCGTACGAGCGGCTGGTGCTGGACGTGCTGATCGGCGACCGCACCCTCGTCCCGGACGCCGCCGAGGTCGAGCAGAGCTGGCAGGTGGTGGACCCGCTGGAGCAGGCCTGGGCGGGCACCAAGCCGGAGCCCTACCGCGCCGGCGAGTGGGGTCCCCGGACGGCCGACGAGATGCTGGCCCGCGAGGGCCGGGCCTGGCGGCGGGCATGAGCGAGCGGAGCGAGCGAATCATCAGGCTCAGCGCGGCGGACGCCGGGCGCGGGCGGACCAGGAGGCTCCAGTGATCGGCCTGTGGGACACCACCGGCAACGAGGTGGTCAAGGCGCTCGCCGCGGAGCGTCGCAGCGCCGGCGGGGTGGCCAGCGGGATGGCCCTCACGCTGATCGTGGTGGTGGACGAGAAGCGGGTCCGGGAGGCGGAGGCGGCGGCGACCATCGCCTCCGCCGCCCACCCGTGCCGGCTGATCGTGGTGGTCCGCTCGGACGTCGAGCGGGAACGCAACCGGCTGGACGCGGAGATCGTCGTCGGCGGGCGGCTCGGCCCGGGCGAGGCGGTGGTCACCCGGATGTACGGCCGGCTCGCGCTGCACGCCGAGTCGGTGGTGATGCCGCTGCTCGTGCCGGACGTGCCGGTGGTGACCTGGTGGCACGGTGAGCCGCCGGCCGAGATCGCCACCGACTTCCTCGGCGTGGTGGCCGACCGGCGGATCACCGACACCGCGCAGGCCGCCGACCCGATCGAGGCGCTGCGGCAGCGCGCCCTCGACTACGCCCCGGGCGACACCGACCTGGCCTGGACCCGGATCACCCCGTGGCGCACGCTGGTGGCCGGGGCGTTCGACACCACCCAGGCGCGGGTCACCGAGGCCACCGTGGTCGCGCCGGGCAGCGACCCGACGGCCGGGCTGATGATCGGTTGGCTGGGCAGCCGGCTGGGCATCAGCCCGCGCTGGCAGACCACCGACCAGTACCCCCGGATGCGCGAGGTGCAGCTGCGCTGCGCCAACGGCGACGAGCTGACGCTGACCCGGGAGGACAGCATGGCCACCTTCCGGCGGTCCGGGCAGGACGACCGGAACCTGCCGCTGGTCCGCCGGCCGCTCGGCGACGAGCTGGCCGAGGAGCTGCGCCGGCTCGACGCCGACCAGGTGTACGCGGAGGCGCTCGGCGCCGCCGCCGGGCTGACCGGCCTGGACCAGCGCCCGGCCCAGCGGGTGCACGTCTGGAAGGACCCGGCCACCGCGCAGCGGGCCGAGGCGGGCGTCACCGCGCACGCCGGCACGAGCGCCGAGCACTGAGCGCCCCGACGGCCGGCGTACGGCCCCCTCGGGCACCACGGACAGCGACCGCGCGGCGGTCGGGAAGCGAAGGCACGACGAATGAGTGAGGCGAGTGTCGCCGTCCACGCCGACGCCGAACTGCTGGCGCAGACGGTGGCGGCCCGGCTGGTGGTGCGGCTGCTCGACGCGCAGGCCGCGCGGGGTCAGGCGGCAATGGTGCTGACCGGCGGACGGATCGCCGCGGCGGTCTACCGGGCGGTGGCGGCGCTACCGGCCCGGGACGCGGTGGACTGGTCCCGGGTCGACGTCTGGTGGGGCGACGAGCGGTTCCTGCCGGCCGGCGACCCGGAGCGCAACGAGACCATGGCGCGGGCGGCGTTGCTGGACGCGGTGCCGCTGGACCCGGCCCGGATCCACCCGATGCCGGCGTCCGACGGCCCGGCCGGCGCCGATCCGGAGGAGGCGGCCGCCCGGTACGCCGCCGAACTGGCCACCGCGGCCCGGCCGGGCACGGCGCTGCTCCCCCACTTCGACGTGCTGCTGCTCGGCGTCGGCGAGGACGGGCACGTCGCCTCGGTCTTCCCCGAGCACCCGGTGCACTACGAGAGCCGGCCGGTGAGCGCCGTGCGGGGCAGCCCGAAGCCGCCGCCGGTGCGCACCACCCTCACCCTGCCGGCGATCAACACCGCCGAGGAGGTCTGGCTGGTGGCCAGCGGGGCGGACAAGGCCCACGCGGTGGGCATGGCGCTGGTCGGGGCGGGGCCGGTGCAGCTGCCGGCGGCCGGAGTGCAGGGCACCGGCCGTACCCTCTGGCTGCTGGACCGGGCCGCGGCGGCCGACGTGCCGGCCCGGCTGCGCAGCCTGCGCTGAGCCGGGCGGCGGCCCGAGCGGGCGCGCCGGCGGATCCGACCGGGTTCGCCGGCGGATCCGGGTGGGGCGGGTCGCGTTCAGCCGGCGCCGCGGCGGCGGCGCAGCGCGGCGAGCGCCTCGGCCAGGATGGCCTCGCCCTCGGCGTCGGTGCGCCGTTCCTTCACGTAGGCCAGGTGGGTCTTGTACGGCTCGGACCGTGCCCGGCCGGGCGGGTTCTGCGCGTCCTGCCCGGCGGGGAAGCCGCAGCGCGGGCAGTCCCAGACCGGGGGCGCCTCCGCCTCGGCGGCGATCCGGACCTCGGTGTGGTGCCCGTTGCGGCACCAGTAGGCGACCGGCCGGCAGGGCGCCGGCTCGTAGCGCTCGGCGGGGCGTTCGGGTGCGGACCCGATCCGGGAACCCCGGATGACGTGGCCGTTCGGCACGGCTGCTCGCTCCTGTCGTCGGAGGGGACCGCCGCTCAGGTGGCGGCGGGCGACGCGGTGCAGCGGGGGGTGAAACGGACTGCGCGCGGCCCGTCGGGGACGGACCGCGCGCAGATTGTACGACTCGACGGGCTGCTCAGGCGCCGGCGCTGAGTTGCAGCCGGAGCCAGAGGCCGAGCCCGACGATGCAGGCGAACCAGACGATGCCCACCAGAACGGTGTAGCGGTCCAGGTTCTTCTCGGCCACCGACGACCCCGCCAGGCTGGAGCTGACGCCGCCGCCGAACATGCTCGACAGCCCACCACCCTTACCTCGGTGCAGCAGGATCAGCAGGGTGAGCAGGATGCTCGTGATGATCAGCAACACGATCAACGTGTATGCGAACCAGATCGGCATGGCTGGGGTCAGTCCTCTCGTAGCGATCCTCGCCCGGCAGGTCGGGCACGCGGCACCGACCGGCGGACGGGCGGAGTCAAGGATAGCGAGCGATCAGCGGGCGATGTGCTCCGGGAACCGGCAGATCTGCGCGAATTCCTCGGCATCGAGGCTCGCCCCGCCGACCAGCGCGCCGTCCACGTCCGGCTGCCCCATGATCGCGGCGACGTTGGACGCCTTGACCGAGCCGCCGTAGAGGATCCGGACCTGGTCAGCGGTGGCCTGACCGAAGGTCTCGACCAGCCGGGTGCGGACCGCGCCGCACACCTCCTGGGCGTCCTCCGGGGTCGCCGTCTTGCCGGTGCCGATCGCCCACACCGGCTCGTACGCGATCACGACCTTGGTGACCTGGTCCGGGGTCAGCCCGTTCAGCGCGGCGTCGAGCTGGTCGCAGCAGTGCGGCACGTGCTCGCCCCGCTCGCGGACCTCCAGCCCCTCCCCCACGCAGAGGATCGGGGTCAGCCCGTGGGTCAGCGCGGCCTGCACCTTCGCGTTGACGATCGCGTCGTCCTCGTGATGGTAGGCCCGCCGCTCGGAGTGCCCGACCACCACGTACGTGCAGCCCAGCTTCGCCAGCATCGGGCCGGAGATGTCGCCGGTGTACGCACCGGACGGGTACGGCGAGAGGTCCTGCGCGCCGTAGCCGATCAGCAGCTTGTCGCCGTCCACGGCGGTCTGCACCGTCCGCAGGTCGGTGTACGGCGGCAGCACCACCGTCTCGACCTCGCCCAGCTGCTTCTCGTTGAGGCTGGCCGCCAGCTTCTGCACCAGCAGGTTCGCCTCGAGGTGGTTCAGGTTCATCTTCCAGTTGCCGGCCATCAGCGGCCGGCGGGTGGTGCTCGCCATCAGTTCTCCAGGGCCGCGATGCCGGGGAGGGTCTTGCCCTCGAGGTATTCCAGGGAGGCGCCGCCGCCGGTGGAGATGTGCCCGAAGGACGACTCGTCCAGGCCCAGCGCTCGCACCGCGGCCGCGGAGTCACCGCCACCGACCACGGTGAACGCGTCGGACTTGGCGATCGCCTCGGCGACCCCGCGGGTGCCGTTGGCGAAGGCCGGCATCTCGAACACGCCCATCGGGCCGTTCCAGAAGATCGTCTTCGCGCCCTTGAGCGCGGCGGTGAACCCGGCCACCGTCTCCGGGCCGATGTCCAGCCCGACCCGCTTGCTGGGGATGCCGTCGGCCGGCACGGTGTCGTGCGCGGCGTCCGGGGCGAACGCGTCCGCGGCCACCACGTCGACCGGGAGCAGGATCTTCCCGCCGGAGCGCTCCATCAGGTTGCGGCAGGTCTCGACCATCTCCTCCTCGAGCAGCGAGCTGCCCACCTCGTGGCCCCGGGCCTTGAGGAAGGTGAAGCACATGCCGCCGCCGATGAGCAGCCGGTCGACCGTGGGCAGCAGCGCCTCGATCACGGCCAGCTTGTCCGAGACCTTGGAGCCGCCGAGCACCACCACGTACGGGCGGGCCGGGTCGCCGGTGAGCGTGGAGAGCACCTCCACCTCGCGCAGCACCAGCCGGCCGGCGACGTGCGGCAGCCGGGCCGGCACGTCGTGGACGCTGGCGTGCTTGCGGTGCACCGCGCCGAACGCGTCGTCGACGTAGGCGTCGCCGAACGCGGCGAGCTGGTCGGCGAAGGCGCCCCGCTCGGCGTCGTCCTTGCTGGTCTCGCCCGCGTTGAAGCGCAGGTTCTCCAGCAGCGCCACCTCGCCGTCGGCGAGCGCGTCCACGGTGGACCGGGCGGAGTCGCCGACGGTGTCGGTGGCGAAGTGCACCCGGGCGCCGAGCAGCTCACCGAGCCGCCCGGCCACCGGCCGGAGGCTGAACTGCGGGTCGGGCGAGCCCTTGGGGCGGCCCAGGTGCGAGCAGACGACCACCTTCGCGCCGGCCCCGGTCAGCGCGCTCAGGGTGGGTAGCACGGCCCGGATCCGGCCGTCGTCCGTGATGTCGCCGGTCTGCTTGTCGAGCGGGACGTTCAGGTCGGCGCGCACCAGCACGCGCCGACCCGACACCCCCTCGGCGAGCAGGTCGTCGAGGGTCCGGATGCTCACAGCGACTGACCCACCAGCTTGACCAGGTCCACCAGGCGGTTCGAGTAGCCCCACTCGTTGTCGTACCAGCCGACGACCTTGACCTGGTTGCCGACCACCTTGGTCAGCGGCGCGTCGAAGATGCACGACGCCGGGTCGGTCACGATGTCGGTGGAGACGATCGGGTCCTCGTTGTAGACCAGGATGCCCTTGAGCGGCCCGTCGGCGGCCGCCTTCATCGCGGCGTTGACCTCGTCGACCGTAGTCTCCCGGTTGAGGGTCACGGTCAGGTCGGTGGTCGACCCGGTGGGGATCGGCACCCGCAGCGCGTAGCCGTCCAGCTTGCCCTTGAGCTCCGGCAGCACCAGCCCGATCGCCTTCGCCGCGCCGGTCGAGGTCGGCACGATGTTCAGCGCGGCGGCCCGGGCCCGACGCAGGTCCTTGTGCGGCGCGTCCTGCAGGTTCTGGTCCTGCGTGTACGCGTGGATGGTGGTCATCAGGCCGTGCTGGATACCGAACGTGTCATGCAAGACCTTCGCCATCGGGGCGAGGCAGTTGGTGGTGCAGGAGGCGTTGGAGATGATGGTGTGCTTGGCCGGGTCGTACTGGTCCTGGTTGACGCCCATCACCACCGTGACGTCCTCGTTCTTCGCCGGCGCGGAGATGATGACCTTCTTGGCCCCGCCGTCGATGTGCGCCTTGGCCTTGGTGGCGTCGGTGAAGAAGCCGGTGGACTCGATGACCACGTCCGCGCCGACCTCGCCCCACGGCAGCTTCGCCGGGTCCTTCTCGGCGTACGCCTTGATGGTCTTGCCGCCCACGGTGATCTCGTCGGCGGTCGCCTTGACCTCGTGCGGGAGGCGGCCCAGGATGCTGTCGTACTTGACAAGGTGGGCGAGCGTCGCGTTGTCGGTCAGGTCGTTGACCGCCACGACCTCGACGTCAGCGCCGGACGCCAGCACTGCCCGGAAGAAGTTGCGGCCGATCCGGCCGAAGCCGTTGATGCCAACCCGGATGGTCACAGGTCCCATCTCCTCGCGTTCTGTCCGCCGGCGTGGGATCACAGCCGGCGAAGTGGTGTGCGCCGACCGTTGGAGCCGGCCGTTGACGGTTCATCTCGGCCACCCCGCCGCGGTCGTGGAGACCTGACCGCCCGAGGCGGTGAGAACGGCGAGGAGAACCGGTGCCGGCCCCCTTGCCGTACGCAGCGACCTTATCCGAGCACGCGGCGGCGCGCTGCGTCGGGTGGTGATCGCTCGCCACCGCGACGCCTCACCGTCCTATCAGACCACGAGCATGTCGGGCGTGACGGCCGCTTCGGTATCCGGGATGCCCAGGTCCCGCGCGCGCTTGTCGGCGAGCGCCAGCAGCCGGCGGATCCGGCCGGCGATGGCGTCCTTGGTCAGCGGCGGGTCGGCCAGCGCGCCCAACTCCTCCAGCGAGGCCTGCCGGTGCTCCAGCCGCAGCCGGCCGGCCGAGGTGAGGTGGTTCGGCGCGTCGTCGGCGAGGATCTCCAGCGCCCGGGTGACCCGGGCGGCGGCGGCGACCGCGGCGCGCGCCGAGCGGCGCAGGTTGGCGTCGTCGAAGTTGGCCAGCCGGTTCGCCGTGGCCCGCACCTCGCGGCGCACCCGGCGCTCCTCCCAGGCCAGCACGCTGGAGTGCGCGCCGATGCGGGTGAGCAGCGCGGCGATCGCGTCGCCGTCCTTGACCACCACCCGGTCCACCCCGCGAACCTCGCGGTTCTTGGCGGTGATGCCGATCCGCCGGGCCGCGCCGACCAGGGCGAGCGCCGACTCCGGGCCGGGGCAGGTGATCTCCAGCGCGCTGGAGCGGCCCGGCTCGGTCAGCGAGCCGTGCGCCATGAACGCGCCGCGCCAGGCCGAGACCGCGCAGCAGACGTTCGCCGCGACCACGTGCGGCGGCAGCCCGCGCACCGGCCGGCCGCGCACGTCCAGCAGGCCGGTCTGCCGGGCGAGCGCCTCGCCGTCCTTGACCACCCGGACGATGAAGTGGCTGCCCTTGCGCAGCCCGCCTGAGGCGAGCACGTGGATCTCGCTGGGGTAGCCGTAGACCTCGGCGATCTCCCGTCGCAGCCGCCGGGCCACCGCCCCGGTGTCGAGTTCCGCCTCCACCACCACCCGACCGGAGACGATGTGCAGCCCGCCGGCGAAGCGCAGCAGCGCCGCCATCTCCGCCCGCCGGCAGCAGGGCTTGGGCACGTCGACCCGACTCAGCTCGTCCTTGACCGCGGCCGTCATCGCCATTGTGCGTCCCCTCACGGACCCGGTTCCGGCGTGTCGCCGGAGATTACGTACGTGTCTAACGATCGGCGCCCAGGACGGGCACCAGTGCGGCGCCCAGGGCGGCCGGATCATGACGGGGAGTGCCGTCGGTGACCGCGACGGGGGCGAGGACCAGTCGGGCACCCAGCGATTCTGCCGCACGTTCGACCGGTTCGGGGTCACCCACCGCCTTGGAATCCGCCAGCACGAAGTCGACCTTGAGTTCCGGCAGGTACCAGCGCAGCGCGGCGAGGTGGTCGGCGACCGAGAGCCCGAGGGTCTCCTTCTCCGCGGCGAGGTTGAGGGTGACCAGCCGGCGGGCCGGACTGCCGACGATTGCCCGGGCCAGCTCCGGCACCAGCAGGTGCGGCAGCACGCTGGTGAACCAGCTGCCCGGTCCGAAGATCAGCCAGTCCGCCGCGCCGATCGCGGCGACCGCCTCCGGGCAGGCCCGCGGCGCGGCCGGGGTGAGCCGCAGCGACTCGACCCGGCCGGCGGTCACCGCGACCTGGTGCTGGCCGGCGACGGTACGCACCTCGTCCGGGCGGTCCGGGTCGACGCCGCGCACCCGCGCCTCGATGCCCACCGGCTCGCAGGACATCGGCAGCACCCGGCCCACCGCTCCGAGCATCGCGCCGGCGTGTTCCAGCGCGGCCACCGGGTCGCCGAGCAGCTCCATCAGCCCGCAGAGCACCAGGTTGCCCACCGCGTGCCCGGCCAGCCCGTCGGCCGGACCGGCGCCGTCGGCGGGCGCCGCGGCGAAGCGGTGCTGGAACAGCCCGGCGCTGCGCCGGGTCGCCGGGTGGTCGCCGGCCAGCGCGACCAGCGCCTGGCGCAGGTCACCCGGGGGCAGGCCACCCCGTTCGGCGCGCAGCCGGCCGCTGGAGCCGCCGTCGTCGCCGACCGTGACCACCGCGGTGATGTCGAGGTCGAGTTCGGGAGCGCAGCGGCGCAGCGCGCGCAGCGACGCGGACAGCCCGTGCCCGCCGCCGAAGGCGACCACCTTCGTCGTCGTCATTCCCGCCCCAGGTCCCGGTGCTGGGCGTTGGCGGCGAGGCCGGACTGCCGCAGCCGGGCGGCCAGCTCCTCGGCGATCGCCACGCTGCGGTGCTTGCCGCCGGTGCAGCCCACGGCCACGGTCAGGTAGCGCTTGCCCTCCCGCTCGAAGCCGGTGGTGGTGGCGTTGACCAGGTCGGCGTACGAGGCCACGAAGGTGTCCGCGCCCTCCTGGCCGAGCACGTACGAGCTGACCGCCTCCTCCCGCCCGGTGTGCTCGCGCAGCTCCGGCACCCAGTACGGGTTGGGCAGGAAACGGGCGTCGAGCACGAAGTCGGCGTCCGGCGGCAGGCCGTACTTGAAGCCGAAGGAGAGCACGGTGACCCGCAACCGGCGGGCGTCCTCGCCGCCGAACAGCTCCTCGATCCGCCGGCGCAGCTGGTTGACGTTCAGGTGGCTGGTGTCGATGATCACGTCGGCCTGGTCCCGGGCCTCCTCCAGCAGGCCGCGCTCGACGGCGATGCCGTCGGCCAGCCGCCCGTCGCCCTGCAGCGGGTGCGACCGGCGGACGCTCTCGAACCGGCGGATCAGCACCTCGTCGTCGGCGTCGACGAAGACCACCCGGGGCGAGAAGCCGCGCTCCTTCAGCTCCCGGATCGCCCCGGCCAGGTCGGTGGAGAACGCCCGCGACCGGACGTCCAGCACCATCGCCGTACGCCGGGCCGCGCCGCCCGCCTTGAACGCGAGCTCGGCCATGTCGAGCATCAGCGCCTGCGGCAGGTTGTCCACCACGTAGTAGCCGACGTTCTCCAGCGCCCGGGCCACCGTGCTGCGGCCGCCCCCGGAGAGGCCGGTGACCACCACCAGGGTGGTGTCCGACTCCGCCGGCGCGGGCTGCCCGGCGATCCCCGCCGGGACGCCGCCCCGCTCCTCGGCCGTACCCGCCTCGCTCACCCCTACCCCCAAGCCGTGGTGCCGCGGCCGGGCGTCCCCGGTCGCGCACTGGTCAATCAGCGACTCTATCCCGCCCGGCCGACGGGCCCGGCGTACGCCCGTCCCGGGGTGTCCCCGGTGTCCGGCTCCGCCCGGCGCGCCCGGGCGGCGCGGGCCGGCCGGGTGTCGGCGGCCGCTCGTAGAATCCGCGGATGGCTTCCCCCACCGACCTGCGCACCGCCGACCCGCTCGGGGTGCTGCGCCGGGTGTTCGGCTACGACGCCTTCCGCGGCTTCCAGCAGGAGGTGATCGAGCACGTGGTGGCCGGCGGCGACGCGCTGGTGCTGATGCCCACCGGGGGCGGCAAGTCGCTGTGCTACCAGATCCCGGCGCTGGTCCGCCCGGGTGTGGCGGTGGTGGTCTCGCCGCTGATCGCGCTGATGCAGGACCAGGTCGACGCGCTGACCGCGGTCGGCGTGCGGGCCGGGTTCCTCAACTCGACCCAGGATCTCGACGCCCGCCGCCGGGTCGAGGCGGCGTTCCTCGCTGGCGAGCTGGACCTGCTCTACCTCGCCCCCGAGGCGCTCGGCACCCGTGGGGTGCAGCAGCTGCTCGACCGGGGCGAGATCGCCCTGTTCGCCATCGACGAGGCGCACTGCGTGGCGCAGTGGGGGCACGACTTCCGGCCGGACTACCTGGCCCTGTCGATGCTGCACGAGCGCTGGCCCCGGGTGCCGCGGATCGCGCTGACCGCCACCGCCACCAGCGCCACCCGCACCGAGATCGCCACCCGGTTGCAGCTCGCCGACGCCCGGCACTTCGTGGCCAGCTTCGACCGGCCCAACATCCAGTACCGCATCGTGCCCAAGCGGGAGCCGCGCAAGCAGCTGTTGAGCCTGCTGCGCGACGAGCACCCCGGCGACGCCGGCATCGTCTACTGCCTCTCCCGGGCCTCGGTCGACAAGACGGCCGAGTTCCTCACCGCCAACGGCATCCCGGCGCTGCCCTACCACGCCGGTCTGGACGCGGCCACCCGCGCCACCAACCAGCAGCGGTTCCTGCGCGAGGACGGCCTGGTGATGGTGGCGACGATCGCCTTCGGGATGGGCATCGACAAGCCGGACGTCCGGTTCGTCGCCCACCTGGACCTGCCCAAGTCGGTCGAGGGCTACTACCAGGAGACCGGCCGGGCCGGCCGGGACGGCCTGCCGTCGACCGCCTGGCTCGCGTACGGCCTCCAGGACGTCGTGCAGCAGCGCAAGATGATCGAGACCTCCGACGGCGACCTGGCCCACCGTCGCAACCTGGCCGCCCACCTCGACGCGATGCTGGCGCTCTGCGAGACGGTCCGCTGCCGCCGTGCGCAACTGCTGGACTACTTCGGCGAACCGATGACGACCGGGTGCGGCAACTGCGACACCTGCCTGAGCCCGCCCGAGTCGTGGGACGGCACGGTGGCGGCGCAGAAGCTGCTCTCCACGGTGTTCCGGCTCGACCGGGAGCGCAACCAGCGCTTCGGCGCCGGGCACTGCATCGACATCCTGCTCGGCCGGGCCACCGACAAGGTCACCCAGTACGGCCACGACTCGCTGACCGTGTTCGGCATCGGCGGCGAACTGCGCGAGGCCGAGTGGCGGGGCGTGGTCCGGCAACTGCTGGCCGAGGGCCTGCTGGCGGTCGAGGGCGACTACGGCACGCTCGTGCTCACCGACGCCAGCGCCGAGGTGCTGGGCCGCCGCCGTACGGTGATGATGCGACGCGAGCCGGAGCGGGTCGCCGCGCCGCGGTCAGCCAAGCCACGCGGGGCGGCAACCGTCGTCGCCGAGCTCACCCCGGCCGCCGCCGGGGTGTTCGAGCGGTTGCGCGCCTGGCGGGCCGCCACCGCGAAGGAGCAGGGCGTGCCGGCGTACGTGATCTTCCACGACGCCACCCTGCGGCAGATCGCCACCGACGCGCCCGGGTCGCTGGCCGAGCTGTCCCGGGTCAGCGGTGTCGGGGAGAACAAGCTGGCGAAGTACGGCGAGCAGATCCTCGCCGTGCTCGCCGACACCTCAGCCTGACCGCGTCCGGCGCCGTGATCGACTCCGTCTCGGCGATACGGCGGTATCCGACCGCACGCTGATACCGCCGCCTCGCCGACCTGGTGTGGTTTCTCCCCCGGGACCGGCCACCCGGGCGGCGGCGCGGTCAGTCGGTCGACGGCGCCTTCGCGGTGTCGTCGCCGTTGAGCGCGGCCAGGACGGCCTCGGCCGTCCGGCGGCCCACGCCCGGCACCTCGGTGATCTCCTCGACGGTGGCGGCGGAGAGCCGCTTGAGCGACCCGAAGTGCCGCAGCAGGGCCTTGCGCCGCACCTCCCCCAGCCCGGGGACCCTGTCCAGCGCTGACTCCGTCATCCGCTTGGAGCGCCGCTGCCGGTGGAAGGTGATGGCGAACCGGTGCGCCTCGTCGCGGACCCGTTGCAGCAGGTAGAGCCCCTCGGAGGTGCGGGGCAGGATGACCGGGAACTCGTCGTCGGGCAGCCAGACCTCCTCCAGCCGCTTGGCCAGCCCGCAGAGCGCGACGTCGTCGATGCCGAGTTCCGCGAGCGCCTGCGCGGCCGCGGCGACCTGGGGTGCGCCGCCGTCGACCACCACCAGCTGCGGCGGGTACGCGAACTTGCGGGGCCGGCCGGTGGTCGGATCCACCAGCGCGCCCACCCGGGGCTCGTCGGGGCCGGCCTGCCCGGCGGGGGCGTCCGGGTCGTCGGCGGACTCCACACCCACCTCGCCAGTCTCGGCCCGGGCGTCGAGGTAGCGGGCGAACCGGCGGCGCAGCACCTCGGACATCGCGGAGAGGTCGTCGGTTGCGCCCCGGATGATGAACCGGCGGTATTCGCTCTTGCGCGGCAGGCCGTCCTCGAAGACGACCATGCTGGCCACCACGTCGGTGCCCTGGATCTGCGAGACGTCGAAGCACTCGATCCGCAGCGGGGAGGTACGCATGTCGAGCGCCTCGCTGATCTCGTCGAGCGCCTTGCCGCGGGTGGTCAGGTCGCCGGCGCGGCGCAGCTTGTGCCGGGCCAGCGCGTCCTTGGCGTTGCGTGCCACCGTCTCCAGCAGCGACCGCTTGTCGCCGCGCTGCGGCACCCGCAGGGATACCCGGCTGCCCCGGTGGCTGGAGAGCCAGTCGGCCAGCGCGTCGGCGTCGGCGGGCAGCTCGGGCACCAGCAGCTCGCGCGGCACGTCGGCCTCGCCCTGCTCGCCGCCGTAGACCTGGGTGCAGAAGTGGTGCACCAGGTCACCGGTGGTCAGGTCCTCGGTCTTCTCCACCACCCAGCCGCGCTGGCCACGGACCCGGCCGTCACGGACGTGGAAGACCTGGACGGATGCCTCGAGCGGGTCGTCGGCGAACGCCACCACGTCGGCGTCGGTGCCGTCGCCGAGCACCACGGTCTGCTTCTCCATCGCCCGGCGCAGCGCGGCGACGTCGTCGCGCAGCCGGGCCGCCCGCTCGAACTCCAACTGCTCGCTGGCCTCGGTCATCTCCCGTTCGAGCCTGCGCACCATGGTGTCGGTGCGGCCGGCCATGAAGTCGCAGAAGCCGTCGACGATCTCGCGGTGCTGTTCGGCGGAGACGCTGCCCACGCAGGGCGCCGAGCACTTGCCGATGTAGCCGAGCAGGCAGGGCCGGCCGACCTGGCCGGCCCGCTTGAACACCCCGGCCGAGCAGGTACGCGCCGGGAAGACGCGCAGCAGCAGGTCGAGCGTCTCGCGGATGGCCCAGGCGTGCGAGTAGGGCCCGAAGTAGCGCACCCCCTTGCGCTTGGCGCCCCGCATCACCTGCAGGCGCGGAAACTCCTCGTCGAGGGTGACCGCGAGGTAGGGGTAGGACTTGTCGTCGCGGTAGCGAACGTTGAACCGCGGGTCGTACTGCTTGATCCAGGTGTATTCGAGCTGGAGCGCCTCGACCTCGGTGCCGACGGTGACCCAGTCCACCGACTCGGCCGTGGTGACCATCTGCTGGGTGCGCTGGTGCAGGCCCCACAGGTCGGCGAAGTAGGAGTTGAGCCGGCTGCGCAGGTTCTTCGCCTTGCCGACGTAGATCACCCGGCCGGTGCCGTCGCGGAAGCGGTAGACCCCGGGCGACTCCGGAATGGTGCCCGGTGCGGGACGATAGGTCGAGGGGTCAGCCACGGCAGCAAGCCTAGTCCGCGCCCCCGACACGCTTCCCGGTCGCCGCGGCGGGCACGCCGGGCCGGGTGCGCCCGCCAGCCGACCGCGCCGGCGTCGATCGACCCGCGCTGCGGCGGCGCGCGGCGTCCCGTACCCCCGGACACCCCGCCCGCCGCCGCCAGGGTCGATCACCACCCGGCCGCCGAGCCCGGCCGGCGACACGGGCCGCGCGGCCGGTCAGGCCAGGGAGATCTGGTCGCCGGTGACCTTGACGTCCTTCGGCGCCAGCGGCTTGGTGGCCGGCCCGGCCTTGACCGAACCGTCGGCGATGGAGAACTTGCTGCCGTGGCAGGTGCAGTTGATGGTGCCGCCGTCGACGTTCGTCACCGGGCAGCCCTGGTGGGTGCAGATCGGGTCGAAGCCCTTGAACTCGCCCGGCGTCGGCTGGGTGATCACGACGCCCTGCGCGGGGAGGACCATGCCGCCACCGACCGGGATGTCCGAGGTCCGGGCCAGCGACTGCGCCCCCTGGCGGTCACCCCCGCCGGCGTCGCCGCTGCTCGGTACGGCCGGCCCGCCGCTGCTCTGCGCGGAGCCGTCGCCGGAATCCTCGCCGCCGCAGGCCGCCAGGACCACCGCCGCCCCGACCGCACCCGCTCCGGTGAGCAGGGCCCGCCGGGTCTGGGTAGCCGGCCCGGTCAGCACCTGATCGTCACTCATGCCTCGCCTTCCTCTCGGCTGCCGCCGCCCCTCATGATCTCGCGGCCACACCTTGGGACACGCAGCCCGGTCCCCGCCGGTTCACCCGATCGGCGACCGGACGCCGCCACCCCTGACCGGGCCGCTCTGCTTGATCATGCGGTTGGCGGCGGTCATGGCGATCACCTTCGCCGCCAACCTCATGATCAACAAGTGGTTCGGGGATGCGGCGCCGGGTCAGCGCGTGCCGGCGGGCACCTTACGGGCGGCGCGGGCCTTCGTGCCGTTCGCCTTGGCCGCCCGGGAGGTCGCCGCGGTCGCGCCCTTCGCCTCGCCGTCGAGCCTGAGCACCTGGCGCAGGAACTGGCCGGTGTGGCTCTCGGCCACCTCGGCGACCTCCTCGGGGGTGCCGGTGGCCAGCACCGTGCCGCCCCGGTGCCCGCCCTCGGGGCCCATGTCGATCAACCAGTCCGCCGACTTGATCACGTCGAGGTTGTGCTCGATGGTGACCACCGTGTTGCCCTTGTCGACCAGGCCCTCGAGCACCATCAGCAGCTTGCGGATGTCCTCGAAGTGCAGGCCGGTGGTCGGCTCGTCGAGCACGTAGACCGTCCGCCCGGTGGAGCGCTTCTGCAGTTCGGAGGCGAGCTTCACCCGCTGCGCCTCGCCGCCGGAGAGGGTGGGCGCCGGCTGGCCGAGGCGGACGTAGCCCAGGCCCACGTCGACCAGCGTCTTGAGGTGCCGGTGGATCGCCGGGATGGCGGAGAAGAACTCGGCCGCCTCCTCGATCGGCATCTCCAGCACGTCGGAGACGGTCTTGCCCTTGTAGTGCACCTCCAGGGTCTCCCGGTTGTAGCGGGCACCCTTGCAGACCTCGCACGGGACGTACACGTCGGGCAGGAAGTTCATCTCGATCTTGATGGTGCCGTCGCCGGAGCACGCCTCGCAGCGGCCACCCTTGACGTTGAACGAGAACCGGCCGGGGCCGTACCCCCGGACCTTGGCCTCGGTGGTCTCGGCGAAGAGCTTGCGGACGTGGTCCCAGACCCCGGTGTAGGTGGCCGGGTTGGACCGCGGCGTCCGCCCGATCGGCGACTGGTCGACGCCGACGACCTTGTCGACGTGCTCCAGCCCGGAGACCCGGGTGTGCCGGCCGGGCACCAGCCGGGCGCCGTTGATCTGGTTGGCCAGCACGGCGTAGAGGATGTCGTTGACCAGGGTCGACTTACCGGAGCCGCTGACCCCGGTGACCGCGATGAGCTGGCCGAGCGGGAACGACACGGTCAGGTTGCGCAGGTTGTGCTCCCGCGCGCCGTGCACCACCAGCTCGCGGTCGGGGGTCTGCGGGCGGCGCCGCTTCGGCGTCGGGATCGACCTGCGGCCGGAGAGGTACGCCCCGGTCACCGACTCCTGGTTCTCCAGCAGCGCCGGCACCGAGCCGCTGTGCACGATCTTGCCGCCGTGCTCGCCGGCGCCCGGGCCGATGTCGACGATCCAGTCGGCGGTGCGGATGGTGTCCTCGTCGTGCTCGACCACGATCAGCGTGTTGCCCAGGCCACGCAGCCGGACCAGGGTCTCGATCAGCCGGTGGTTGTCGCGCTGGTGCAGCCCGATGGACGGCTCGTCCAGCACGTAGAGCACGCCGACCAGGCCCGAGCCGATCTGGGTGGCCAGCCGGATGCGCTGCGCCTCGCCGCCGGAGAGGGTGCCGGCCGGCCGGTCCAGGGAGAGGTAGTCCAGGCCGACGTCGAGCAGGAACCGCAGCCGGGCGTTGATCTCCTTGAGCACCCGCTCGGCGATCATCTTCTGCCGGTCGGTCAGCTCGATGCCGGCCAGCAGCTCGGCGCACTCGCCCACCGACAGGTTGCAGACCTCGGCGATGCTCTTGCCGGCGATGGTGACCGCGAGCACCTCGGGCTTGAGCCGGGCGCCGCCGCAGGCCGCGCAGGGTACGTCCCGCATATAGCCCTCGTACTTGTCCCGCGACCACTCCGACTCGGTGTCCGAGTGCCGGCGCTCGATCCACTGCACCACGCCCTCGAAGCCGGTGTAGTAGGAGCGCTCGCGGCCGTACTTGTTGCGGTAGCGCACGTGCACCTGGTCGTCGGAGCCGTGCAGGATGGTCTTCTGTGCCCGCGAGGGCAGCGCCCGCCAGGGCGTGTCGACGTCGAAGTGCTCGGCCTCGCCGAGCGCCTCCAGCAGCCGCAGGAAGTATTCGAGGTTGTGCCCGGTGGCCCAGGGCTGGATGGCGCCCTCGCGCAGCGTGCGCTCCGGGTCGGGCACGACCAGCTCGGGGTCGACCTCCTTCTTGGTGCCCAGGCCGGTGCACTCCGGGCAGGCGCCGTACGGGGCGTTGAAGGAGAAGACCCGGGGTTCGAGGTCCTCGATGGCCAGCGGATGGTCGTTCGGGCAGGCCAGGTTCTCCGAGAAACGGCGCTCCCGCTCCGGGTCGCCCTCGGGCAGGTCGACGAAGTCGAGCAGCACCAGCCCGCCGGAGAGCCCGAGCGCGGCCTCGACCGAGTCGGTGAGCCGCTGCTTGGCGCTCGACTTGACGCTGAGCCGGTCGATCACCACCTCGATGGTGTGCTTCTCCTGCTTCTTGAGCTTGGGCGGCTCGGTCAGCGGGTGCACCACGCCGTCGACCCGGGCCCGGGCGTAGCCCTTGGCCTGGAGTTCGGCGAAGAGGTCGACGTACTCGCCCTTGCGGCCGCGGACCACCGGGGCGAGCACCATGAACCGGGTGCCCTCGGCCATGGCGAGCACCCGGTCGACGATCTGCTGCGGGCTCTGCCGGGAGATCCGCTCGCCGCAGACCGGGCAGTGCGGCTCGCCGATGCGGGCGAAGAGCAGGCGGAGGTAGTCGTAGACCTCGGTGATCGTGCCGACGGTGGACCGCGGGTTGCGCGAGGTGGACTTCTGGTCGATCGAGACGGCCGGGCTGAGACCCTCGATGAAGTCGACGTCCGGCTTGTCCATCTGGCCGAGGAACTGCCGGGCGTACGAAGAGAGCGACTCCACGTAGCGGCGCTGCCCCTCGGCGAAGATCGTGTCGAAGGCCAGGCTCGACTTGCCCGACCCGGAGAGCCCGGTGAAGACGATCAGGGCATCCCGGGGCAGGTCGAGACTGACGTCACGCAGATTGTGCTCGCGCGCGCCACGGATGATCAGTCGGTCGGCCACTGCCGTGTACTCCCGGGTGAAGAAGATGAGGAGAATCTGTCCGCTCCGTGGTGATTCTGAGCGGTTGTGCGGGCGCAGAAAAGCGCCTCGGCAACTCTAGCCCCGAGGTACGACACTTTTCGCCGCCGGCACATTCCCCCAGCTCAGCCCGGTCGGCCGCGCCCCCTGCGCCTCACAACCCGCCGGGCGAGGGCGGCCGGGCCGGCCGGTTCGCCCGGCGGCGCGCACCGCGCCAGCCGCCGCGCCGCTCGGCCGCCAGCCGGGTCTCCCGGCGCCGCGTCTCGAACGCCACCTCGCGCTGCAGCCGCCGCCAGCTCTCCCAGCGCCGCGCCGGCAGCTCGCCGCTCTCCAGCGCCTCGCGCACCGCGCAGCTGGGCTCCCCGTCGTGCCCGCAGTCGCCGTACCGGCAGCCGGTGGCGAGCTCGGCGATGTCGGCGAAGGCCCGGTCAAGCCCGGCCACGCCGTCGAGCAGGCCGACCGCGCGCACGCCGGGGGTGTCCAGCACGGCCCCGCCGCCGGGCACCGAAACCAGCGCCCGCCAGGTGGTGGTGTGCCGGCCCTTGCCGTCCACCCGGCGGATCGCCTGGGTGGGCATCACCACCGCCCCGGCCAGGGCGTTGACCAGGCTGGACTTGCCGGCCCCGGACGGGCCGAGCAGGGCCAGCGTGCGGCCGGGCGCGACCTCGGCGCGCAGCGGCTCCAGCCCGGTGCCGCCCTCGGCGCTGACCGGCAGCACGGGCACCCCGGGCGCGACGGCGGCGAGTTGCCGAGCGATCGCCGCCGGGTCGGCCGCCAGGTCGGCCTTGGTGAGCACCACCAGCGGCCGGGCCCCCGACTCGTGGGCGAGGGAGAGCAGCCGCTCGATCCGGCCGACGTCCGGCTCGGGGTGCACGGGCTCCACCACGGCGGCGGCGTCCAGGTTCGCGGCCAGCACCTGGCCGCTGGCGTCCTTGCCGGCGGTCCGCCGGATCAGCGCGGTGCGCCGGGGCAGCACCGTCTCGACGGTCACCCGCCGGTCCGGCCAGGTGCCGAGCAGCACCCAGTCCCCGGCGCAGGGCAGCTGGGTCAGGTCGGTGGCGGCGGCGGCCAGCACCGCCCCGCCCAGGGTGGCGCGCACCGGGCCGTCCGCGCAGAGCACGGTGCAGACGCCCCGGTCGACCCGGGCCACCCGGCCCGGGCGGTGGTCGGTACGGCGGTGCAGCTGTGCCGCCCGGTCGGCGTCCCAGCCGAGGGCGGTCAGATCGATGGTCATGGCATCCTCATCGGTGTCGGAGCGGGTGACGCACGCGTGCTGAGACCGGCATGATCACCACCTCCTCCGAGTTCCGGTGCCGCGTTCGAGCCGACGGTAGGGTGCCCGGCGGCGCGCCGAAAGCGATTTCCCCGGCGACGTTCGGGCGGCCGACCGTTAGGGTCGGAACGTGACCACGGATCCGCTCCTGCTGACCGGTGAGGTGGACGACGCCACGGCGCGCCTGCTGCGCACGGCGGCCACCTTCGACAGCCCGGACGTCGCCGCCGCGTCGCTGCTGCCGGGCTGGACCCGCGGGCACGTGCTGACGCACCTGGCCCGCAACGCCGACGGCTTCGTCAACCTGCTCACCGCGGCCCGCACCGGCGAGCCGGTGTCGATGTACGCGTCCGCGGCGGCACGCGCCGCGGACATCGAGGCCGGCGCCGCCCGCCCACCCGAGGCGCACCTGGACGACCTGCGCCGCTCGGCGGACCGGTTCGCCGAGGCGGTGGCCGCGATGCCCGCCGAGGCGTGGGCGGCGACCGTCGACACGCCACGCGGCCCCAAGGTCGCCGCTCTGCTGGTCTGGGGCCGGCTGCGGGAGCTGGAGGTGCACCACGTCGACCTGGACGCCGGGCACCGGCCGGCCGACTGGCCTGAGGCGTTCGGCCACCGGCTGCTGCACGAGGTGGCGACCGACCTGGCCGAGCGCGACAACGCACCGCCGATGGTGCTGCGGTTCGACGGCAGCCGGCACGAACTGGTGATCGGCGACCGGGCGCACGCGCCCGTGGTCACCGGCGCCGCCCCCGAACTCGCCGCCTGGCTGATCGGACGCAGCCGCGGCGCCGTGCTGACCGTCACCCCGGACGGTCCGCTCCCCGAACCACCGGAATGGATATAGACCCCGTCATGACCTACAGCGGAGACGTCTCGCCCGGCGGCACGCCGGCCGTACGCGAGCTCGACCGGCTCACCATCACCAAGGTGTCGGTGGGCCCGATGGACAACAACGCCTACCTGCTGCGCTGCCGGGCGACCGGCGAGCAGCTGCTGATCGACGCCGCGAACGAGGCACCGCGCCTGCTGGAGCTGGTCGGCGACGCCGGCCTGGCCACCGTGGTCACCACCCACCAGCACATGGACCACTGGGTGGCGCTGGAAGAGGTGGTCGCCAAGACCGGCGCCCGCGCCTTGGCGCACCCGGACGACGCCGCCGGGCTGCCGATCGAGACGGAGCCGCTCGTCGAGGGCGACCAGGTGCGGGTCGGCGACTGCCCGCTGGAGGTCATCCACCTGCGGGGGCATACCCCCGGCTCGATCGCCCTGCTCTACCGCGACCCGGCCGGCACGCCGCACCTCTGGACGGGTGACAGCCTCTTCCCTGGGGGTCCTGGCCGGACAACAACTCCGGAGGAGTTCGCCCAGATCATGGGCGATCTGGAGGCGAAGGTGTTCGACCGCCTACCGGACGAAACGTGGTTCTACCCGGGCCACGGGAAGGACTCCACCCTCGGCGTGGAACGGCCGGCCCTGGGTCAGTGGAGGGCGCGCGGCTGGTAGCCCACCGACGGTCATGACGCGGTTCGGGACTGGTCTTCGCCAGTTCCGGGCCGCTCTGCTCCCGCCCTGCTGTGCAGGTACCGCAGGTACTGCATCGCGGCGTACTGGGTCTGTTCGTCCATGCCCGGGTCTTGGAGGATGGCGATGGCTTCCTCGACGGTGGCGTCGTACCGGCGGGGCGGCTCCGGGAGATGCTCGGTGTCTTCGGGTGCGAGGTAGCCGAGGGCGATGCCGGCGGCGACGGTGGACAGGCCGAGGACGCGGCAGACCGCCTGAACCTCTTCCGGCTTGGGGTTGCGGACCTGGCCGCGTTCCCAGCGATTGATGGTGGACAGGGAGACGCCTGATCGCTCGGCTACGTCTTCTTGTCGCAGTTTCGCTGCCGCACGGTACTCGCGCAGGAGCGCCGCGAACCGCCTCCCACCCTCTTCCTCCGCCGCCACTGGATCACCATAAATGCTGCTCAGGCGGCTTCCGCCCAGCATGAACGGCATCTGCCATACGTCACTCATGACGTGTTGCCCCGCTTTCGCTCCCCAGCCTGCGGATCCCGTCGGCAATCCTGCCGTCATTCATCGATAAAGACAACTAGGCGACACTCGCCGAATCCCTTGCACGTCATACATGACGCATGGCATCGTGAACGCCATGCATGACGTATCAACTGCGACGGGACACGCCACACCCGCCGTGTCGCCCGTCGACCCCTGGACACGACTCAAGGAAGCCCTCGGCGTCGCCACCCAGCAGGAGGTCGCCGACATCGCCGGCGTCGACCTGCGCACCGTCCAGCGAATGTTCGAGCGGCCCGAAGCCTCCCGGATGGGCAACGCCCTTCGGCTGCGCGCCGTGAGCGGCATCGGCTTGGACGAGCTGTTCCCGGACGCCGACACGCTCAGCCAGGCGGCCTGACATGGCCCGCTACCAGCTGGACGACCCCCGCCTGCAGGACGAGCTGGACCGGCTCGCCGCCGAGGTGGCTGCGAACTGGCCACCGGCGGACGACGCGCAGCTGGCGCAGCTCGCCCGAATCCTTCCTGTCCCGACCGCCCCCCGTACAGGCCGGCGGTCTGGCGACCAGGCAACGCGGCGGGCGGCATGAGCCGCGGCGGCTGACACCGAAAGCGAAAGCGCCCGACCGTCGCGACCGGTCGAGCGCCTCCAAAGCAGTCCACCGAACCAACGAGCGAGAGAGGTCGGCCGATGACCGACACCAATCCTATCCCGGCAGCCGGGCCCAGGCCGCGGCCGACACCGGAGAACCCGTTCCCCACCCCTTGGCCCGACGCCCCCACCTACTCCGCCGTCGACCTCATCGGCGAGACGTACCTCCAACTGTGGGCGGCCGGGAAGATCCCGCCCGGCCCGATGCGCGACCCGGAAGCCGCGCAGCAGGCGTGCGTTGACCTGCTTCGCGCCTTCGGTGTTGTCCCGGCCGAGATCGTTCCGACGGCAGCCGCCCGCCGGGCCGCCGGCGCCGCCCAGGTCCTCTGCGGGACCGCGGCGTGACCGCGCCAACCACGGCGACCAGGCCCGTGGACCTGACCAATCCCTACTGGGGCGCCGTCCGCGACCACGTCGACCAGTCGAGCTCCCTCTGGGGGACACCGACCGTCGGTGGGCTCGGCAGCTACCGCCTTCCGGACGGCAACCTCGGACGTTGAGCGGTGGGGACGCGAGTCGCCGCACCGCAGCGAGTACGTCAAGCGGTACTCGTGGACGATCACCGACCCGGAGACGGTCGCGTTCGTCGCCGAGCACTCGGGCGGGCGGCTGGTCGACCCGATGGCAGGCACCGGCTACTGGGCGTGGCAGCTCACCCAGGCCGGTGTGGACGTCGCTGCATACGACCTCAACCCGCCCGCGCTGCACAGCTCCGCGAACCCGTGGCACCGCGACACAGCCGCTCACTTCCCGGTGTCCATGGCCGACGCCAAGGACTCAGCGGCCCTGCACCCGGACCGGGCGCTGCTGCTGTCGTGGCCGCCGTACGAGCAGTCGATCGGCGTGGAGACGCTCGGTCGCTACGCCGGCCAGCGGGTCATCTACATCGGCGAGGACTGGGGCGGGTGCTGCGGCGACGACGGCATGTTCGAGGCCTTCGAGCGCGACTGGACGAAGCTCGCCGCCTGGCTCGTCACCGCACCCGGCCGGCAAGAAGTCGTCTGCGCCGACCACCTCGAGGCCTCCACCACGTGGGCCGGCGGGAACGCCCAAGTCCACCCCATCCAGCAGCCCGACAGCACCCCACCAGCCGAACCGGCCGCCCAGCAGCAAGCCCTCTTCTAGCCCACCCACAACCCCGGAGCACCGAGTGACGATCAACACCGAACACCGGCCACGCCGCGACCTCGACGACGTCCAGGTCAACCCGCGGCGGCCGGCACCCGGTGCCCACAACCCCGAACAGCCAACCAGCGGACCAACACCGCCGACCCTGCCCCACGACCAGGCCGCCGAACAGTGCGTCCTCGGCGGCATGCTCCTGTCCAAGGACACCATCGGCGAAGTCATCGACATCCTCGCAGCCCGCGACTTCTACCGCCCCATCCACGCCACCATCTACGACGCCATCCTCGACCTGTACGGCCGCGGTGAACCCACCGTCGCCAACGCCCCCTGGCACGCCCGCAACGTCAAAGACTTCGCCGAGCAGCGACGCCTCATCGAAATCGGCACCAAGGTCACCCAGATCGGCTACCAAGGCCGCCTCGACCCCGACGACGACCCCATCGACCGGGCCGGGCAGCTGTTCTTCGACGCCATCGGCGACACCGACACCGGCACCGTCACCATCGGCGAACTCGTCCGCGAAACCCTCGAGGAAATCGACGCCGCCGGCAAAGGCGCCGACCCCGACCTCACCACCGGCCTATACGACCTCGACGACCTCCTCAACGGCGGCCTCCGCGGCGGGCAACTCGTCCTCATCGCCGGCCGGCCAGGCAGCGGCAAATCGGTCCTCACCATGGACATCGCCCGCCACAACGCCCTACGTCACGGCAAAGGCGTCGAGGTGTTCAACCTCGAAATGGGCCGCTCCGAAGTGCTGATGCGGGTCCTCGCCGCCGAAACCGGGGTGCCGTTCAACCACCTCCGACGTGGGCACGTCGACGAAGCCGGGTGGACGGCCATCAACCGCAAGGGCTCCGACATCAGCGAGTCCGGGCTGCACATCGACGACTTCGCCAACCAGACCCTCACCAGCATCCGAGCCCGCGCCCGCAAACGCGCACAGCGGGGCACCCTCGACCTGATCGTCGTGGACTACCTGCAGCTGCTCACCACCGGCCGGCGCGTCGAGTCCCGGCAGCAGGAAGTCGCCGAGATCTCCCGCGGCCTCAAGCTCCTGGCGAAGGAGCTGAACGTGCCCGTCATCGCCTGCTCGCAGCTGAACCGCGGCAACGAGCAGCGCTCCGACAAACGCCCCCAACTGTCGGACCTGCGCGAGTCCGGCGCGCAGGAACAGGACGCCGACATTGTGATCCTGCTGCACCGGCCCGACTACCACGACAAGGAATGCGAGCGGGCCGGCGAAGCCGACCTGATCGTCGCGAAGCACCGCGGCGGCGCCACCGACACCGTGACCGTGGCGGCGCAGCTGAACCAGATGCGGTTCGCCAGCTTCGCCCTCGAGAACTGACCGCACCACCCCGATAGAGGAGCACCGATGACCTGGTTCAGAGTCGACGACGGATTCCACAAGCACCGCAAGCGGGTCCGCGCCGGCGTGTCCATGGAGGGATTCGCCGCGATCGGCCTGTGGTCCGTCGCCGGCTCATGGTCGTCCGACGAACCCAGCGGCGGGTTCATACCCGACGACGTCGTCGAGTACCTCGCGCCCGGGTTCGGTGAGCAGCTCGCCAAGCGTCTGGTCACCGCCGGCCTGTGGGACCAGGTCGACGGCGGCTACCAGTTTCACGACTGGCAGGGCTACAACCCGTCCCTCGAGGAGGCGTTGGTCGCCCAGCAGAAGATGTCGGCCGGCGGGGCGATCGGCAACCACCGCCGCTGGCACGTCCAGGCGGGGAAGCTCGACCCGCAGTGCCGCTACTGCCAGGAGATCAAAAATCGGCCCCGATCGGGTGGGCGATCCGCATCGGGTCAGGGGCACCCCGATGCCCGATACGCGTAATTCCGCCAACCGACCCGATAGAAACGATCAAGCCTCTGATCAGGGAAACCATCGGGTACCCGATCGGGGTGTCATCGGGGTACCCGAATCGCACCCGAGTCCTCCCTACCCGTCCCGACCCGATAACTCCTCTCTCTCCGCGCGCACGTTGCTCACCGACCAGTGCGGGCTGACCGAGAGAGACGACGAAGCTCCTAGAGCTGATCCACACCTCCCGCACCGTCGGCAACGAAGACGCCTTCGTCCGCACCCTCGTCAACAACGGCACCATCGACGGCTGGATCACGAAAGCCCGCGCCGCCGCCGACGACGACCGACCCCGCCACCGCCTCCCCGTGCACAACTTCCAGCCCGACGACGGCGGACTCACCTGCACCTACACCGGCTGCGGCATGTGGCGACCCCACGCCAACCACAAGGTCGACGACCGGACGGGGGCGAGCGCATGAGCAACCCCATGAACGGCGACCGCCTCATGGGCGGCGCCCGCAAGTGCGGCGACGCCGGCTACCGCAACAAGGCCGGGAACCCGTGCGGGGCCAACCCGATCGCCGGCACCAGCGCGTGCCGCATCCACGCCGGGAAGCCCCTCGACCAGGCGAAGGCGGAGGGTGCGATCCGCCTCGAGGTGCGGCAGTGGATGCTCGACGGTCACGACGGGTCGAACGTGGACCCGCGGTCGATGTTGCTGAATTTGATCGCGTTCTGGCGGTGGAAGACGAACCACTACGGCCGGCTGATCGGGGAGGCGTATGAGGCGGCGGAGCGGCTGCGGGAGGCGCACGCGGCGGGTGGGCTGCTGGTCGCTCCGGACGCGATGGACGGGGACGGCAGCGAGCACCCCGCCGTGCAGGCCGCCCGGGCAGACGTCGAGCGCGTGTTCACCAGCGGTGGCGTCGCCGCGCTGGTCGGAAACCGGTACGACGCGGACCGGGATGGCCGGGTGTACGCCGTCGATGAGGGCATCCGGGCGCTCGTGAAGTTGGAGGGCGAGGCCAGCGATCGGGTGGCCCGGTACTGCGCCCTGGCGATTCAGGCGAAGGTCGCCGAGGCGCGGATCGAGCTGGCGCAGCAGGTCGGCGCGATGATCGCGACGGTGATCGTCGGGGTGCTCGGCGATCTGGGCGTGCCGGCGGATGAGCGGGTCATGGGTTTGGTGGCGCAGCACATGGACTTGGTAGCCGGTGGGGCGTCGCCGCGGGTGATTGAGGGGCGGGCGTCGTGACGGGCCGGCCGAACGGGGTGCGTTCGCGGCTGCTTGCCGGCTCGCCGCCCGAGGTGAAGCGGGCGTTGATTGTGCACATGGTGCCGCGGGCGGTGCGGCGCCGGTTCACGCGGACGTATGTGCGTACCCGTTGGTGGCGGTGATCGGGATGGACCGAGCCGACTGCAGTAGCAGCGTTCTGCCCCTACAGATGGATCAAGGAAAAGCCATGAAGCTGCCCCCACACTGGTGGGTCAAGGGCCTGAGCAAGCCGCGCGCTGCCTCTGAGCTGTTCCGCATGACGAGCGTTCGCGGCGGCCACGCGGCTACCTACCGACGCCTGCTCCGCATCGGTTCGTGGTCCTTCGCCGTCGTCCGCTACCGGCCGGGCGACGACCCGACGGTGCCGACGATCCGCGTGAGCGCGACCCCGGCAGTGGTTTCGCCAGACCAAACCGTGACCGCGCTCGCCGCCGCGCTGCGGCCTCGTGCCAGGTCAGGGCTGCTGGAGCTGCACCGCGCAGCCCCCCAGCAGAGCGTTGACCGCCGCGGCCGGCGGAAGGTTGTCCAGCATGAGCAGGTCCGGCCTCTTGGAGATCTGACGGTGCAGAGCGTCGTCGGCCTGGTCCCGGAAGGTGCTCAGCCGACGCAGGTAGTTCGTGTCCGTCTTTCCCCAGGGGTGACTGCTCACCACGGCGGCGAAGCGCTTCTGGCCGAACAACGGCGGCACATGGTCCAGAAGCGCCCGCAGCACTGCGTGCGCGGCGTAGACGTGGCCGGCCCGCACACACGCGTCCAGCTCTTCGGCCAGGGCCACGAGCTTCGTGGTGTCCCAGCCCGTGCCGGCTGGTTCGCGCAGCTGCTCCAGCGCTCGCGGGTTGATATACGCGCCCCCCGGCGGCACCTCGTCGGGCTGGACGGGGCCGGCAACGGCCGTGCCCTGAAAGCTGGCGGTGACCACGTGCGACCGCAGCTGGGGTGGCTCATCTTCCTCGTACCAGCTCACCCGCGCGTCGATGAAGTCCTCCACCGACTGCACCTTGCTGAACCGCCGCACCTCCGGCCCCAGCGGCACGTTCGGCTGCCGCGTCGCCGACAACACCTGCGTCGTCTGCCAGAAGCGCGAGCGCGACACCGGGCAGACCTGCGAGCCGTGCCGCCGCTGGCTGCCCGTCGCGCTCGCCAGCATCCCCGACCTCGCCGACCGGCTCCACGACCAGCTCATCCCCGACGACGACAGCAACGCGGCGCCCGTGCTCGTCTGCCTCACCTGCGGCCTCACCGCGCCGGCCGGCACCACGCCCCACCACCCCGGTCGCCCCGAGTACGACTACTCACCGACCGGCAAGTGGCACGGCGGCTGGACGCCCCGCCGCATCATCCGCCGCGCCGCCGGCCCCGCCCCGTCCATCGCCCCCGACATCATCATCAGCGGCGGCGACGGCGAAGCGCCCGTCCCCATCGACGTGCACATCCACGACCTGCTCGGCGACGTCATCCGCGACGGCGGCCGGCCCATCGACATCACCGGAGACAACTGGATCCCGGCCAGCAGCCTCACCCCGGTCGCCGTCAACCACACCCGCTTCAAGGTCACCGAACGGCGCGAGGAACACGACGACGGCACCGTCACCCTCCACCGCGACTTCCGCCACGTCCGGGAGCGCCTCACCGTCATGGACCGGCAGTCCCGCCGCGACGCCAACGGCCGCCCGGTGATGATCCCCGCCGGCGACCTTGCGGCGTCATCCCCGTCGCGCAGGTCCTCGACCAGGAGGTGCGGGCGTGGATTGATGCCGGCGCACCCGGTGCCCGCTACAGGCCCACCCCCACCATCCCCAGCCTGGTCGACTGGTTGGGTAAGCGCCTCGACTGGGCGTGCGACCACTACGAGGGCATCGACGCGTTCGCCGCCGCCATCGGGCAGGTGAGAGGGCAGATGATGGGCGCCCTCGGCGAGTTCGACCCCGAAGCCGAAGCGTGCGAAGGCGTGCCCTGCAACCGCTGCGACCTGCGGATGCTGTTCCGCCGGCAGGACGGCACCGGCGACGTGGAGTGCCAGAACCCGGACTGCCTGAAGGTGTTCACCGCCGCCCAGTACCGGGACCTGGTGGCAGAGGAGGCGGCGGAGGAGCGGGCCCGGCGGGATCCGCTCGAGGTGGCGAAGCTGATGCGGCTGCGCCCCACCCGAACGGCTGATCTTCGGCCGGTGTGACTGTCTGCACTGGCGGAATCGCTGATCAGCATTTACGGTGGGCCGTGGCAGAGTCTGCCCACTGAACGTCACGAAGCCCCGCAGCCCACACGGCGCGGGGCTTCGGCGCATCCCAGGCGCGGAGGTGAGGGTGTGCGGCAGACGGCGGACCCGAACGCGAAGCTGACCGCGGCAGAGCTCGCCACGGCGCTGGGTGTGTCGCCGCAGCTGGTGAACCGCTGGCACACCGACGGCTACCTGGACCGCGATGGGAACCGGGTGTTTCTGCCGATGGTGGACCGGAACTGGCGGGGGCATCGCCGGTTCCGCTACCTGGACGGGGCGAAGGCGGAGGCGGCGACCCGCCGCTCACCGAAGTCGTACCGGAAGCCGCGCGACTGGGCGGCGCTGGACCGCAAGCCGACCGCGACGCCGGCCGAGGTCGGCTGAGCCGGACCGGAGGTGACCATGTCGCCTCGGGTGCGCCGTATCCGCACCATCGTCGCGTGGGTGCTGCTGGTCGGGTCGCTGGTCGGCTGGCCGGTGTCGGCGTGGTGGGTGTGGTCGTACATGGGGAAGTTCGCGCCGTTCGAGCAGCTGATGCTATTCCTGAGCTGCTTCGCGATCACGATCGTTGCGGCGGACTTCCTGACCACCTCGCAGGTGAGCGAGGAACAGGCCAACGACGGCGAACAGCCTGACGCGAGGCGGTGAGTAGCGGGCGGGGGTGACCATGACCCTGTGGGCGGCGGAGTGCGACACCCCGAACAGCGGTCCGATCTGCCGCATCGTCAGGTTCGTTCGCCAGTACGTGGCCACCAGCAACACCCGATCGGCGAGGTCGAGAGACCACTGCCTGCCCGGCCGCCAGTCAGCGATCGCGTCACCACCACGCTCAGCGACCAGCCTGACCAGCCTGCGGAACTGGGCGGGCTGCAGCCCGGTGAACGGGAAGATCCACTCCGGGCGGGCTGCCGAGATCACCTGCACCCCGACATGATCCACCATGGACCGGCCGCCGAGCTACGAGACATCCCTTAGTGGCACGGTTCTGGCACGACAACCACCCACCAGGACCCTGGCTTCGCGGCCCAGGTGTCACCGATTCCCGCCGCTGTTTCAGCAGGTCAGAGCCTGTTGGGTGACACGGGTGACAGCAGTGACACCTGGCGCGATGACACCGGGCCGGTTGCAGGCTTTCAAGACCAAACACGCCGGAAGTTCCGGGGCAACGGCGGTGCGGTTCAACATCTACCCTTGAGGCCCTGTGGGATCGGATCCCATGCAGAAGCCCTTCGTGTGGAAGCTGGCAAAGGAGCAGGGGTGGCAACAAGCTTCAGCGCGGCGTTTATGCACTTCCTTGCGCCTTCGGAGGAGACGGTCAGGGTCGCATTAACGAGCGGGCTTGTAGTCCTAGATACTAACGTCTTGCTTTCTGCCTACCGTTTCGCCCCCAAAGCCCGCGAAGAGTTGTTATCAACGCTACAGCGTATGACTGATCGCGTGTGGGTGCCACATCAGGTTGGCTTGGAGTTTCACAGAAATAGGCTCGAAGTGATGGCCGAGCGCCGCACAACCTATGACACGGTCCTTAACTCCATCAACTCGCATAAAGAAGCGATCCAGGCGGACCTAGAGGGCAAGATTAGGAACCTCTCCAATCGCGCGGCGTTGACGGATAAGGAGCGAGATAGGCTATTGATGCAGCTTGAACAAGTATTCGGACCGCTACAAAAGACCGTTAAGCGATTGAGCAACGACCACGCTCCGGCCGATATTGAAAGCGAAGATCCTATCCTTGAGAGGCTACAAACAGTTATCGGCGACCGTATCGGCGATGAGTGGGGCGAGGCGGCACGAGCGGACGCTTTAACTGAGGCCGAACGCAGGGCAAAGGAGAAGATCCCGCCAGGCTTTAAGGATGCCGGGAAGCCGGGGGGAGGTTACGGCGATTACTTTGTTTGGCGACAGACAATGGAAGAAGCTAAACGCCGCTCCGCCGCCTATCTGGTATTCGTTACCGGGGACCAGAAGGAAGACTGGTACCTCAAGGTCAAGGGTAAGGTCGTCGCTGCCCAGCCTGCCTTAGCAGAGGAGGCGCACCGATGCTGCGGTGTCCAGCTGGTGCTTATGAGCACTCAGACACTCCTTTTCCACGCGACGCAGTACCTTAATGCGAACGTGAGTAGCGAGACAATCCGCCAGGCGGGAGAGCTGCCTTCAATGGAGTCTAGGAGAGAGGAGCACTTTAGACTGCTAGCTCAGCAGGATGAGCTTCGGCGAAACATAGACGAGGCGACCGTTCACCTGCATACGGTTCATGCTGAAGTGGCGAAGCTTGAGGAGCTCAATAAACGCCTTGAGGTGCAGCTTGAACAGACTGTGGATCCACCGGAACGGGATAGACTATTTTTCGAGGAAGGGAGGCTAATTGCCGGCCGGGAGATAAGCAACCGCCGCCTTGTCGAGGCACATCATCGACGGGACGAATTGCAGGACGCATACGCGGCACTGCGGTCGGAGATTCGGAGACAACACCTATCGTAACGATGATCGGAAAACGTTAACCCATCCTCTAGTTCACGCTCTCAGCGATGCCAGTATGGCACTTGCGACCAATTCGGGATCAGTAGCACCGGTATCAAACCGGAGGTCCGCCTCTGCGAGCACTGCCGCGACCGGCTGGAACCGCCCTCCATCGCCGTTCCATCCGCTCGCCGCGAGTACTCCAAGACCGGCACACATGATCATGAAGAGAACAAGGCCCGGCCGGTCGACGGGGTGAGGCTCACGGGGCAGACACAACTCCGGCTTCCTTGGTCAGTGGCGCACGAGACGTCCACACGGCCGCCTCCGATGGCCGGCATCGTTGCAGTACCAAGCCCGAGATCAAAGACCCAGAATTCCGGCGTACAGGTCGACTCGTCCGTCGCCCACCAGGCCAGCCGCCCTCACGTGGTGGCTGACCTGCCGCTTCTCTGGGTGCTGCTGGTCGTCGTCGGTCATCATTGAGGGCTTTTCATCGTGATGGGCCTGCTCGCGATGGGCGCGCCGGAGCATGTGTCGACATAGGACGAGGCTCCCGGTAAGACAGCAGTCGACCAAGATCCGATGCCCCAACCGGGAGCCTCGCTGTGCTGTCTTACCCGTCAACGGTCGCGCTGTCCACCCGCACCCTGAACCACCTGGCCGACCTTCATCCGCGCCGAACGCACCCGCCGCCGCGGCCGGTGGCGACGTCTCGATGCCGGCCAGCAGGCACTGCTCGCATTGGCCCATCTGCGTAACGGGGACACCATCACCCGTCTGGCCTGCGGCTTCGCGGTCAGCGTCACGACGGCCTGGCGGTACGTCCGAGAAGCCATCAACCTACTCGCCGCGCACGCCGAGGACCTGAACGCGGCCATACGGCGCATCGCCCGGCTCGCCTACGCGATCCTCGACGGCACCCTGATCCCCATCGACCGGGTCGCGGACCAGAGGCCGTACTACTCCGGAAAGCACAAGCGCCACGGGGTCAACGTGCAGGTCATCGCGGACTGCAAAGGACGCCTCATCTGGGCCTCACCCGCCCTGCCCGGCACCGTGCACGACCTGACCGCCGCCCGCACCCACGGCCTGATCGACGCGCTGAGCAGCGTCAACGTGATGACCTTCGCCGACAAGGCGTACCAGGGCGCCGGCGGCAGCATCCGCACGCCCTTCAAGCGCCGCCGTCACCGACCGCGACTGTCCCGCCGGCAGAAGACCATCAACCGGCACCACGCCAAGACCCGCGCCGTCGGCGAACGCGCCGTCGCCACCCTCAAGGGCTGGAAGATCCCGGCCAAGCTCCGCTGCTGCCCCCGACGTGCCACCGCGATCGTCCAAGCCATCCTCGCCCTACATCACGTCCAGACCAGCCGAAACCCACGACGAAAAACGCTCATTGGTCGGCGTTCCACGGCCCCGCGACGGCCCGTACGGCCCAGAGACGGCCCGATGAGGTGTCGGCTTCTGTCGGTCCTGTTTACGAGCAGCAGCGCATACGTTACTGATCGCACATGAAGATCCTTCGCCGGTATTGGGGCCTTGTCGCGTTGGCCTTGCTACTCACCGCCTGGTGGACGACCCAGGTGGGTCCCGGAGTGCTGTACCTGCTATCGGGTGCGGTCGTGCTCTGGTCGCTCTTCCAAGCGCCTGCCTGGTGTGGAGCCGCGACCCGAAGCCGCGGCGGCTTCTGCCGGAACAACTCGCGAGGGCTGCTGCTCGGTTGCCACCTCCGTGAGCATCGATGGCAGAAGTTCAAGATGCTGTTCTACTTCAGCCGGTGGGCGGCGTTCAGCCGAGGTACATGGGCCACACCCAGCGCCAAGCTCGCCACAGCGTCGGGCTTGATCGGAAGCGTGTCCGCCATAGCAACTGGCATCAAAGACTTTGCGTTGAGTTGAAGCGGAACATGGAGCCGCTGTCCCACCAGGGTGGAACGGTTGGCAACACTTGCTCACACGGCGTCTCGGGTGCCATCGTTGGTGGCTGGTTGACGACGTTTGACGTGTCTTGTGCCCCCTGTGTGCCCCACACTGCCAAGGGTGGGGGCGTTCTGCCGGGTGGGAGTTACGTCGAGGGTGTCGCGTCGATGCCCGCGGCTGCCCGGCGCCGCGCAACAATCAGCTCCATGTCGCGCAGCATCCCGGCCGCCCACGGCAGCTGGTCGCAGCCGCTGTCGGTGCACCGCTGGCAGCGGTGGCCACGGTCGTGGCTGTCGATGACCATCCGCGCCACATCGGCGATGAAGGCAGGGTCGGTGGGCTCACCTATGCGGCTCACCGCGCGCCCGCCAGGTTCGCCCTGATAGCGGACACAGCGACCTGGTGTTCGAAGCAGGCGGCCGTGCCGCAGTCAGGGTTCGGGTGGGAGCAGACGTGACCGCGCACCCACACCAGCCCGCCGATGACCTCGCGATACACGGCGACGGTGGTAACGAGCTGATCCACGGTGGCGGCTTGTCCGGGCGCCGGGAACCACTCGCCGGCCAGCAGAAGCAACCGCGTACCGGCCGGCACTTCCAGGTCGGTCCTCACCGGCACCTCCGAAGGGTGGGGCTGTGGCGGCCGACCGGGCTGGGGATCCAGCCGGCCGCCACAACCGCTGCGGCTGCGGCAACCCCCGACATCCGTCCAGAAGCCACCGCGCCATTCGCGCCGGCACAACTTGTACCGACAGGTTGAGCTTTACCGATACGATCGGCGTACGGCAGGTGTGAGCTGTGGGCCCACGCCACTGCCCACACCGCTGGGGGGCAAACGTGGACGATTTCGGCGACATACTCAAACGGCACCGCACCGCCCAGGGGCTGTCGCTGCGGCAACTAGCGCAGCGCGCCCACCTGGACCACAGCTACATCTCCCAGGTGGAGCGTGGCGTGCGGCGGCCGTCGAAGGGATTCGCCGAGACCTGCGACCGGACGCTCGCGGCTGGCGGTGCCCTCGTTCAGGCATACGACCGGCAGGCAGGCGACACCGATATGCGCAGACGCACCATCCTCGGAGCCATGGGCGCTCTCGCCGCGGCCCCCGCGGTGGGGCCGCTGGTCGGGTTGGAGGCCGTACGTCACGGGCTCGGCGCCGCGGTGGACGTCGACCACGACGAGTGGGAGCAGATCGTCGCCGGCTACGGCCGCGGCTACTACCGCCAGGCCCACGGCATGCTGATGCGGCAGCTGGGCGCCGACCTGACCGTGTTGCAGCATCAGCTCGCCGCCGACACGGGTGCCCGCCGGCCGGGGTTGCTGCGCGCCGCTGGCCAGCTGTCGGTGATCGTCGCTCTCGGTTTGGTGGCGTCGGGGCAGGTGATGCTGGGCCGCCGCTGGTGGTCGACGGCGCAGCGCGTGGCGGACGAGTCTGGTGACAGGGACACGATCCTGCTCACGCGGGCGTGGGATGTGGTTAACGGCTGCTACGACGGCCGCCCGCCCGCGCAGGTGGTCGACCTGTCCGCCGAGGTGCTGCCCCTGGCGGATGGGCGGCCGTCGGCGGCGGCGTGCGGGCTTCTGGCGGGGCGGGCGCAGGCGCTGTCTCTCGCTGGCCGGCACAGCGAAGCGGTCGCCACCGTGCGGCAACTCGGCGACCTGGCCGACCAGCTACCCGCCACGGTGATCGGGGATGTGGAGTCGCTGTGGGGTTGGCCGGAGCACCGGCTGCGGCACACCGAGTCGTGGGTGTACACCCACGCCGGCCGCCTCGCCGACGCTGACGCGGCGCAGGACCGGGCCCTCGCGCTGTACCCGGCGTCCCAGGCCAGGTTGCGGGCGCAGGTGGGGTTGCACCGGGCGGCGTGCCTGATCCGGGGCGGCCACATCCCGGACGGACTCCGGCTGGCGGCGGACCTGCTCGACGAGCTGCCGGCGGCCTCGCACAACGAGCTGGTGCGGTCGGTCGCCCGGCAGGTCGCCGACGCGGTGCCGGTGGGTGAGCGCCGCCGCCCGGTCTACGGGGAGTTGGTGGAGCGGGTCACCGTCTGAGGCCCTCGCGCCAGCATCGTCCTGCTGCACGTCGTCGATTCGGTGAAACGTGCCCGACTGTGGGGTGGGCGGCTGATGATCGGGGCATGTGGGCGCGCGTCGACGTGCCGGCCGTCGGGGGCCCCGTCGACGGCCGGTCCCTGCGGGTGCCCGTCAACGACGACCGCATGCCGCCGGAGACACTCGACCAGTCGTGGCTGTGGGTGGAGTACGGCGGCGAGCTGCTCGACGCGGACGTGGCCGGGGTGTACGAGCTGGAACCGGTCGCCGGCACCGGGCCGCCGTGGCTGTATGTGTGGGTTCCGCACCAGCAGGTGGGGTCGGGATGACCGGGGCGGTGTCTACGATCCACAGGTGGCCGCCACCTACACCCTCCACGACGGCGATAGTGCCGCCCCGCTGTTCGCCGCCCTGGTCGACCTGTACGCCGTGGTGTACGCCGAGCCCCCGTACGAGGAAGGGCCGGAGCAGGTGGCCCGGTTCGCCGAAGGCCTGCCGGGCGAGGCGGCCCGGCCCGGGTTCACACTCGTGTCCGCGCAGGACGGCGACACCCTGATCGGGGCGGCGTACGGGTGGACGATGCCCGCCGGCACGTGGTGGTCCCGCGCCGAGCAGGACCCGCCCGCCGAGGTGCTCGGGGCGGACAAGGTGGCGGTGATGGAGTGGTTGGTGCACCCGCAGCGCCGCAGTGAGGGCGTTGGCGCGGAGCTGATGCGCCGGCTGCTCGCCTCCCGGGCCGAGTGGTGGGCGACGCTCGCCTCCGACCCGCGGTCGGCGGCCCGGCAGATGTACGCGCGGGCCGGGTGGCAGCAGGTGGGCCGGTCGGCGCTGCCGTGGGGGCCGCCGATGGATCTACTCGTCCTCGCCTTGCCGGCGTCGCCGGTCGAGGGCGGCTGACCGTTCGGCAGCCTCCCACACGGTCAGCCGCCGGTCCGCCCCGAGCAGGGAGAACGGGGGTCGGATCGTCAGCTTGTACGGGCCGAGGTGCCGGGTGTGGATGATGGTCACCCCGGCCGTGAGCTGATGCTGCTCCCCCACACCGGCAGGCTACCGGTGGGCCGCTCCCGACCGGCCCACCCACACCGACCCGTCCGCTCGGCCTTCCCACCGGTCGGCGCCGTCGCGTTTCACCCGGCACACTAGTGACCCCACCGTGTCGAGGCGGTCGGCGCGCCACGCCCGGTACGCCAGCTCGGCGATCCGCTCCGCGGCCACCTCGGCAGCGGAGGCGTACAGGCGAGTGTGCTGAACGCCGGCCGCGACCACAGCCGTCCGGTCGTCGAGGTCGTCACGGTCGTAGACGACCCACCGCCAGGGTGCCGGGTCGCCCCCAGCGCGACCCGGCACCTGCTCTTGGGCGCTCATCTGCGCCTCCCTCGACGTCGACGCTTCGGCCGGCTCAGGCGATCACGGGCGACGGCTGCGGCCGCCATGACGATCGACGCGCCGATCACCGCGTTGCGGGGGCCGTCCCACCCCTGCCACACGTCGGCGCCTGCGAGCCAGAACCCGGCGAACAGCGCCAGCCCCACACACAGCCGCGCCGCCCAGCGGATCCGGGCCCGCACCACGTGGGCGGGCAGGTGCCGGCGGATCCTGACCGCTCCCGGGTTGTTGCCGTTGTGGACAACGTTGTGGACGGGCCGCTCGGCGATGATCGCGGCGCGCTCGGCGGCGAGCACATCCGCCTCCGACGCCCATACCCGCGGGTCCCGTTCCCAGCAGGCGACGTCGGGTGCCCACCGCTTGTCGCCGCAGTGCTCTGCCCAGCGGGCGACCGCCGTGCGTTCGGTGATGCCGATGTAGAGGAGCTGCTGCCAACCACCCAGCAGCCAACTGGCGAGGCGGCGGCGCAGCCCCGATTCGCGGGGCAGGTCACCCCACGCCCGGTACAGCCGCCACTGCCCTAGCGGCGCCCATGACGCCGGCCGGGACACGTACCGGCGTCCCGGTCGCCGGACAGTTGAGGTGACCACCGTCAGTCCTGGTCCTGCTCGTGCGGGTTGAGCATCTGCTGCCCGCGGGTGTAGGGGGCGCGGTCGCCGTCCTGGGCGAGGATGCCGTTCGCGGCGTCCTTCTTCATCCACCCATTCACCGTCTGGTAGGTGGTCGCGTAGCCCTCCGCCTCGAGCTGCTTGTGCACGGCGGTCGGCCCAATACCGGCGTCGCGGGCGTCCCACACGATCTGCCGCATGCGGCGCTTGGGGTGCGGCTTCGGCTTGCCGGCGGCGTCCGTTGACGGTGCGCCCGGGTTCAGCCACGCCTCGACCACCGAGAAGTCGGGTTCCTCCGGCAGCGGCGGCAGGTCCGCATCCAGTCGGCCGGGGTCCGGGACCGGTTGGGTGTCCCGCAGCCGCTGGAGGCCGCTGGCGAGGTCGGCCATGGCCTCCCCCAGCGACACCGGGTTGCCGGCCTGCTGGGCGGGTCGGGCCGGCTCACTGCGCTCCACGCGCGTCTCCTTCCGCTGCCCCGCCGTCACGCCGGCCTTGGCGGGGAAGATGATCGGCAGGGTGCGGTCCCACCGGCCGGTGTACACGTCGGTGAACTCCCGCTTCTCCTTGTAGCCGCTGGCGTTCCGCGCCTCGGCGAACAGCACGTCGCAGCGGGCCACGGACGCTTCGTCGAGCTCCGGCCGCCACGGGCCGACCGCGATCGAGTCTGAGTCGATCCGCGCCGGCTCCATCCGCCAGCCCTTGAACTTCTCCGGCGGAGCGGCATCGCTGGAGATGAGACCGGATCCCTTGACGCGCATGGTGGACGTGTCGAACCGGCCCGACTTCCAGGTGGTGTCGAAGAGATACTGCAGCTGCGCCTCGTCCTGGACGCGCATACCGACCCGCTCCCGCGCCTGCGTGATCATCGCCCGGGGGATGTAGGCGCCCGTGGCCTCCAACGCGCAGGACACCACACGCACGCCGGCGCCGCGGCCGGTGTCGGAGATCTGCCGCAGGTTCTCCTTCACGTCGTCAGGCAGGCTGCCGAACTCGTCCGTCACGATCACGATCTCCGGGATCTCCGGCGACACCATGATCTTGTCCCAGCCGTTCTCGAACATCAGCTGCTCGTAGTCGGCGGTGCGGCCCTTGATGATCGCCAGCGCGGCGAGGGTCATCAGCCGCGCCTCGTCCTCGGTGGGCGCCACCCAGTCGATCGCGGGAGCCTCGGCGCGCCGCTCGTGCCATGCACGCACCCACGGCCGCGGGTAGCGGGCGTCGCCGGTCAGGTCGATCCCCCACAGCAGCGCGTCGGTGCAGCGGGCCACCTGACGGGTGAGCACGTTGAGCTGGTTGGACTTGCCGGAATCGTTCTGGCCGATGAGGACCATGTTGCGGTACCGGATGTTAACCGTGACGTCGTCCCGGTCGGACTTGATGCCCATGGACAGGTCGTTCTCGATGCTGTCCGGCGTGCAGTCGTCGGGCAGGTGGTGGTCCTCGGCGAGCGCGTCGACAGTGCCGACCCGGATGTGCACGACGCGCCGGCCGACGCCGGGGTCGATGACCTCGACGGCGCAGCCGAGCGGCACGTCCATCGCATGCGCGAGGGTCTTCTCGTACGGCTTGATGTCCTCGATGGTCGTGCCGTCGGCGGGCAGCTGAACATCGAGGGTGAACCCGGTGTTCGGGTCCCAGAACTCGACGTTGACGACCTCCACCTCCCGGCGGGTCTGCTTGCGTAGTTCCCGCTGCCACGCCACTGCGATCCGGTCGTGTTCGCTGGCCAGCGCGCGGGCGTCTTCCTCGGCGGCGAGCCGCGCCAGCTCTGCGTCGACCTGCGCCTGCCGGGCGTCCTCAGCGCGCTGCTCGGCGATCTGGAACCGGCGGCCGGTGAACGCCGCACCGAGGGTGCCGACCGCCAGAGCGGCCAGGTTGCTGGTGGACCAGGGGCCTGAGAACGGCTCCGCGGTGGCGGAGGCGAGCGCACACGTCGACCACGACCCGGCGCCGAGCCAGCACAACGCCCGGTAGGCCAGCGCCCGGCCGGGCCCGTTCGCGGAGGCGATCACCGACCCGGCGGCGGCGAACGCGCCAGCGGTCATCCCCCACAGCGGGTCGAGGTGCGCCAGGTCGGCGACCATGGTGGCGGCGCACACCGACCCGGCGGCGTTGACGGCCCCAGAGACAGGCCCGTGGCCGGGCCCGAAACTCCAGTCGATCCGGCGGGTGCCCATCAGAGCGCCCCCCGGTTGCGCGAGATGTCGAACATGTCCTCACCGACGCGCGGGTTACGCAGCCGGTGCAGCTCCGCCTCGTGGATCTTCTCGATGGCCGGGCCGATCTCCTCCGCGGCCTGCTGCACCGCGACCTGCGCCCGGTGCACCAGCCCGTACATCTCCTTGATGCTGGGGTGCAGCGGGTACTCCTGCGCCCGGTCGAAGCGGATCTTCATCGCCTTGACGAAGTTCTCCATGACCTGGGGCAGCAGGTGCGCTTCGGCGGTGACCTGGAGCATGCCTTCGGGCTGGTTGCGGGCGGCGGCGGCCAGGAAGTCCTCGGAGATGGCCAGCAGCGGGTTGGTCATGGTGATCAGTCCTTCGGTGACGGGTGCCGGGGTGCCGGCGGGCTGGGTGCGACGGCGCACGGGGGCGGGTGCCGGCTTGCGCTGCTTGCTGGTCGGGTCGGTGGGGTTGACGGCGCGGCGCACCGCCGTGCCGACCTGCGGCTGGCCGGTCCGGCGGGCGGTGATGCGGTCCTGCTTGGCCCGGCGGGCGGCGTCGCGCTTGCGGCGGCGCTGCCGGGAGTCGTAGGCGGCCTTCCCGGCGGCGATCCCCCCGGCGATGAGGCCGGCGGTGGCGCGGCGCAGCGGCCCGCGGTTCTTCGGGTTGTCGCCGGTGACGGCGCGGCGGGCGGTGCGGAACGCGTCGCGGGCGGTGGGCTTCTTGCCTGCCGGGTTCGGCTGGGTGGCGTTGCGGATGGCGTCGGACAGCCGCGGTCCGGGCTGCCGGCGGGCGGCGATCTTCCGGCGGGCGGCGGCGACCTTCCCGGCGGTGAGCGGGGACCGACTGGACGAGCCGGGCGCGGACCCGGAGCGGCGGTGCCCCGACCCGGAGGTGCTGCCAGTGCGTCCCGACCGGCCGGCGCCAGCCGACCGACCGGTGCTGCCGCCGCCGGGGCGACCGAGCTTCGGCAGCAGCCCACCACGGGACGGCTTACTGCCAGATCCGCCCCCTCGCGCTGCGGACCCCCGTCCGGCGCCGGACCGGGACCCGGCGGACCGACTACCGGGCGACCCCGCTGCGGACCGGCCCACCCGCCCCAGACCGCCACCGGCGGCACGGCCGGCCGACCCGGTGGACGATCGGGACGTCTTGACGGTGGCGGTGCGCTGCGCCTTCGCCTGCCGGCCCTTGCGGGCCGCCGCGGCCGCCGCGGCCAGTGCGCCTCCACCCGCGAGGGCGGCGAGGACAGCCCCACCGCCGGCGGTGACCACGGTGGCCCCGGCGATGGTGGCGACGTTCAGCGCGCCGACGGCGGCCGGGCGCACCGACACGGTGGGACGCGACGTGGCGCGCCGTGGTGTGCTGGTGGCCGCCGTAGCGGGCGGCTTCGTGGTGGTCGTGTCGGTCATTCCCGGCCTCCCCTCTCGGTTACTTCCTGTTGATGTCGGCTGTCGGCGTTATCGGCTTCATCGGCTGCAACCCCTCACGCCTCTGCCGTCTCTCCCGCTTGGACTCCCCCCTGTGACCTGGGGCGATATAGGCGATGACGGCTTCATGCGATATCGGGGCGACAACCAGGTTGGTCACGTTCGGTGTTCGCGGTGGCGCTCGACGGCGGCGGCGAACAGCAGCACCAGCGCGGCGCCGCCGACCAGCGCGGCCTGCTCGTTGCGGCCCGCGTACATGGACACGCCGGTGAGGAAAGCGGCGATGGCGGACACGATCAGCAGGGCGGTGGACAGCCGCAGCGGCGCCGGCGCTTCCACGGCGGTCGGCGGCGTGGGCTGTTGCCCGGCGGTGGCCAGCGTCGTGGTGGTTCGCACGGCCGGCAGGTTGCTAGTGGTCATCGGGTTCCTCCTCGAGGTCGGTCAGGATCGGCGGGAGCTTCGGTAGTTGCAGCAGCTGCCGGAGAACGGCGGCCGCGTCGCGCTTGACGTCAGCGGGCGTGCGCGAAAGGTCGAGCATCTGTGGCGTCCTCCTTGGCGTCGTCGGTCGACGCGGCGTGGTTGGTGTCGTGCGCCTGCGGCGTCTCGCTGAGCCACCGGTAGACCGTCGCCTTGTTCACTCCGAGGGAGATCGCGACGGCTGGCACCTTCTCCCCCGCTGCGACGCGTCGCCGCGCCTCGGCGCGAATGTCGTCGTCGTTTTTCGCCTTCGGGGTCGCGCGACGCGTGGCCTGCTTCGGTCGCACGGGTCGCTGCGTCGGTTGCGGCGACGTGGTGGGGGTTGTCGCGGCGGCGGGCGACGGGGTCGCCTGGGCGATGCTCGCGTCGTTCGGCTTCACGGTTGCGGCCGGCGTCTCCCGCGACCGCGACCGCGACCGCTCCATGTTGCGTCGTACGACGATGACCATGTGCGACGCGAGCGCCAGGAAGATCGGCCATGCGGCCGCACCGACGTGCCCTTCCCACGACAGCTGGCGGGCGGCGGCGTGCGACAGGTTCCCGGCGACCGACGCGGCGACGGCGATGCCGAACGCGCACCACGCGTACGCCCTGGCCTTCCACGCCGCGTGCCGCAGCAGCATCGTCGCCGCGACGGCGCACAGGGTGAGGCCGTCGACGCCGACGGGCACGAGCCACGACAGCGACGCGTCGAATCCGGCGACCCGTTCGGCGTAGTCGCGCAGGCCGACGAACGACAGCACGAAGGTGACGGCACCCACGGCGGTGGTGCACGCGAGCAGCGCCGTGTAGGCCAGTCGCCCGGGGTCGCGGTCGGTGGTCGCAGTCGCAGTCGTCGCAGCGGTCATGCGACAGAGTGTCGCACAGGTTTAGCAGGTTTCACAGCTTCAACAGGATCCCTCGTCCGAAGCGGCAGTTCACCTGCGGCGATGTCGCGCGACGCCGGAGACAGGTGAGACACTGTGCAGAATTTGCAGGATCAACAGGGTGTGAGACTGGGGGCGGCGAGTGGTCGGCGACGGGACGCAACTGCGCACGAGTGAGGCTGCGACAGCGTTGAACGTGTCCGCGTCGACCGTCATCAAGTGGTGCCGCGACGGTCTGCTGCGCACGACGCGCACTGCCGGCGGGCACCGTCGCATCGTCGCGAGTTCGGTGGACGAGCTGTCGCGGGTCCTGGCGCTTCCAGATGGCGAACGCGAGCCTGCGATGGATGCGCTGCAGCGACGCAACCGCAGCGCCCAAGGCGGGGTGAAGGATGCCTGAGTCGCAGCAAGAACCGGACGTGCGACCGCTCGACCGCGACGACTATGAACGGCTGTACGCCGTGCTCCATGCGCTCAGGTCTAAGGCATACGCCGACGAAGATCGGCCGGTGTGGGAGATCCTGCGCGACATCCATGAGGAGTATCTGTCACCGCATCACCCGGTGCCGCTCGACGACCTGGTCGGCGACCAGGCGGCGTCACGGGAGATCAGCCACGCGATGATCGTGGTGGAACGGCTGATGCGGGGGCTCACGACGATCAGCCGTCGGCCGACGAACGGGGTGGCGGGTGTGTGTGCGACCACGGGTTGCCCGAACCTGACCTTCGCCACGTACTGCTGGCACTGCGAGCTCGCGCAGTAGCCTCGGATTCCCAGCGCACATCGATCAGGCGTACGCGCTAGGTGAACACCGAAGCCGGCCGCCCGTGGGGATGCCGGCTTCGCGCTTTCCTATGTGGTCCTCGGGCCGCCGGGCGGGGGCGGGGTGCTTGGCCCGGCCGGTGGCGCCCACCCGCCTGCCTGCCGCTCGAACGGGCGGCGTTTGCGGGGCCGGCGCTTCCCGATCAGCACCTCCCGCACTGTCTCGCGGGGGTGCTGCTAAGCGCATCGCGGACACAAGTCAAGGTCTGGGTTGCCCGGCTCGGGCGCCGGCCGGGTCTCCCACCCGCGCTCGGCGGCTTTCTGCCGAAGCTGGTCCGGCGTGCCGCCGGTGGTGGTGGTCTTGCGGGGCACAGGTCGCAGGTGAGGGTGTGGACCGTCTTGCTGGATATCACCCGGTCGATCCTCCTCTGCTACGGGGAATGCTGGGCGCCTCCCATATGTGGCCGGCATCAGTGGCTGTTGCTCAGTTGGTGGCGTGCCGGATCTTGCCCTTCTCATCTGCCGGGTTGAAGCGGCCTTCTGCAAACAGGACGAAGTCCCGGGCATGCTTGAACCGGTCCCGCTGCACACGGGGGCTGTAGTCGCCGGACCCGAGGGCCGTCTCGAACTCCGCGAGTAGCGCCTGCATCTGGTCTGTGATTGCTTTGTCAAGCCTCGGGCTGGCCACGTTCGTTCTCCTTCGGTCAGGGGGCGATGCGCTTCTGGTAATCGGTGGTGGGGTCGTAACGGCCTTCAAGGTAGTCAATGAACCGGTTGGCGTGGCCAACGCGGGAGCGCACGGTCGAATCGGTGTACGGGCCTGCCCGGTGGTCTCGCTCGTAGCTGTCGGCGTGTGCGCGAAGCTGACGGATGACGTCGGCGGGAAGCTTGGGGGTGGGCACGTGTACCTCCGTTAGTCGGGTTGATCAGCGGCGGAACGGTGCAAAGCGTCGGCCGGTGCCGAAGCAGACGGAGCAGTAGGTGTAGCGGCGGAGTTGCCGCCGCCAGTCGGGCTTGTCGGTGACTTTCCAACGTCCACGTCCGTCGCAGCGACGGCAGTTGGCGAACGGCCAGATCCCAACCGCGGCGGCCGCCCACAGCGCGCCGATGACTCCCGCAGTCCACCACGCCCAGGTCGGCATCGGTCAGGCCCCCTTCTCGGTGACAACCGCGATGATGGCATCGGCCATCTTCAACCATTCGGTCCGGTTGATGTGGGTGACCCGACCATTGCGGCTGTCCCAAAGCTCGGCGCCGATCTCACGCTGGCTGGCGGGGAGGCTGTCGAGGTACAGGTAGCGGGCGAGACGTTCCCGCGTGCCGGCCGGCAGGAGCCCGGCGAGGGCTTCGTCCAGTTTCGCCTGCAGGCGCTTGTTCTCGTGCTTCAAGTACCCCCACTCGCGGCGGATGCGGGCGGTCTTCTCTTCCTGTGTTTCGTCGTGCTTGCGGGTGCCGGACGGCCCGCTGATCCGACCGCCATCGGCGAGCATCGCGTCGACGTCGCCGTGGCTGTAGCGGGCGCCGGATCGGGACTGCCAGGGCTTGCCGGCGGCGGAGATCGGCAGCCGCCACACGACCTGCCCGTTGTGGCGGATGCGTGCGCCAGGGGGCAGGTCGATGGCCCGACGGTGGTTAGCCATGATCACTGCCCTTCAACAGTCCTGCCGCGTCCAGCTCGGCGGCGATCCTTTCGGCGGCGACCCAGTCCTGCCGGCACTGCAAAATGGCCTCCACTTGAGCGCGGATGGTGTTGCTGCTGCGACTGTGACCGCCGGTAAGTAGCCCAGCGCCGGCGAGGTCGCGGGCGTTACCTTCGGCCAGCTGGCGGCGCTTGAAGCGGCTGGTGATGTGGGACTCGATGATGTCCGCGGCACGGGTCAGCACATCGGTGGCCGTCTCAGACACTGTCGGCACCTCTCACCGGATAGTTGGGGCCTGATGGGGTCGGCAGGGTGTGGTCGGTGGCCACGGCCCGGCAGGCGGCGACGTAGTCGTCGCAGGCGCGGGCGTCGGCTTCCATGTCGGCGGCGTGCTCGGGGAAGCGGGGCATCCGGTCGCGCAGGTCGCGGGCGGACTGCTCGGCCAGGTCGGCGTTGCGGGTGAGGACCCGGGTGCGGGCCTCGGCGAGGATCTCGCCCCACTGCCGCGGGGAGGCGCCGGTCGGGACGCGGGTCAGGATCCCGCCGCGGGCGAGCACCTCGTCGACCTCAGCGTCGGTGAACGGGTCACCCTCAGCGTTCGCCCATTCGTCGGACCCCTTCTTGATGATCGTGGTGCAGAAGGTTTGGACCTCGGCGCCGTGTGGGAGGTCCTTGGCGGTCTTCGGTTGGAAGGGCACGGGTCACTGCTCCTTCGGGTCGATGGCATCGGCCAGCACGGTCAGGGTGTCGTGGTCGATGTGCGGGTCGGCGGCGGCCAGGCGCAGCAGGTCCGCGCCGGTGATGTCGCCCGGCTGGCTCGCGATGTGGGAGATGAGCGCGTCGTACGCCTTCACGTCCGCCTCCGCCTTGCCCAACTTGGCGAGGGTCGGCTTCCACAGGCCGCGCAGGTGCCGCACGTACACGGCCTCCCGGCGAACCCCGCGGTTCTCATGCAGGTCCACCAGCACGGCCGTGCCCTTCGGGTCGGGCCGGTGGGAGACGAAGTAGAACGGGCCCTGCCTCGTACGCACGATGCGGCGCGGCTGCGGGTCGACGATCACCGCCTTGGTGGGGTTGAGGTGCTTCCACGGGCCGTCGGCGGCCACGTAGTACACCGCGGCGCCCTCCTGGATGTCGGCCTTGCGCATGGTCGCCTCCCCCTCGGGTTGTGGTGGTCAGCGGGCGGGCAGGGCGGCGATGGCATGCAGCTTCGCCTCCACCTGCTCCGAGGTCAGGCCGGGCGCGACCCGCCCCCGGGCGGCGTCGGCGGGGTCGTCGGACAGCACCTCGAACCGGAACGGCCGGGACGGGTCGTTGATGACGCTGGCCTCGTGGCCGTTCGGGAACCGGTACACCCAGCCGCCGTAGGTGCCGCGCACCCGGAAGCGGTCGAGGCGGGTGTTCTTCACCTGTTCGATCGCCCAGTTCACGACCGGCACGATCTCCATCAGGCCGAGGCCGGTGGCGTTGCGGACGGCAGCCGAGGCGTGGACGCGCAGCGCGTGCTCGCTGGCGGCCTTGGCGGGGTCGACGCCTTGCACGGCGGCGAGGGCACGGGCGCGCAGGTCGGCCTCGATGCGCTCCCGGTCGCTGTCGCTGACACCGGCGGCGACGATCCCGCCGATGTGGTCGCCGAGGGCCAGCAGGTCGGTGTTCTCCATGGTGGTGTCTCCTGTTCCTGTCAGTGGTGCCAGCGGGCGACGGAGTCCATCGCCATGGCGCCGAGGCGGGTGAGCCGGTACCAGCCGGCGCGGTCCTCGGCCAGCTCGATCAGCTGGTGGTCGAGCAGCCACCGGCGGGTGCGCAGGTCGGCGACCTTCCCGACGGTGACCTGCCACAGGTGGGTGAGCACCTCGGCCCGCTTCTCGGTCAGCCGCGGCATGTCCACGACGCTGACGCTGGCCGGCCGGCAGCGGATGGTGTTGCCCCACGGGTCGCGGAGGCTGAGGCGGGTGCCGTAGTTGTTGGCGACGCGCCACATGCCGTGCCAGCGGTTGAGGGTGCCGTGGTAGGTGACGACCGGGTCGGCGGTGAGGTAGCGGGTCATCGTCGGCGTCCCTTCGCTGGTGTCGTGTGGCTGGCGGCCCCGCCCCATGAGGGCCGGGGCGGGGCCGGTTGTGTCGGTCAGTTCCGGAAGCACTCGAAGTTGAAGGTGACGTCGCCGCCGTCGGCGTCGAGGACCGCGATGTCGCTCACCGAGCCGGCCCGCGCGACGACCTTCCCGATCCGCTCCACGCCGACCGCGTCCAGCTGGCGCACCATCGCGCCGCCCGGCGTGGAGTACCGCAGCGTGTACATCGGCGGGGTGCCGAGGTCGCGGCCGGTGACGTAGCCGGGGATCTGCTCGCTGCACTCAGACCAGGTGGGGCGGGTCCGGTCGGTGAGGACGGTGGCGATGCCGGTGGTGACGCCGTCGGCGGTGCGGGCGGTGTAGGCGATCAGTCGGCGGTTCGTGGCGGTGGCCTGCATCTCGACTCCCTTATTTTCGGCTACATGTAAACACTAACTCCGACTGTTGAGTGTGTCAAGGGGAACAGTTACCCTTGCCTCATGCCACGACCGACCTTCACCCCGGACGACGCGCAGCGCGCCACACTCGACGCGCTCGCCCGGCTAGCCCGTCGCCGCAAGAAGCTCGACGAGGAAGCCGACGCGCTAATGGCGAAGGCCGATGAGCAGGGCATCCCCGTCAGCTGGATCGCCGACCACGCCCAGGTGCAGCGCAAGACCGTTTATCGGCACCTCGGGCGACCGATGGCCTGAACGGCAAACGGAGACAGGCCTAGCCGACCGGGGCCCGCTGGCAGGACGGGCACCTGTCCCCCTGCCAGCCGTCCTCCTCCGCCGCCTCCCACGCATACTCGGCGGCGGCGAAATGGTCACCGTCGCCCAGCAGCTGACCGCAGCCGCCACACACGAGCACCAGACAGCGTTCGTCTTCCAGCTGCGGCCGGGGCGGGTTCGCCATCGGGTTCTGCGCGAACAGATGCCACCGCACGGCGTCGATCTCCGTCAGGGATGTGGGGTCGCCGGCCGGCCAGTGCCAGTCCTCCAGTTCACCCGCGTGGTGGACGAGGAGGATCCAGCAAAGGCCGGGAAGGGGTTTCAGCGGCACGCCGTGAGCTCCTAGTTGCCGAGGGGGACATCGGTCCAAGCGGCGATCAGGCCGGCCCCGTCACGCCAGACGTCGTACGTGCCGTTGCCGACGGCGGTGACGAACCAGCCGCGTCCGTAGCCGCGTACCTGCACGACGACGGGCTGGCTTGCGGCGAGCTGGGCGCGGATCCGGTCGGCCTGGTCGGCGTAGGCCTGCCCAGCGATGGACGGCGTCGCCCGGCGGTGGATGGCCGGCGGGACGGTGGTGAGCGTCGGCGGGGTCACCACTTGCCGCCCTCGCTGTGGACAGCGGCGCCGATGCCGGTGCGCTGAGCCGGGGGCCGCGCTTCGGTGCGCAGGGCCGCGAGGATGGTGGGGACGCAGGCCGGGCACTTCGCGCAGCTGCACCTGGTCGTAGAGTTGGCCATGACGGCCTCCTTGGGCGTCGGTGCCCGCCGGGCGTTCGCAGCGCCCGGCCTGGGCGGTGGTTCCTGCTTGGGACCAGGGCGGGGCGCGGTGCTTGTCGAGGGCTGCCGCGCCCCGCCGCATCTCTTCCGGCGTCAGCGGCTGTAGCCGAGCGAGGCGAGGATGGCCGCGCGGCGGGTGTTGCCCCGGCCGGGCCGGACGCGGATCGTGGTGTGCTTCCCGTCGACCCGGATCGTGCGGGTCGGGCGGATCTCGGCGGCGGTACGGCCGACGGTGACGCTGGCGTACATGACGACCTCCTGGTCGATCGCTGGAACGTGCCGGGATAGGGGCCCTGCCCGGGGGAAGCCGGGCAGGGCAGATCAGCTGGCCGCCGGCCGTGGCAGACAGCGGATGTACGACGTCGACGGAACCGTCATCCCCCACCGCCCGCCGTCCGCGTGCGCGATACGGGTGCCGGCCGGGAACGTGCCGTCGTGCAGCAGCGGCCCCTCGTACGGGGCCAGCGTGTCGACGCGGTGCGGCTCGCTGAGCAGCACGATCACGTCGCCCGGCTCGAGAGCGGCGCCGAGGATGTCGACGACGCCGAGGTGCCGCTCGGTGTCGGTGAGGCTGGCCGGGTCGGGAACCCGCACCGCGGGAAGGGTGGCCGTGGCCATCACGCCACCGCCTTCGCGCCGCGGTCGGTCAGGGTGGCGGAGGTGATGACCCGGCGGGCGCCCGTCCCGGTGGCGTAGTTGAGGGTGACCAGACCCTTGCGGGCCAGCGCCTGCAGCTGCACCACGGTGGCGGCCTTCGACCGGTTGATGGTGCCGCCGTTCGCGGCGGCCGCGCGGAGGACTCGCAGCGCCGGGTCGGACGGGGCGGCGAGGTGCGCGCCGGCCATGGTGGGGCGGACCTGCCGGTGGCGGCCCTGCGCGGCGAGCGCCTGCAGCGGGTTGGCGGCCGGCTGCTGCTCGGCGCGGTACATCTGGGCGTAGCCGCGGGCGACGAGCCGGGCCTCGGCCTCCGTGGTGTAGCTGCCGCAGTTGTCGTCGACGCGGAGGGTGCCCTGGTAGACGGTGACCGTGTAGGCGCCGTCGCGGACGTACTGGACGGTGATCCGGACCCGGCCGACCTGGTGGTCGATGACGTCGCCGGGGTTGAGCAGGGTGATGCTCATGTCGGGCTACCTCCCGATCGGGGCTCGGCGGGTGTTGGCGCACCTGCCGTGCCGTCTTGCTGATGCCTACGACATTAGGCGTTCCCTCTCTTGCATGTCAAGGACATTGGGCATACGATCCTAGGCGAAGTTGCTTAGGCCAAAGATCCGCACGACCATGAGGAGGTGAAGGAACTGAACGAAATCGTGCAGGCATTCCACGCCATCGACGCCGCCGAGCGGCACTACAGAGAGGTGCTACGCAAGCACCTCACGGCGGGCACCGTGCAGCAGGTCGACGTCGTGAAGGCGCTGAACCGCACCCGCGAGATGATCCGCCGCGACGCCATGACTGAAGAGGAGCGCGCCGAAATGCGGCGAGCGGACGCCGAACGCAAGCGCGCCAGACGCGCCACCAGCCAGAAATAAGACGGGGCCGGCAGGCGCGCCAACGCCTGGACTCCGGCCCCTTGACGGAGAGGTAGCTCCGCCCGCATGAACGATAGCGGCTGCGCATCCGACACCACGCACCAGACGCCGGCGGCCCGCTGATGGCCATCATCCGCGGGCGCTTCGCCACGCGCAGCTTCACCCAGGTGCCCAACCACTGGCTGCGGGACCCGCGCCTGTCCTACAAGGCCAAGGGCATCCTCGCCTACATCGCCTCCCACCGCGCTGACTACGAGCTGTCCGTCGAGCAGATGGCCGCCGAGGGACGCGAGGGCCGCGACGCGATCCAGTCGGCGCTGCGCGAGCTGGTGGCCGTCGGATATCTGGTCCGGCGGCAGCGCCGCAACCCGGACGGCACGTTGGGCGGCATCGACTACCGGATCGTCGAGTCGCCCACGGCCGGCGCAGCCGTGGCCGGGAAATCCGGTCGCGGCACTGAGCAGGGAAAACAACCTGATTCCGCAGGTCAGGCCGCAGACGGGAAACCCGGTCGCGGATCTGACCAGGGCAAACAACACGTCTCCGCAGGTCAAACCGCAGACGGCTTTGCCGGCGACGGAAAATCCGCGTCTAAGAAGACGATCTCTCAGGAGACGAAGAACAACGAAGAAGACTCTCTCTCGCCGCCGTCCGGCCCGCCGCCGCCCGATCGGCGCTCGCATCCCGGAGAGAGAGACGAGGCTTCTCCGAAGCGAGAGCCCTCGGACCTTCCCCGCCGGTTCGTCCTGCGCCACGGCGCCACCGCGGACGAGGCTGCCCGGGTCGTCGCCGATATCCGGGCCGCATACACCCCGCGCAACAACGGCTGGTGGCGCACCGTCGACCGGGAAGGCGACCTCGGAGACATCGTCGCCCAGGCGCTGGCCCGCATCCGCACCACCCCAGCCGACGCTTCGACTCCAGCTGAACAGTCGCTACAACCATCACGTTGTGGTGCCTGCGACCCGAGCCGCCTCGTCTGGGTCCGAGCCGCAAACGGCCGGATCGCGATGGCCCCATGTCCCGCCTGCCACCGACGCGGCAAACCCCTTCCGCCCGGCGCGATGATTGTCGACGGCCCGGAAGTCCAACCCGACATCACACCCCGCCCCGCAGGGCCGGCCCCAGCCTGCGGTCGACCTGCCTGCCGCAACGGCTGGTACCGGCTCGGCGTCAACCGGGTGCGCTGCCACATCTGCCCCGCCCCGCCAAAACAGGAGATCGAGTGCTCTTCCTAGACCGCCACATCGACCCCGACGCCACCCCCCTGCAGTGGCTACTCGACAACCTCGCTACCGCCGACACCTTCCACTCCCGGGTCGGCTACCTCGACCGCGCGGGCGTCACCCTCATCGCCGAACCGCTACGCGCCATGCTCGACCGCGGAGGCGAAGCACACATCGTTGTCGATGCCCGCGACGACCGGCCCCGCCGTGGCGACTTGGCGTGGGTCCTGGAGATGTTCGAGCCCTACCGCGAGCGGGCCACCATCACCTTGGTTCGCGACGTCGATGCGCTGCACGGAAAGGTGTTCGTCGTCCGTGCGGCGGACGGTCAGCACCGGGCACTGGTCGGATCCGCCAACTTCACCGCCGCCGGCCTGTCGAGGAACTGGGAAGCGTGCGTCGCGATCGAGCCGGAGGACCCGGCGCTCGATCAGGTGGTGACGTCGGCGGCCGCATGGCGCACTCACCCGGCCGCGATAGCCGTCGACCTGGGAACCCTGGCAGCCTTCGCTGAAACGAACTCGCGACCGCCGACGGGCGTCAGTCGCTCAATCCCTGAACTGCTGCTTTCCACGCTCGACAGCATCGAGGCGGCAGGTACCGGTACTGCTTCCGGCATAGCCACTGGTTTTATGGTGCTGGACAGGCTCCTTGGCGGACTTCATCCGGGACAGCTCGTTCTGGTCGCTGGCCGCCCGTCGATGGGTAAGTCGACCTTGGCACTTGACTTCGCCCGCTTCGCTGCCGTTCGCCAGGACAAGCCGACGTTGCTGATGTCGTTCGAGATGACCGAGGCAGAGGTGATGCAGCGGTTCGTGTCGGCCGAGGCGCGCGTCCCCTTGCACGTCCTCCGGGCGGGGCAACTCAGCGACGACGACTGGAGAAAGCTTGCCCGGACGATGGAAGCGGTTCAGGAGGCGCCGCTGTACGTGAACGACTCGTGCTCGTCGTCGATTCGGCATGTCGCGGTCGAGGCGCGGCGAGCCGTGGCTGAGGATGGTGTGCGCTTGTTGCTGGTGGACTACTTGCAGCTGTTGCATGTGGATCGGCGGGTGGAGTCTCGGCAGCAAGAGGTGTCGGAGATTTCGCGTGCGCTGAAGCGGCTGGCGATGGAGTTGTCGGTGCCGGTTGTGGCGGTCAGCCAGTTGAGTCGTGCGTCGGAGGCGCGCACGGACAAGCGTCCGATGTTGTCGGACCTGCGTGATTCGGGCGGGCTGGAGCAGGACGCGGACGTGGTGATTTTTGTCCACCGAGACGACTACTACGACAAGGAGTCACCTCGCGCGGGCGAGGCCGACCTTATCGTGGCAAAGCAGAGGAATGGCCCGACCGACCAAGTAATTGTCGCAGCCCAGATGCACGTATCCCGCTTTGCCGACTTGGTGATCGAGTGAAGGAGCGCCGAAGCCCCCCGTGACTGACTTCGCCACTGTGCCGCAGCCGGGCGACCCGCTCGCCCGGCTCCTCACCGCCGGTGTCAGAGGTGACCGATGACCACGGTCGCAGACATCCTCGAGGGCATGCCCGTCTGGGCCGCGCCCGCCCGGAACGTGTGCACCTACTGCGCTTCGCCCGGCCGCGAGCGCGTCCAGGTCCTGCCGCCGCCCCCGCCAGCCGGCTGCTGCCGCGTGTGCGGTGACGAGCTGGAGCCGCTGACGTGTGTGCCGGGCGTTCCGTGCGAGCCGCCGCATGATGCTTGCCCGGACTGCGGGGCCGCGGCGGAGTTGTGCACGGCGTGCGAGGGCGCCGGTGTGGGCGGCTGCGTGTTCTGCCACGGCACCGGCCGGGAGGTGCCTAACCACTGCTGCGACTGCCGGGCTGCGGCCGTGGACTGCCGCTGCGTGTACGTGGTCACGCCGCGTGGCTTGGAGACCGCCCGATGAGCGACCCTGCACCGAACTTCGAGGTGTTCAGGCGCCCGCGAAGAAATGTCCGCCGATCGTGGACAATCTGCGTCAGCGATGAACGGCTGGTAGTTCCCAACCCGGACTGCCCGAACGCCGACCAGCACACCCCATACCCGGCCGGCTACCTCGACTGGGATGGCTGGGCCATGAGGATGGCGGACAAGCACGACCAGCACCGATGCCCAGGCTGCGGGCTGTGGTCGATCTGGACGCCGAAGAGGATCAAGGAGCTACCACCGTGACGGACCTGCCTGATGTTGACCTCGCCGCCGAGGTCACCGAGTTCACCAGCCTCCTCCGCGCCCGCCTGATCGGCGCGTTCGACGAGGCCAGCCAGCCCGGCCAGTCCTCGCCGGAGACGTTGTGGAATCGGGTCCATGGCGTTGACACCATTCAGGCTGACAGCATGCAGGAGCTCGCCGACAAGGTCAGCGACATGCTGGTCGTCAAGCGCGGCGTCGGCGTCCTCGTTGCGGCGCTGCTCGCTGTGGAGCTTGCTAAGCAGACGGGCCGGTCTGCTCTTGACCACATCACCGACGTGGAGCGGACGTTGGTCGAGGGTGCGCCGTCGTGAGCTGCCTGACGGCGCAGCGACAGGCCGCCTTCGACATGGGCCGGCGTTGATCGAGCCTGACGCCGATGAGTGGCCTCCGCCGATCGACTGGCCAGAGCATGACGGGCCCCCGCCGCGGATCGTCATCGGCCACCGGTACCGGCCTCGGGTGTGCGCCGGCCCTGACTGCACACTGCCGCCCCACGTTCGCTGGCGGGTCGCGTACGGCGGCTACCTGTACGGCCAGCTTCGCCGTCTCGGTGAACCGCTCGACTTGTGCGACGTTCACGAGCGGGAGGTGGTCGACCTCTGTGGCGCCGACTGGGACGACGACGTACCCACCCCGCCGAGGCAGCGCACCGCAGAGCCTGACGCCGATCTCAGCGGCCCGGGCGGCGTCGCTTCCTGATCGCCCACACCCCGCCGGCGACGGCCAGGGCGAGGGGCAGGATGCAGCAGATGGTGGCTACGGCGACGTGCCACGGCTTAAGGGCTCCCATGGCGTGCGACGGTAACGGCTTACCTCAACCAGTGCGACCCTGCCGGCTCCGCCGTCAGTCCACGATTCGCTCCGGCTGCTGGCTGTCGCGCCGCCTCCAGCGGATTCCAGCCATGTCCGTGAACGTGACCTCGATCCTCACCGATTCGGCTAAGACATCTGCAGCCAACGGGAACTGGATGCGGCCACCGTTGGGCGCCTGCACGATCCCGTCGAATGGCAGCTGCTCCTGCGGTCCAAGCACCCCTCGGGCCATGAGCCGGGTGTGGATCTCGTTGTCGTGCTCGATGATGAGGTCTACTTCCACGTCGAGGACGGGGCCGTGCCCGTAGTTCGCGACGAACAGCGTCAGCCGGCCGAGCGTGCCGTCGGCGCCGAGGGCGAGGCCGACGTCGGAGATGACCACGGTCCTCGCCTGCTGCGCCTCGGCGTCCCGCCGCTCCGCGCGCGCGAACTCCCGATCCTGCGCCGCCTCGGCACGGTCCTGTGCGGCCTCGCGTGCGATCCGGCGCCCGGCCCTGATCTCGTACAGCAGCAGTAGTCCGGTGAAGATCGCTGCGAGCAGGCCGATCACCACCCCCGCGATGCCGCTCCAGCCTTGCATCCAGTCGGTGACCTTGGGCTCTTCGGCGGCGGCGATGATCGGAAGCATCGGCGCATGATGTCTCACGACAGTCAGTCACACTGTCGTCTGCGTGACAGGCACCCGGGGCGGCACAATCGTCACCCGACCCCTGACAGGACCGACGGAGGTCCGCCATGGCAGCATCCCCCGCCCCGCACATCTACCGCCCGCTCTACCCCGACCGGCTGCGGCTCCTCCTGCCCTACGACCCCCGCAACCGGGCATGGCTGCACGAGGAACTCGGCTGGCGGATCCGCCCCGACTACAGCAAGCAGCACCGCCGGTGGCTCATCGCCCGCAACCATTTCACCGTCCTCGTCGACGCCCTGCTCGACCGGTTCGGCCAGGTCGACGCCACGATCGAGTTCTCCACCACCCAGAAGTGCGACACCCGCTGCCGTGAGGCGACAGGCGATGACTGCGAATGTTCCTGCTTAGGCGAGCACCACGGCGGTGGGCTGTGGGATGGCTGGATCCAGGTCGGCGAGACTACGCTGATCGCCCCCGGTCGGCAGGTGCGACACATGAGGATCACCCGGTAGTGGTCGCGCGGACGATGAAGGCTTCATCGTCCTTTGCCGCGCCGATCGCATTCGTTGTATCCGATCTACATCGCGTCGTGCCGTCGCCTCGCCGACGATGAGCGAGGGGGCGGCGATGAGGAGCGTTCACAGCCCGCGCAGGCGTTGAGACTCGGGCAGCGGCGGGTCGGGGCATCTGATCCGCGTCTGCGGCCGCCTATCGCGCCGATGCTCGCCGCGCCCGTCGACCAGGTGCCCGAGAGACCGGATTTGGTGTACGAGCCGAAGTGGGACGGGTGGAGGGCAATCGCCTTCCGGGAGGCTACGACGGTCTACCTCCAGTCGCGGGCTGGGCGGAACTTGACTACCTACTTTCCGGACATCACCCGGGCGATCCGGGCGAGCATTCCACCCGGGGTGGTGCTCGACGGGGAACTGGTCGTGTGGGAGCGGGGACGGACCAACTTCGCGCAACTTCAGCGTCGGGTTACGGCTGGTCGTGGTCTCCTGCGCCTGGCGCATGAATGCCCGGCCCACTACGTGGTGTTTGACCTATTGGCCGACGTTGGTGGGCGGGTGATGCTGGACGTTCCGCTGGCGGTGCGGCGGGCACGTCTGGCGCGCCTGCTCGCAGAGGCGCCGGCCCAGGTGGCCCTTACCCCGCAGACCAGTGACATGCCGCAGGTGGATGAGTGGCTGCTGCATTGGACCGTCGCAGCGGGGATTGAAGGCGTCGTGATCAAGCGGCGGGACGGGCGGTATGAGCCTGGCCGCCGGGGTTGGGCCAAGTTCCGCACCCGCTTCGCCACTGAGGCGATCGTCGGTGGCGTGACGGGCAGCATCCGTAGCCCGGAGACGCTGCTTCTGGGTCGGTTTGACCGGCGGGATCGGCTCCGCTACACGGGCCGCAGCCATCCGCTGGCTGCCGGTCAGCGGGAGGAGCTCGGCGCGATGCTGTCTCCGCTGCGGGCTGCGCAGCGCCGTGGTGCCCTCGTGGTGCACCCGTGGCCGGAGCCGCTACCTGCGTCCTGGTCGGGTCGGTTGGACCGGCCGGAGCCGCTGCGGTACGTGCAGGTGGAGCCGACGGTGGTGGTGGAGGTAGAGGTCGACACCGCGTTCGAGCACCAGCGGTGGCGGCACCGGGTGCGGTACGCGCGGGCCCGGCCTGACATGTCGGTGTACGACGTGCCGCTGCTGCTGGGCGAGGAGGAGGGCTACTTCGGCGAACCGTGAGGGCCGCCTGTGCCCGGCTACGGTGCGCCGCGGGGTGGGGACCCTGAACGTCAGTCGCCAGCTGCACTCGGCTCGACGTCGCACTCATGTGCCACGATTGGCCGCTGTGAGCAGACCACGACGTTCCTGGGACTGGGACGACTGGGCGCAGGCCGCCGCGGATGTCGCCTCGGGTGAGGTGCACGAGCACCAGCAGTTCGAACTCAAAGCCGAGAACTACGGCAACGGTGAGAGCGCCAAGAAGGAGTTGGCCAAGGACGTCGCAGCCCTCGCCGTTGATGGCGGAACCCTGGTCATCGGTGTGAAGGAGGACAAGCCGACGGGCCGGGCTATCGCCCTCAACCCGGTCGAGCTCGCCGGGCAGGTGGAACGGATCCGTCAGGTCTGTAACGCACGGATCGACCCTCCGCTGGGGATGACGGTGACCGACGTACCCAACCCCGTCGACCAGGCAACCGGGTTGCTCATCATTGACGTTCCCCCAAGCCCGTTCGCACCTCATCAGGTCGACGGGCGGTACCTCGGCCGCGCCGACCGCACCGTGTATGTGCTGTCCGACGCCGAGGTCTTTCGGCTTTACCGACTCCGCGAGGTGACCGCAGACGCAGCCGCCAGCGAACTAGAGCGCGCGTGGCAGAAGGGGCAGGACCGGAACCTCGGTCCGTCCACCCTCACGGTGGCCATTACGCCGGCGCCGGTCTTGCAGCCCGAGATCCTCAGGGACCAGCTGGCGCGTGGGCTCCCGTGGCTTGACCCGGTCACCCAATCCGCCGAGGCTCGGCTAAGGGGGCTCAGTGGCGAGAGCCCATTGGCAAAACTCGTGTGGAGGGATGCCCACCTTCCGTTCGGGAGCCTGACCGCCACCCCTGTTCCGGACGGCTTCGCGCTCATATATGGCGGGAAGCAACCTTCCCTGCTCCTGGAAGTGTCGGAGTCCGGCGCGGTGGCGCTCGTGTCGAGCGACAACGTGGGCGAGAACCAGGGCTATCCGGATTACGGGAAGTTCCTGGACCACTTCAAGGTCTTCACGTTCACTGCTATGGCGTTGGCGGTGTTCTCCGAGGTAGCTCAGCAAGCCGGTCTGCGGGCCCCGGTGAACGTTGGCGTGCGGCTCGACGGGTTGAAGGACGCTAAACCGCAACGGGCAAACAGGTCGACGGTCTGGGATAATCGGGTTCCCTACCCTGAGGTGTGTTACCGGCGGACGACAGGGGCGACACCGGCGGAGCTGGCCGAGGACCTGGCGCCCGTGATGGATCGGTTGTTCGGGCCGCTGACCCGAGCTCTAGGGTTGGGCGACCCGCTCCGCCAGTCACCGGGCGGCGGTACCTAAAACCCGGGGTGCGGGCGGCGCGAGACATCGGTACGTTCCCTCACCATGCCCCGCATCGCGAGCCTCCTCCTGCTCTCGTCTCTGCTGCTGTTCTTCGCCGCCGGCTACGCCACCGTCGCAGCGCCCCGTTTGTCTGGCAGCCGAGCGGTCACCGCTCTGCTACTCGCGCAGAACGCCACAGCCACAGCGCTCGCGGCGGTCGCTGTCGGCACTCGTTCTTGGTGGGATCTGGTCACCGCACTGATCCTCGGGGTCGCTTCGGTAGTGCCGTGGGAGCTGCACCTGGCCACCCGCGCTGGCCGGCCGTCGCGGGTGCTGTGGCGGCAAATCAGTCGGACTTTGGCGCAACGGCGAGGAGGGCGCCGGCTATGGACCCTCACAGAGCTGAGAGCCGAGTACGCGCAGACGATCCTCGACGACGCCGAGCAGGATCCAAACCTCGCCGCGATCCTCGACGACTTAGCGGACCGCGTGGTGGACCATGTCAAGGGAGCGGACGACGGCCCTCGGCTCGGGCTGGCTGAGACGCTCACCGCGTACGCCAACGGCTACTTGGATTCACTGAGTGACCCGGGGCGGCAGCCGCTGCGGCCGGGCTATCGGGGCTATTCAACGGACATGTTGATGATCGCTGCGGTGTGTCTGGCAGCGGATCGCCTAGGAACACGCTGAGCACCGGCGGGGTGCGGCGGGGTGCGGCGGACGCTAGGCAACCTATCGCAGTTTTGCTATAGTCGGTAGGTGTCGTGGACCGTCCTCTACCACCCCGAAGCCGACAGCGAACTTCGGGCACTACCCACAACCGAACAGGTAGCAATCGGGCACGCCGTCGAGAAGCTGCAAAGCCAAGGGCCGAACCTCGGGCACCCACACTCAAGCGCCGTCAAGATCGCGAAGAACCTGCGAGAACTGCGCCCCCGGAGTGGCCGATGCCGCTGGCGGGCGTTCTACCGACAAGTAGACAGCGCCTTCGTCATCGGCGCGATCGGGCCCGAAGCCAACGTCAACCAGCGAAAATTCAGCCGGGCAGTAACCGCCGCAGAGCAGAGGATCAACGACCTAAGGGACTAGTGATGAAGCTTTCCGATCTGAAGACCGCGCAGCAGGTAATCGACGAACGCCGCCAGGACCCGGCGTTCCGCGCAGAGTGGGACCGGACAGCTTTTGCCCGCGACGTCGCCCTGCGCATCGTCCAGTACCGCACTGAACACGACCTGACCCAGACCGCCCTCGCACGCATGGTCGGCATGACCCAGTCCGTCATCGCGCGACTGGAGTCCGGCGACCAGCCACCGTCCATCGCCACCCTCGCCAAGCTGTCCAAGGGCACTGGCATGGAGTTCGACGTGAAGATCACGCGCGGCTCCGTCGAGTTCGTGGCCGCCTAAGCACCGTGAGCATGTGGAGACGAGCGCCCATGTCGGACTACCCGTACACCGCAAAACGGCGAATCGACGCCCTGATTAAGTCATTGACGGCGCTGGTCGCCAGCGACCCAGAGCAGCAAGTGCAAGGCTTCGCCGTTCCCGTCGTCGCCGCGGCGCTGGACGACATCAAGCAAGCCGTCCCCAACGACCCGGTTGTGCGGGCCCTCGTTGACCTCATGTCGGCCGACGCGATCGGGAGCGGCGATCCGGTTCGCGCTGCCGACATGCTGGTCATCGCAGAGCAGATCGATGCGGCGATCGGGAGTCGACCGGCGTTCATCGCGTAGCGCCGCGACTGCGCTGGAAACACGAAAGCCCGCCGGCCACCAAGGTCGGCGGGCTTTCACGTACCCCGGCGGCCATCAGTCCATGGAGGGCATCTGCACGCGTCGGGCCCACAGCTGCCAGCCGCCGTCGCTGACTCGCCGTTGCCATCCGTCTGGCTCTGGCCCGTGTTCGAAGAACCGGTCGATGCGCTGCTCAACCCATTCGGCGAACATGGCGCGAGATGCGTCATCGAGGCCTGGCCGGATCAGGGCGTTCACCTCCGCCACGACGTCGCTAGGGCGCATGACCAGGACGCCATTCACGTCTGGTTCGTCATCGCGGCCGAGGCCTGTCTGGTCGTCGAGGAATAGGCCGCGGGCGTTCAGGCGGAGCTCTGCTGGCGATTTCATGTGTGCAAGTCTGGTGCCCTTCGAAGTCTCTTCACCTACCCGACTCGCCGGGCGAAGCTGGTCACGGCCTTTCCTGGCGACTCAACCTGTACCAACATGGTCGGACGCTGCTACCCGCCGTGGCTGGCCCACAATCGCCCGGTGATCAGGCGGGAGCCACCGGAGGTCAGCTCATCAGAGCTCGCCGCGCTGCTCCGCGACCAGATCCTCTCCGGTGAACTCGCCCCCGGCGCCCGCTTCCACTCCGACCGCTGGCTGCAAGAAACCTACGGGGTGTCCCGCAACCTGGTTCGCACCGCAATCGCGATCCTCCGCAACGAAGGCCTGGTAGTCACACGCGGGGGTCACACTTCAAGGGTGCGGCGCGTCTACGACAAGCAGCCGATCGACCCGACCGGGGTGACCCGGCTGGAGACGCGCATGCCGACCGCGCCGGAGCGGGACCTCATGGACGGCCCCATTGAAGAGGGCATCCCCGTGTGGGTGGTGTGGCGCGACGGCCAAGCGGAGCCGGAGCTGCTGCCGGGCGACCGCTGGTACTGGAGCGGCGCAACCGGGGACAGCAGCTCAACTTAACGGCTGCTTAAGTTGCCCGGGCAGAGGGCGGCGGAGAGTTTTCGCCATCTGCCTGTCGGTACAGGTAGAAGTTGCATGCTGAGCCGGTTCAGGCATGATCGGCTACTCACCAGTCAGGATCAACTACTCAAGGTACTGGCCCCATGGTCAGAAGAGCCCCTAACAAGGGCCAGCCGGCGGTTCCACCCCATCAATGATGATAGGGGATCAACAGCAGCAACCCGGATAATACCGGCGTCAGCCCTCAGCACCACTGCAAGGTTTCTTGGGGAGGAACCGATGCGCACCCGGCAGCACGGCCGCAGGCACCACGCTCAACGCCTCCTGCTGCTGACCGGGCTCGGCATAGGCCTCGGCTTCGGCGTCTCCCTCGCCCTCACCGACGACGCCAGCGCCGCCGACGGGGAGCCTGCCACAGACACGATCGCCGTCCTCCGTAGCGCCAACCCGCTCGGGCAGACACACACCCCGCGGCTCGCCGGGGACCTCGCTGACGACACCAGCCATGCCATCGACGGGGCCGCTGCCACGACCAGCCACGCCACGAAGCGGACCACCGCCCGAGCGGACCACGTGACCCCGCCGCTGCCGGTGCTCGACCACGCCGTCGACCGCGCCACCGACCTCACCGAACCGGCGCTGGACGTCGCCGCCCAGCTGCCCCGCCTCGCCGCCATCGATGCGCCGCTCCGGATTCCCCTGAAGCGGCCCGCTGGCGGCGGCCCACAGACCGCGCCCGAGCTGACGGCGACCAGTTCCCCCACGCCGGTCTCCGTCAGCTCGGGCGCACCCGCTCACCTCCTGCCCTGGCAGCACCCCACGACCGCCCCGGACAGGACCACCGGGGCGGTCACGCCGGCCCGGACGTCCAGCCCGGCAAGTATCGCCGCCGCACCCGCCACACCGACACCGTGGCCTGGGCGCTGCGGCCAGCACCCGGACGAGACCGCGACCGTGCACACCCAGACAGCGGGCGATCACACGACCCGCTGGTCGGCCGTCGTAGACCTGTGGCAGCAGGCCACCACCCGGTACATCCACCACCTCTCCAGCCGAACCCCGCCGCCGACGCCGCCGTCCGGCTGACAGTGCGCCTTCCCCGGCGCCCGCCACCGATCAACAATGGTGTGTGGGTGCGACCGCCGCACGCCACCGGACGGCCCTGCGGCGGGGAGACGCGCACCGCGAAAGCGCCGTCTCCGATCCCCCTCCCCAGTACAACGGATTCGGAGCCACCCCCATGTACAACCAGATCGACGCCGATAGCCAGGAGATCACCCGCGTCAATAGCGAACACGCCGAGATCCTCCGGCTCCTAGCCCGGCGGCAGAAGGCCAGCGGCCACCCGTACGGGCCCATCGCCGGCACGCTCGGCGCCGCCGCCTTCGCCACGTGGGGCAGCATCCTCCGCGACGCCCAAGCTGATCCTCTGACCGTCGTCAACCGCGCCTACCTCGCGTGGCTCGCCTTCGCGATTGTGCTGGGCATCGCCGCGTCCGCCGCCACGGTCCTGTGGGCGAGCGTGCGCAGCCAGCGTCAACTCGCCGCGGATGGCGACCGCATCACCGAGTACCGCTTCCAGCATCAGGTCCGTCAGATCCGGGACCAGGTGCTCGCCGGCATCCGTGACCGCGAGCAGGCCGACCGTCGGAAGCGCTGGGAACGGTGGATGGCCGGCAACGGCACCGAACCCCATCCGGAGCCCGGGCCCGACGCGCAGGCCAGCGGCGAACTCATCCCGTTCGACCGGTCACGGGGCAGCCACCGCAGCAGCGGCTGACTCCCCGTCGCGGGGCCGGGGCAAGAACCGCACCGACGTCGGATCGAACCCCGGCCCCCGACGCTGCTTGTCGATCACCACCCGCACCCCGAACGCCTCCATGATTGCCCGCTTCTGCGGGATCGAGTACGACTCCCACCGCGCCTTCGCCTGCTCCCCCACCGACTGCACCACCAACGACAGGTGCGGCGACACCTGGTGCCGTTTCGCTTCCGCCTCCGCCGCCTCGATCTGCGGCTTCAACTTCGCGTTGATGATCCGAACCTGTTCCTTCGTCATGTCGCCCTCAGCGAACGCCACAGCCGCCGCCGCCAGCCGGGCCCGCAGCGCTTCCGCCTTGCCCAGGTACTCCGCCTGCTTCCCCGCCGACCCGGACAGCAGGCCGATCACATCCGGCCGGGACAGCAACGCCACCATGTGGGCGTCCACGAACCGGTCCACTGTTTCCTCGTTGCGGCCGACGCAGCCTCGCGCCTCGCACATGTACAGCCGGGACTTCTTGCCCCATTTCGTGTTGCCCTTCAACGCCACCCGCAGGTGCGCCCCGCACGTCCCGCACTCCCCGATGCCCCATGTCAGCAGGTGCTGCCTCGACGCCGGCCGCTCCACGGTGCGCGACGGGTCCGTCAGCAGCGCCACCACGCGGTCGTGCTTGTCCGGGTCCACGATCCGCGGCCACGCCGCTGGCAGCAGCTGCTCGTCGGGACGGCCGCGGTGGTAGATCCGCAGGCCGATGTTCGCCGGCCGGATCGCGACCTTCTTCACCGACGTCTTGCCCCACAGGGTGCCGTTCTCGTCCTGGCCCTTCGCGCGGTGCTTGCGCCGGTCCCCGGCACGGGGCGCCGGAATACCGCGGGCGTTGAGGTCGTCGGTCACGCCCTTCAACGTGTCCCCAGCGAGCAGCCGGTCCACGATCTCCCGCACCACGTTCGCCTGCTCGATGTGCTCCTCATCGCGGAACCCGACGACCTTGCCGCGGCTGTCGTACTCGTACACCCGCTGCCAGCCGTACAGCACGGCCGCGTTGGCGCGGCCTTCCTCGGCGCGTTCCCGGGCTGCGGACACGACCCGCTCGGCCTTGGTTTCGCTCTCGCCGGTGTCGACCTCGCCGGCGATGCCGGCCATCATCCGGCCCTGCGCGGTGCGCAGGTCCAGCTCCGGCCCGTTGATCGGCTTGATGATGAGCCCGAGCCGGCCGCCGAGGTCGATGCCGGCGGCGCGTTCGGCCCGGTTACGCCACAGCCGGGATGTGTGAACGCATCGGATGCGCGGCTGCATCCCGAGGGGGTTCGGGGCGGACACCGCAGCCAGCAGCTGGTCGTAGCCCTCGCGGGGTGCCGCCTTGAGGGCACTCACGTCGTTGTCGGAGAACTCGCCCGCGATCTGGGCGCCGTCCTTGTCCGACGCCTCCCTGCACTCCCGCAGCTGCCGGGTGACGCCCTTCTCCAGACCGAGTTCGTCTTCGGAGATGCGGGCGTATAGGAAGTCCTCAATCACATCCGCATCGTATGTCCCTCTGAGCGCCCCCGCTATTTCCCGGCGGGGTGGGCAACACCGACAAGGACCCGCAGCGGTTCGGCGCCCTGATCGACGACGTCGAGCGGAAGCTCTTCGACCAACTGCCCGACGAGACCTGGTTCTATCCCGGCCACGGCAAGGACAGCACCCTCGGCGCCGAACGCCCCGCCCTCCCCCAGTGGCGCACCCGCGGCTGGTAACCCAGCCCCACCCAACCCGGGGCACCACCTCAGAGATCACCCAACCGACGGCGGCGGCGCCCGCACGGACGAACCCGGTCCACGACGGGGAGGGGGCCCGCCGTGCCCGGCGCAGGGATCAAGCCTGACCGCCCGGAGCCGGGCACGGCAGGCCCCCTCCCCCAACCGCAACCCCGGTCCCGGCCAGCGACCGCAGCCGCCGCCGCGTACCCAGCAACACCAGCGTGGCGAGCAGCAGGCCGACCGCCATGGTGACCAGCATCGGGCTGGCCGGGCCGGGCAGCAGCCCGGCCAGCGACCGGGACGCGGTACCGAGCACCAGGTAGAGGCCGGCCCAGGCGGTGGCGCCGAGCGTCGCGCAGCCGAGGAACCGCCGGTACGACATCCGCAGCCCGCCCGCGGCCAGCGGCAGCAGCGCGTTGAACACCGGCAGGAAGGGGGCGACCAGCACCATCCGGCCGCCCCCGCGCCGCAGGATCCCCTCCGCCGCCGCCCAGCGCGACTCGCCGATCCAGCCGCCCACCCGGCTGTGCCGCAGCCGGTCCCCCCACCGGCGGCCAGCCAGGAAGCTCAGCGACCACCCGGCCAGGCAACCGGCCACCACGGCGGCGAAGGTGGCCAGCCCGGTGGCCGGCCGTCCCACCCCGACCGCGGCGAGGATCGCCACGTCGCCCGGAACCAGCACCCCCAGCAGCGGTACGGCGTCGAAGAGCATGACCACCCCGAGCACCCCCATGAGCAGGGTGGTGGGAAGCTCTCCGACCTGCGCCAGCCAATCCGCCATGCCCCGTACGCTATGACCGCCGCACCACCCTGGACATCGGGTTTTGCTCCCCAGCCCACCCTGAATCCCGGCTCGGGGTGGACCCTGAGGGCGGCCCGGTGTCAGCGCGGGCGCAGCACCTGCACCCGGCGCACCGGCGAGTCGACGCTGGGCTCGGTGGTCGGCACCGGATAGTCGGCCACCACGGTCAGCCGGTCCGGCGGCAGGTGACCCCGCCCGGGGTCGCCGACCAGCACGTCGGCGCCGGTGGCGGCGACCCGGCGCAGGAAGGCCAGCACCCTGGCGGCCATCGGCGCGCTGTAGAAGACGTCCCCGGCCACCAGCAGGTCCACCCCGGCGCCGTCGGAGTCGAGCAGGTCGCCGCCGGTGGCCGCGACGGTGACCCGGTTGGCCCGGGCGTTGACGGTGACGGCCGCGACCGCGTACGGGTCGATGTCGTTGGCGACCACCTGGCGGGCGCCGGCGAGCGCGGCGGCGATCGCCACCAGACCGGAGCCCGCGGCCAGATCGAGCACCCGGCGGCCGGCGGCCAGTTCCGGATGGTCGAGCAGGTACCGGGCGAGGGCCTGCCCACCGGCCCAGGCCGACGCCCAGTACGGCGGCGGCAGGCTGCGCCCGGCGTGCGCCTCCATCCGGGCCCACCAGACGATCGCGTCCTCGGCCAGGTGCAACCGCACCTCGGGGACGAACGGGGTGCGCACCAGCCGGAGCCGGTCCAGCCCACCGCCGGGGGCGAGGATTTCCCGCTCCAGGTCGGTGAGGGCGGCGTCCGCGGCTTCGCTCACCGGCGCAAGCATGCCGCAGCGGGACCGCCACCGCGCGGCTTTCGCGATGCCGACGCGGAGTTCGCCGCACCGCCTACGGCACTTCGCCCAGCAGATCAGGGTTTGGCCCGTTACTGTCGAGGAGGTACAGGGCGATCATCGGCCGACGGCCGGCGGTCAGCCGCTTCGAACAGGAGAGATGCATGGCAACCGGCACGGTTAAGTGGTTCAACTCGGAAAAGGGCTTCGGCTTCATCGAGCAGGACGGCGGGGGTCCGGACGTGTTCGTCCACTACTCGGCCATCGCGACGAGCGGCTACCGGGAGCTGAACGAGGGCCAGAAGGTCGAGTTCGAGGTGACCCAGGGGCAGAAGGGTCCGCAGGCGGACAACGTCCGCCCGATGTAGACCCGTGTCGGTGGCGGCGGCCGGTGACGGCCGCCGCCGCAGTACGCCTCACGGCTCCGCCGGCGCGGCGGGCAGGTCCCGCCGTCGCCGTAGCGGCCCGAGCAGCAGGATCAGCGGGGTGAGCGCCAGCCAGCCGGTCATCACGCCGATCGCGGTGCCGGTGCCGAGGACGCTGCCGAGCGCGCCGGCCGCCACCGCGGCCAACGGGATCGTCCCGTAGTTGAGCAGCTGCATGCTGACCGTCACCCGGCCGAGCAGGTGGTGCGGCGGGTAGGTCTGGCGGAAGCTGCTCTTGAGCACGTTCCCGACCGCCACCCCGAGGCTGACCAGCACCCCGCCGAGCGCCGGCCAGACCAGCCCGGCGCCCGGGCCGGCCAGCGGGATCAGCAGCGCGGGCGGCCCGGTGAACGCCGCCGCCAGCAGGATCGCCCGGGCCGTGCCGAGGCGGCGCCCGAGCCGGGTGGCCAGCACCGCGCCGACGATGCCGCCGAGGCTCATCACCGCGACCAGTACGCCGACCGGGCCCGGCTCGACCCGCGCCTCGCGGACCAGGTACACCACCAGGACGGCCTGGTAGCCGACCAGCCCGATGTTGCTCGCCGCGCCGAACAGCGTCAGCACCCGCAGGTACGGATCCGCGGCGACGAACCGGATCCCGGCGGCGATCTGCCGCCGCAGCGACGAGGTGTGGCCGGTGCGCTCCGGCCGCGGCTCGACCTGCCGGATGCGCAGCAGGCAGGCCGCGGAGACCAGGAAGCTCAGCGCGTCGAGCAGCAGCGCGGTGACCGCGCCGGCGAGTTGCGCCACCAGGCCCGCGATCCCCGGACCGAGCACGTAGCTGGCGGTCTGCGTGGCCTGGATCCGGGCGTTGCCCGCCGGCACCTGTTCCGGGCGCAGCAGGACCGGCAGGTAGACCTGGTCGGCGGTCTCGAAGAAGACCCGGGACACGCCGCCACCCAGGGCCACCACCAGCAGCTGCCCGACGGTGAGCACGTCCAGCAGCGCGGCGAGCGGCACGCTGAGGAACAGCGCGGCCGACACCAGGTCGCAGGCGATCATCACCGGCCGGCGGGGCAGCCGGTCCACCCAGGCCCCGACCGGCAGGCCGATCAGCAGCCAGGGCAGCCAGGCCGCCGCGGTGAGCACCGCCACCGCGAAGGTGCTCGCGTCGAGCACGGTCACCGCGACCAGGGGCAACGCCACCGCGGTGACGTTGCTGCCGACGCTGCTGACCGTCTGCGCGGCCCAGAGCAGCCGGAAGTCCCGGTGGCCCCGCAGCCCCGGTCCGGCCGCCGGGCGCCGGTCGCGGGCGTCGCCGGCCCGCACCCGCTCGTCCGGGCTGGCGGGTCGGGCCGGTGCCGGCGTGCTCACGGCGTGGCCGGGATGCCGTAGGCGAACAGGAAGACCGGCTCGCGACGGGGCCCGTCGTCGGGCACCGTCCGCTCGGCCCAGCGGGCGAGCAGGGCGTTCAGCTCGCGGCCCAGCTCGGCCAACTCCTCCGGGGTGAGATGCAGCCAGCGGTCGGTGGAGAACGGCCCGTCGCCCCAGGCGTCGTGCGCGGCCTCGTCGGCGGCGTGCCAGGCGCGGGCGAGCGCGACGTGCCGGTCGAGGTTGAGCGAGGTGGCGGCGTCGGCCACCGCCCGGGCCGCCGGGTCGGTGTCGAAGTCGGCGCTGGACCAGCGCACCCCCCGGCTGACCAGGCGCCACCACCGCTCGCGCCGGTCGCGGGCCAGTTCCGGCGCCTCGGCGACGAGGTCGGCGGCGGCGAGCACCTTGAGGTGGTGGCTGACGTTGGCCGGGGCCTGCCCGGTGCGGTCGGCGAGCAGGCCGACGGTCGACGGTCCGTGCACCTTGAGCACGTCCATCAGGCGTCGGCGCAGCGGGTGGGCGAGCGCGGCCAGCACCCGCGAGTCGGTCACCTGGCGTACGTCGGGGTTCGGCATGCCCACAGAGTGTCATCCGCAACAGCTGTTTCGCAAGGGGTATTGCGTAATGCTTCTTGCCGAACCTTCGCCGGCGCGGCGCGGAGGGTGCCGCGCCGGCGGTCGGGTCAGGCGGCCAGCCGTCGGGCCAGTTCGTCGGCGACCTGTCGGGCCAGCGTGGGTGGGATCGCCGCGGCGATCTTCTCCGGGGTCAGCCCGGCCAGCACCCCGGCGACGATCGCCGGTTCGTCGGTGAGGTCCTTGCCGGCGAGCGCGGTCAGCGCGGACTGCACGGCGCCGAGTTGGGCGCCGAGGGTCTTCAGGCTCGGGTGCGGTACGACGTAGCTGGTATCGAGGTGGTCCTCCCCCAGCGCCATCCGGGTGTAGATCTGCCCGACCGGGTTGCGGCCGTCCAGGACGGTCAGGTTGCGGTGGATGGTCTCCAGCCAGGCGTGCTCCTGCGGGGTCATGTCGTCTCCCTCGATGAGGCCGATGGTGGTCAGGTAGCGACGGAACAGCGGGGTCTGGTCCCGGCCCGCCTTGATCGCGTCGCGGAAGAAGCTGAAGTGGGTGTGCCACAGGTGGGAGTCGTCGCCGGTGCTGCGCCGGCCGAGCCGGTCCCACCGCCGGACGACCCTGCCGTCCGGGGAGTAGATGAGTTCCCGGATGTCCCGGGTGTCCGGGGCGTTGGCGGCGCACTGGCCGACGCACCAGGCGGAGAAGCTGCGCAGGTCGTGGGTGCGTCCGCCGGAGCTGACCTCGAACTGCCCGACATCGAGCGCCGCGGCGTCCAGGGTGAGGCCGTTGCGGTCCCGGGGCGACTCCACCACCGAGTAGTCGTTGGTGACCACCCGGTCGGAACCGCAGTGGTAGCCCCCGCGGTGGGCGGAGTCCCCGACGATGCCGACCTCGGCCGGTTCGAGGTCCTGGCTCCGTACCCGGTTGGGATCGACGTTGAGATGGGTGAGCAGCAGGGTGCGCACGGTCAGCAGATTGGTGGGTGCGCGCGTCATGGGTCCCCCTAGTCGGGTCGGGGGCCGGGCACGACAGTGACACCGCGTACGCGGTGAGGGGGCTCCACGCGCGGGCCCGGCCAACTGGTGCACAGCGCCGGGCGTTGCTCAACGATAACCCCGTCAATGGACAAACGCCCAGTTCAAACGGGGTCAGTTCACCGTGGAGGCAGGTGTCGACCGGAGTGGACGACGGGCAGGACGACCGCCGACGGGTGCTCCGGATCGTGCAGGATCTCCCGACGGCCGGCACGCAGCGTGACGGCGGTGCCGAGCGGTTCGCCGGTGCCGGGGTTGCGCGCGTACCGGGGGTGGGCGCCGCCGGAGACCTGCAGGCGCAACCGGTGCCCGGCCGCGAACCGGTGCGCCGTGGGCCACAGCTCCACCGGCACCCGCACGGCGCCGGCGGCGTCGACCGGATAGCGCCCCGGCTCGATGCGGACCAGCCCGTCGCAGACGTTCCAGGACCGGCCGCGCCGGTCCACGTCGCACAGTCGCACGAAGACGTCCAGGTACGACAGCTCGCTGCGCACGTGGATCTCGGTGTGCACCGGCCCGGCCACCTCGACCGGGCCGGCGAACGGCGGGCTGGTCCAGGTGAGCACGTCGGGCCGGGCCTCCACCGGGCGGTTGTCGACCGGCCCGGCGCGCTGGGCGACGAGCAGCGGGCCGCCGAGCGAGGGGGTGGGATCGGCCGGGTCGTACCAGAACCCGTCCGGCGTCGACGGCACCGGCGGATCGGTGGCCAGCGCGCCGGCCGGGTGCAGGTGCCACCGGGTCGGCGTGGCCGGCGGCGGCCAGTCGGGCAGGTCCCGCCAGCCACCGCCGACGCCGCCGACGTGCACCCGCACCGGGGCGGTCCGGCCCGCCGGGCGGCCGGCGAGGTGCTCGTCGAGCCAGTCCAGCCCGTCGCGCAGGGCCGCGACGAACAACCCCGGGCTGCCGTGCGTCCACGGCCCGACAGTCAGCCGGGGGCGGGCCCCGGCGGCGCGCAGGGCGGCGAAGTCGCGCAGCTGGGCCGGCAGGAAGATGTCGTGCCAGCCGCCGACCATCGCCACCGGCGCGCGCACCTGCCCGATCCGGTCGTCGAAGACCCGGGTCCGCCAGTAGTCGGCGGCCGGGGTGTGGTGGCGCAGCCACTCCTGGAAGAACGGCACCGTCACCCCGGTGGCGATCCGGTCCGCCTCGGCCAGCGGCAGGTGGGCCAGGGCGGCGGTCAGCCGGGGCTGCCCGCGCTTGAGTTCCCACTGCCGGGCCAGCCAGGGCACGGTCTGCGCCTGCAGCAGCTCCGCCCAGGTGAGCACGGTGTCGAGGGCGAACGAGTCCCCGGCGTAGGTGGAGTCCCGGGTGGCCGAGGCGGTCACCACGGCCACCATCGCCCGCAGCTCGTCGCCCGCGTCGGCGGCCAGGGCCCACTGCACGAAGCCCTGGTAGCTGGCGCCGAACATGCCGAACGCCCCGGTCCACCAGCGCTGGCGGCGCAGCCAGTCCAGGGTGTCCAGTCCGTCGTGGCGCTCGTGCACCAGCGGTTCGAACACCCCGCCCGAGCCGTGCGTGCCGCGGCAGGACTGGATCACCACGTGGAAGCCCCGCTCGGCGGCGAGCCGGCCGAGCAGCCGCATCGGCCCGCCCCGCCCGTACGGGGTGCGGATCAGCACGACCGGCGCGCCGGGCAGGTCGGGGGCGTAGTGGTCGGTGCGCAGCGCCACGCCGTCGCGGACCCGCACCGGGACGTCCCGGGTCAGGGTGACCCGCCGGGTACGCGCGGCCGGCAGCCGCAGCACCGCCGTGGCGACCCGGGTGGCGAGCCGGTCCAGCACCTTGGTCAGCCCGGGCGGCGGGGCGGGGCGGATCGGGCCGCCCGGACGGCGTCGCGGTGCTCGCGCAGCGAGGCGCCCATCGCGGACATGAACCGGTGCACCACCGCCAGTTCGTCGTCGGTGAACCCGGACATCACCTCGTCGGTACGCCGGCCCAGCGGCCGGAAGAAGTCCAGCGCCAGTTCGGCGCCCCGGTCGGCGTAGCGCAGGAAGACCTTGCGCCGGTCGGCGGTGTCCCGGTCGCGCCGGATGTGCCCGGCCCGTTCCAGCCGGTCGATCAGCGCGGTGACCGAGCCGGAGGAGAGGTTGAGCTGCTCGCCGAGGCGCCCGGGGGTGATCGGCTGGCCGGCCAGTTCGGCGTCCATCACCGCGATCAGCGCCTGCAGGTCGGTGGCGCCCAGCCCGTGCAGGGCGGCGAAGGCGTGCCCGACGTGCTGGGCGTCGCTGGAGTAGCGGCGCAGCTCCGCGGTGATCTCGGCGACCAGCCGCTCGCGCGGGGTCTCCCGCCGCCGGTACATGTCGTGCGCCACGTCCGCCTTCCCGCCGTCCGTCTCGAGTTGCAGCCTAACTCACCGGCCGATAATCTCGGCTATCGAGATACTTGCCAGCCGGGAGATGTGGTGCGTGGACGCCGCCCCGCCGGCCCGAAGACCGGGAGGCACCCGTGTCCCTGTTCACCCGCGTCGCCCGCGGCCGGCTGGCCGCCTGGCTCACCGTGGTCGCCGCGATCGTCGTCGGCGCGGCCGTCTTCGGCCTGCCCACGCCCGACAACCCGGCGCCCGTCTCGTCCACCGGCCTGTCGCTGCAGTGGCAGTCGACCCAGGTCGAGCGCCTGCAGGAGCAGTTGCCCTCGCGCGAGGTCCAGCCGGCGGTCGTCGTGGTCAGCCGCGTCGACGGCGCCCCGCTCACCGCGGCCGACCGCGCGGCGCTCACCGGGCGGTCGGGCGACCTCGGCCGGTTCGCCGTCGGCGGCCGGGTCAGCCCGCCGCAGGTCTCCCCGGACGGCACCGTCGCCCTCGTCGCCGTGCCGCTGTCGACCGCCGGCGGTCAGGAGGAGATCGCCAGCCGGGTCGACGACCTCCGCGCGTCTCTGGACGACTTGCCCGAGGCGCTCACCGTCGCCGTGACCGGCGGGCCCGCGTTCACCACCGACCTGGCGAAGGTCTTCGACGGCGCCGACACCACGCTGCTCGTCGTCACCGCGTCCGTGGTCGCGCTGCTGCTGCTGATCACCTACCGCAGCCCGTTCCTGTGGATCGTGCCCCTGCTCGTCGTCGCGGCGACCGAGCAGCTCACCCTGCGCGCCCTCGACACGATCGTCCCGGCGGTCGGCATCAACCTCCCCGGCGGCGCCGTCACCGGCATCGCCAGCGTCCTGGTCTTCGGCGCGGCCACCGACTACGCGCTGCTGCTCATCGCCCGCTACCGGGAGGAGCTGCGGCGCGAGGCGGACCGGTTCGTGGCGATGCGGGCCGCGCTGCGCCGCACCGCCGAGCCCATCCTGGCCAGCGGCTGCACCGTCGTCCTCGGCGTGCTCACCCTGTTGCTGTCCGAGCAGGAACTCAACCGGGCCCTCGCCGTGGCCTGCGCGACCGGCGTCGTCCTCGCCATGGCGTCGGCGCTGTTCGTCCTCCCCGCGGCGCTGGTGCTCTTCGGCCGCGGCCTGTTCTGGCCGTTCGTGCCCCGGGTCGGCGGCGCGGTCCGCGAGGGCCGGCTCTGGGGCCGGCTCGGCGCCGCCGTCGAGCGCCGCCCCGCGCCGGTCGCGGCGGCCGCGGTGCTGCTGCTGGCCGGGCTCGCCCTCGGCGGGCTCGGCATCCGCACCGGACTGTCGGAGACCGAGCAGTTCCGGGTCGAGCCCGAGGCGGTCGCCGGCGCGCAGACCCTCGCCCGGGCCTTCCCCGCCGGTACGACCCAGCCGGTCGCCGTGCTCACCACGCCCTCGGCGGTGCGGGCCGTCACCGACGCCGCCACAGGCGTCCCGGGCGTCGCCTCCGCGCGCCCCGGCGCGGCGGGCGCGGCGGTCGCCCAGGTCGACGTGGTGCTCGACACCGAACCCGGCACGGCCGCCTCGGACCGGACCATCGAGGCGTTGCGCGACGCGGTCGCCGCGGTGCCCGGCTCCGCCCCGCCCGCGGTCGACGGCGCGGACGCCTTCGCCGGGGCGGTCGTCGGTGGCACGGTCGCCGGCACCTACGACTCCGACGAGGCCAACGGCCGGGACCTGCGGCTGATCCTGCCGATCATCCTGCTGCTCGTCGGCGCCGTGCTGGTGCTGCTGCTGCGCGGCCTGCTCGCCCCGGTGCTGCTGGTGCTCACCGTGATCGCGTCGTTCTTCGCCAGCCTGGGCGCGGCCTGGCTGCTCTTCGACCACCTGCTCGGGTTCCCCGCGCTGGACAGTCAGGTGCTGCTGCTCGCCTTCGTGTTCCTGGTCGCCCTCGGGGTGGACTACAACATCTTCCTGGTCACCCGGGCCCGCGAGGACGCCCGCGCCACCGGCACCCGCGCCGGCACGCTCTCCGCGCTCCGGGTGACCGGCGGGGTGATCACCAGCGCCGGGGTGCTGCTCGCGGCGGTCTTCGCCGTGCTGGGGGTGCTGCCGCTGATCCTGCTCACCCAGATCGGGATCATCGTCTGCATCGGCGTCCTGCTCGACACCCTGCTGGTCCGGACGGTGCTCGTGCCGGCGCTCGCGCTCCTGCTCGGCGACCGGTTCTGGTGGCCGGGCCGGATCGAGCGGCCCACCGTCGAGGGCGACCCGGCGCGCGGTGAGCCGGTGGCCGCCCGGCACTGAGCCCGGCCGGGGGTCGAGGCGGCAGCGCCCCGACCCCGCCGTGGGCTCAGTAGCCCAGGCAGACGCACTCGGTCATCAGCGCCCGCACGTTGCGCACGTAGCTCGGGTTGGGGACGGCCAGCGGCTCCCCCTCCACCGCGACCGCGCCGTGGCCGTAGTTGTACGCCGCGATGACCGCGTTGAGCAGGCAGGAATCCAGTTCGGCGGTGCACAGGGCGGCATCGAGGCGGTAGTCGGCCTCGAAGTACATGTCCCCGATGTACTTGGTGAGCCAGGCCAGGTAGTTGGCGCCGAGGTAGGCGTTGTCGCGGTAGTCGCGCACGTCGTAGCTCTGCCCGAACCGCTGGTTCATCCAGTCGGCGGTGGCCGGCATCACCTGCATCAGCCCGATCCCGCCGTCGCAGGCGACGATGTTGGACTGCCAGCCGCTCTCCTGCCACGCGGTCGCCTTGACCAGGTTCAGCGGGATCCTGATGCTCGGGGCGGAGGTCGGCCAGTACGCCTTCGCCGCCGCGTCGGTCAGCGCCGTCTTGACCTGCGCCCGGGTCGCCTGGCTGCCCTGGTAGCTGGGCTCGCAGTCGTTCGACGGCGGCTTCGGCGGCGCCGGCGGCACCTTCGTCTCGGTCGGCGGCTTGGCCACCGGTCGTGGTCTGGTCGCCCGGGTCGGCGTACGGCTCGGGGTGGCGCTCGGCGACGCGGTGCGGCTGGGCGCGGCCCCCATCGCCTCGACCGCGCTCGGCTCGGCCGACGGTTCCCCGCCGGGCCCGCCCTCGGCCGGGTCGCCCGGCAGCGTGGCGGGCGCGGCCACCGGCGCGGTCGGGTTGTCCGCCCCGGCCCGCTGCCCGGCGCAGCCGGCCACCGTCCCGGCCAGCAGCGCCCCGACCAGCAGCACGGCCGCCAGCCGATCCGTGCGTCGACGCATCCCGACCCTCCCCCGTGCGGTGGCCGCACCCTAACAGGGCCGGACCGGCCGGCGGGGTCCCGGCGACAGCGCGTCCGGCTCGTCCACCGGCTCCCGGGCACCGCCCACCGCCCGGTCGCGGGTGGCCCAGGCCACCATGAACACGGTCGTCCAGGCGACCCCGAGCAGCACCGAGCCGGCGATCCCGCTGGCGGTGCTCAGCCCCAGGTAGAGGCGGGCGCCGCCGAGGCCCACCACCCCGGCCGCGGCGGCCGTCCAGGCGGCCACCGCCACCGGCCAGCGGGCCTGCCGGGACACCAGCCAGGCGAGGGTGCACAGGCTCGCGGTCACCACCGCGGTCTGGGTCGGGAACAGGACAGCCCCGCCGCCGGGACCGGCGAGGTCGGCCACCACGGCCAGCACCACCAGCGGCATGAACGCCCCGGCCGTGCCGACAACGCTGAGCAGGTCGGCCTGCCAGGGCCGGTGCCGCCAGGCCAGCACCGCGGCCAGCACCGCCACCACCACGATCAGGAACGAGCCGCGCAGCACCGAGACCACCGCGAGGGCGGCGTCCACCGCCCCCGGGGTACGCCGGTCGGCGAACCACTCGGCGATCGCCCCGTCGACCACGGCCAGCCCGCTGTGCCGTACCACCACGCCGAGCAGCCAGGCGATGGCCAGCCCGGCGACGAAGAGCAGCAGCAGCCCGGCGACCAGGTTGAGCAGCAGCGTCCAGGCCGGCCCGATACGCATGGCGAGCAGGAAGAACAGGATGCCGTACCGGGCGCTGAGCCAGCGCACCGGCGGCAGCCCGGCGGCCCGGGACAGCAGCGCCCGGGCCGGGTCCGGGTTGCGGCCCAGCCACCGCCCGGCCAGCACCACCGCGACCAGCGCGGCCAGCAGCACCAGCACCGCCCCGGTGGCCCGGCCCAGCAGCCGGGACACCGTCTCGTACGACTCGCCGGCCAGGTAGCCCACCAGCACCGACCCGCCCACCCAGGTGGCCACCCCGGCCGCGTTCCACGGCGCGAACCGCCGGTACGGCATGCCCGCCGCGCCGGCCAGCCGGGGCACCAGGGTGCGGGCGAAGGCCACCCAGCGGGCGGTGAACACCCCGCGCCCGCCGAGCCGGCCGAGCATCGCCTCCGCCCGGCTCCACCGGTGCGGGCCGACCCGGGCGCCGAGCCGGCTGGCGCGCAGCCGCGGCCCGTACCGCCGGCCGGCGCGGAAGGCGAGTGTGTCGCCGATCACCGCGGCGACCACCATCACCAGCAGCGTAGGGGCGAGCCGTAGCGTCCCCGCGTACGCTAGGAAGCCGACCAGCAGCAGGGTCGCCTCGCCCGGCACCAGCAGTCCGAAGATCACGGCGGTCTCCGCCGCGACGATCAGCGCGGCGACCAGGTAGATCAGCAGGGCCGGCAGGCCCTGCAGAGACGTCAGCAGGTCGTGCACTCGGCCCCCATGAACACGAGGGTCAGCATGCCAGCCGTCCGAGCGGCTGGGACAGGAGTTTCGCCAGAGACCCGGGCCATCTGGGGGTTGACCCCGACCGGACCCCGGCAACCGCAGACAGGAGAGTATGGAGGGTATGCAGCTTCGCACCGACCTCCGCAACGTCGCCATCATCGCCCACGTCGACCACGGCAAGACGACCCTGGTCGACGCCATGTTGCGGCAGGCCGGCGCCTACGGCGCCCGCGGCGAGACGACCGAGCGGGTCATGGACTCGATGGACCTCGAGCGGGAAAAGGGCATCACCATCCTGGCCAAGAACACCGGCGTGCGCTACCTGCCGGCGGACGGCTCCGACCCGGTCACCATCAACATCATCGACACCCCGGGGCACGCCGACTTCGGCGGCGAGGTGGAGCGCGGCCTGACCATGGTCGACGGCGTGGTGCTGCTGGTGGACGCCAGCGAGGGTCCGCTGCCGCAGACCCGGTTCGTGCTCCGCAAGGCGCTCAAGGCACGCATGCCGATCATCCTGGTGATCAACAAGGTGGACCGGCCGGACGCCCGGATCAAGGAGGTCGTGGACGACACCTACGAGCTCTTCCTCGACCTGGACGCCGACGAGGAGCAGATCGACTTCCCGATCGTCTACGCCTGCGCCCGCGACGGCATCGCCTCGCTGACCCAGCCCGCCGACGGCGCGGTGCCCGACGACAGCCACAGCCTCGAGCCGCTGTTCCGCACCCTGCTGGACACCATCCCGCCGCCCGCGTACGAGGAGGACGCGCCGCTGCAGGCGCACGTGACCAACCTCGACGCCTCGCCGTTCCTCGGCCGGCTGGCGCTGTGCCGGGTGCGCCAGGGCACCATCAGCAAGGGCCAGACCGTGGCCTGGTGCCGCACCGACGGCAGCACCCAGCGGGTGCGCATCTCCGAGATGCTGATGACCGAGGGCCTGGAGCGCAAGCCGGCCGACTCGGCCGGCCCGGGCGACATCATCGCGGTCGCCGGCATCCCCGAGATCATGATCGGCGAGACCCTGGCCGACGCGGAGAACCCGCAGCCGCTGCCGCTGATCACCGTCGACGAGCCGGCCATCTCGATGACCATCGGCACCAACACCTCGCCGCTGGTCGGCCGGGTCAAGGGCGCCAAGGTCACCGCCCGGATGGTCAAGGACCGCCTGGACAAGGAACTGGTCGGCAACGTGTCGCTGCGGGTGCTGCCCACCGAGCGGCCGGACGCCTGGGAGGTGCAGGGCCGCGGTGAGCTGGCGCTGGCCATCCTGGTCGAGCAGATGCGCCGCGAGTCCTACGAGCTGACCGTCGGCAAGCCGCAGGTGGTCACCAAGGAGATCGACGGCAAGACCTGCGAGCCGGTCGAGCGGCTGACCATCGACGCCCCGGAGGAGTACCTGGGCGCGATCACCCAGCTGCTGGCCACCCGCAAGGGCCGGATGGAGCAGCTGGTCAACCACGGCACCGGCTGGATCCGGATGGAGTGGCTGGTCCCCGCCCGCGGGCTGATCGGCTTCCGCACCGAGTTCCTCACCGAGACCCGGGGCACCGGCATCCTGCACCACGTCTTCGAGTCGTACGAGCCGTGGTTCGGCGAGCTGCGCACCCGCAACAACGGGTCGCTGGTCGCCGACCGGGCCGGCGCGGTCACCGCGTTCGCGATGACCAACCTCCAGGAGCGTGGCCAGCTCTTCGTCGAGCCGGGCACCGAGGTGTACGAGGGCATGATCGTCGGGGAGAACTCCCGCTCCGACGACATGGACGTCAACATCACCAAGGAGAAGAAGCTCACCAACATGCGCTCGTCGACCGCCGACGAGACCGAGAAGCTGATCCCGCCGCGCAAGCTGTCGCTGGAGCAGGCGCTCGAGTTCTGCCGCGAGGACGAGTGCGTCGAGGTGACCCCGGCCGCGGTCCGGATCCGCAAGGTGGTGCTCGACCAGCAGCTCCGCGGCCGGGCCGCCGCCCGCCGCAAGCACGCCGGCTGAGCAACCGCCGTACCGGCCGGGGCCGGTCCGCCACGCGCGGGCCGGCCCCGCGTCGTTTCTCCGAACGGCGGCGGCCGACAGGTGCCGGCGCCCGGCCGGCGGTCAGGTCGGCTTCACCGCGGCCAGGCCGAACACGTCCGGCACCGGCCCCGAACCGGACTCCACCACCCGGGTCACCGACAGGCCGGCCGCCAGCACGGCGCCGAGCAGGTCGGCCAGCGGCACGTGCCAGGCACCGACCCGGGCCCGCACCCCGTGCGGCGCCCACGCCCGGAAGCTGCGCTCGCGCACCGCGTACCCCTCGTCGATCACGATCCGGGCCGGGTCGGAGCGGTCGGCGAACGCCCCCACGAAGCAGGGATGCACGCCCAGGTGGACGAAGCGGCCACCGGGCGACAGCACCCGGGCGACCTCGGCGACCACCGCGGCGTAGTCCGGCACGTCGGTGTGCGCGAGCACACAGACCGCGGCCGGCACCGCCCCGTCGGCGACCGGCACCGCCGCGGCGTCGGCCACCGCGACCGGCAGCCGGCCGCGGGCGTGCCGCAGCTGCCCGGCCGACAGGTCGACACCGACCGGGTACCAGCCCAGCCGGCGCAGTTCCGCCGCGTGCGCCCCGGTGCCGCAGCAGACGTCCAGGCAGCGGCCGGGGCCCCGGCCCAGCAGCTCACCCAACCGCTGCCGGACCCGGTCCATGTAGTCGGCGGAGGTGTCGTTGACGTAGTCCTCGTACCAGTCGGCGTAGGCGTCGTATGCGGCGACCGTCATCCCCGCACAGTAGGCCGCCCCCGGCCGCCGCGCCGCCCCGGCGACCCGCGGCGGGTCGTCCCCCGCGGTCGCCGGTCCGATGATCGGCTACGGTCACCGGCATGACCTGGGATGACCTCGACGCCCGGCTGGACCGGGTGCCCGGCACCGTCTCGGCGTACGCCGGCCGGCTCGACGCGGCCGCCACCTGGACCCGGCTGCCCGACGCCACCCACTACGCGGCGAGCACCATGAAGGTCGCCGTGCTCGCCGCCCTGCACCGGGCCGCCGAGGCGGGCGCCCTCGACCTGGACGCCCCGGTCCCGGTGCGCAACGCGTTCGACTCGGCGCAGCCGGGCGCCCCCCGCTTCACCTGCGCGCAGCACTACGACAACGACGACGCGGTCTGGGCCCGGGTCGGCGGCACCGCCCCGCTGCGCTGGCTCGCCCACCGGATGATCGTGCGCTCCAGCAACCTCGCCACCAACCTGCTCATCAGCCACGTCGGCCTACCCGCCGTCGCCGAGGTCTGGGCGCTCGCCGGGGCCCGGCACGCGGTCACCGGCCGGGGCATCGAGGACTTCGCCGCCCGCGACGCCGGCATCACCAACCTGGTCACCGCCGCCGACCTGGCCGCGCTGCTCGGCGCGCTCGCCACCGGCGCCACCCAGCCCGGCCCGCTGGCCTCCCCCGCCGGCTGCGCCGACATGCTCGACGTGCTCTTCGCCCAGGAACACCGTGAGGACCTCGCCGCCGGCCTGCCCGCCGGCACCCGGATCGCGCACAAGAACGGCTGGGTCCGCGGGGTGCGCCACGGCGCCGGCGTGGTCTTCCCCGCCGACGCGCCCCCGTACGCGATCGTCGTCTGCACCACCACCGACCTCGCCGACGGCGGCCCGACCGGCGAAGGGCCCGAGGACGACGCCTGCCAGCTGATCGCCGAGGTCTCCGCCGCCGTCTGGGCCGCCCGGAACGACCTGCGCACCGACGGACCGCCCACCGGCTCACCCCGCACCGCCGGATAGCCCGCGCTCCGAGGATGGCCCCCGGCTGCCGCACCGCCTACGCTGCTGGCCACCGCCCCCGAGGAGCCACCGATGCCCCGCAGCCGCACCATCCTGACCGCCTTCGTCCTGGTGACGTGCGCGAACCTGCTGGCCAACGCCACCGACAGCGACCTCGCCGTACTGCTCACCAAGCCGCTGCTGATGCCGCTGCTGGCCGCGTACCTCTGGCGGGCCGCCGCCGACCGCGGCGCCCGGCCGACCCGGCTGGTCCTCGCCGCGCTGGCCTTCTCCACCGGCGGCGACGTCGCGCTGCTCGGCGACGGCACCGCCGCCTTCCTCACCGGCATGGCGCTCTTCCTCGCCGCCCACGTCTGCTACATCGCGGCCTTCACCCGCGGCGGCGCGGCGGCCGCGCTGCGCCGCCCGCCGCTGCTCGCCGTCGCCGTGGCGTACGCGGTGCTGACCGCCGCCGCGCTGGCCTGGATGTGGGCCGGGCTCACCGACGCCGGGCTGGCGGTGCCGGTGGCCGGCTACGCGGTCGCCCTGGCCACCATGGCGGCCACCGCGGCGGCGCACGGCTGGCGGGTCGGCCTCGGCGGCGCGCTCTTCCTCGGCTCGGACCTGCTCATCGCGACCGGCGTGGCCGAGGTGGCCACCCTGCCCGGACCGCCGATCTGGGTGATGGCGACCTACGCCGCCGGGCAGGCCCTGATCGTCACCGGGTGGGCCGCCCGCACCCCCGCCCGCCCGACGCCGCTCACTCCAGCAGGTGCGCCCGCAGCGAGTCGATGACCTCGTCGGTCAGCCCGAGCCCGTCCCGCAGGTACGCCCCGAACGAACCGTGCACCCGGCGCACCTCCCCGTACGCCGCGTCGAGGTACTCGGGGCGCACCTCCAGCACCGGCCGCACCGCCTCCACGTCCAGGGCCGGCTGCCGCTGCCGCATGGCCTCCAGGATCACCTCGCGCAGACTCGCGGTCAGCGGATTGTTCGCCAGGTAGTCGGCCCGGATCGCGGCCTCGTCCACGCCGAGCGCGTGCAGCAGCACCACGGTGAGCCAGCCGGTGCGGTCCTTCCCCGCCGAGCAGTGGTAGAGCAGCGGCAGGTTCTCCGGCCGGGCGGCAGCCTGGACCGCCTCGGCGAAGTTCGCCCGGGCCGCCGCCCCGGTGACGAACCAGCGGTAGATGGCCGCCATCGCCGCCGGCGTGCCCTGCTCCGCCAGCTGCGCGTACGCGCCCAGGTCGTGGCCGAGCAGCACCGCCGAGACGTAGGTGAAGACCGGGTGCTCCGCGTCGTGCACCGGCAGGTGCAGCACCCGCGGGTCGCCGGGCAGCCGGTCCGGCGGGGCGACCACCTGCTCCGAGAGGTCCCGCAGGTCGACCACGCAGGCCGGGCCGAGCTTGGCCAGCACCGGCAGGTCCTCGTCGGTGAGCCGGCCCAGCGCCGGGGTGCGGATCAGCACACCGGGACGCACCCGCCGGCCCTCGGCGCCGATCATGCCGCCGAGGTCACGCGCGTTCGGCGCGCCCACCAGTGCCCAGTCCCGCTCCCTCACGCCGCCGCCTCGCTTCCCTCGGCGCCGGCGCGCGGCGTCGCCGCACCGCGTTGACGATTCGCTCGGTGACCCTCGCTCATCCGGCCTCCCCTGTCGCTGCCCGTCCGCATATAGGGTGCCGCACATGACGATCGCCGCGGTACGCACCCACCGGCTCACCGCCCCCTTGCACACTCCGTTCGTCACCGCGTTGCGCCGGACCACCACCGTGCAGACCCTGGTCGTCGAGCTGGTCGACGGCGACGGCCGCTCCGGGTTCGGCGAGGCGCCGCAGGTCTGGCAGGTCACCGGCGCGTCCGTCGCCGGCGCCGAGGCCTGCGTGCGGGACCTGCTCGGGCCGATGCTCACCGGCCGGGACCCGGACGACCTGGTGGCCCGCTGCACCGAGGTCCAGCGGGCGGCGGCCGGCAACGATGCCGCCAAGGCCGCCGTCGACGTCGCGCTGCACGACCTCGCCGCCCGGCGGCTCGGCGTACCGCTGGTGCGGCTGCTCGGCGGCACCGGCCTGCGGGTGCCCACCGACGTCACGCTCGCCGCGGGCGACGCCGTGGACCTGGCGGCCGCGGCCCGGCAGCGGCAGGCCGAGGGGTTCGGGGTGCTCAAGCTCAAGGTGGGCACCGACGCCGCCGGCGACCTGGAGCGGGTCCGGGCGGTACGCGCCGCGGTGGGCGACGGGGTGCGGATCCGGCTGGACGCCAACCAGGGTTGGACGCCGCGCGAGGCGGTCCGGGTGATCCGGGGCATCGAGGACGCCGGCCTCGACGTCGAGCTGGTCGAGCAGCCGGTGCCCCGGTGGGACCTGGACGGGCTGGCCTGGGTCAGCGACCGGGTGCAGGTGCCGATCCTCGCCGACGAGTCGGTCTTCGGCGTGCGGGACCTGGTCGAGGTGATCCGCCGCCGGGCCGCCGACATGGTCAACGTCAAGCTCGCCAAGTGCGGCGGCCTGCACCCGGCCCGGACCCTGCTCGACCTGGCCGCGGCGCACGGCCTCGGCACGAGCGTCGGGTCCATGATGGAGAGCCAGGTGGGCATCGGCGCCGCCGCCAGCCTGGTCGCCGCCTACCGCACCACGGCGATCTCCGACCTGGACGCCGCCTGGTGGCTGGCCTGGTCACCGGTGCGCGGCGGGATCCGCTACGAGGGCGCGACCGTGGTGCTGCCGGACGCTCCGGGCCTCGGGATCAGCGCCGTCAATGAAGCAAAAGTGCAGTCTCCCAGTTGATGGCTGTTGGAATCTTTCATAGGGTCGCGGGAAGAGGCGGCACGAGCTGGGGGTGGACCGTGGAGCTGCAACCGGGTCGCGAGGCCGTGGTCGGGGTCGCCGTGGCGACCCTGTGGACCTCCCCCGAGGCGGTACGCCCGGTCGACCGGCCCGCCCTCGCCGCGCGCACCGACATCCCGGCCTGGATCTCCGGCATGAACACCGACCAGCAGGTCGGCGACTGCGTGCTGAGCCAGTTGCTGCTCGGTGAGCGGGTGCTGGTCACCGAGGTGCGCCCGGACGGCTGGGCGCACGTGGTCGCGGTGCAGCAGCCGGCCGCCAAGCTCGATCCGCGCGGCTACCCCGGCTGGCTGCCCGCCGACCAGCTCGCCCCGGCCGGCGCGGCGGCCGGCGCCGACCCGATGGTGGTCGACGCCACGGTCACCGCGCTACGCGCCACGCCCGGCGGCGAGGTGGTGCTGCCCGGCGTGATCCTCGGCACCCGGCTGACCCCGGCCGGGCCGCCGGTGGACGGGTGGCGCCCCGTGCACGCCCCGGGGCACGCCGACCCGCTCTGGCTGCCCGCCGCGCACGCGGTGCCGGTGCCGACCACGCCGCCGACGGCCGGCGAGGTGCTGGCCGTCGCCGCCCGGCTGCTCGACGTCGTCTACATCTGGGGCGGGGTGTCGGCGTACGGCATCGACTGCTCCGGTCTGGTGCACCTGGCCTGGCGGCGGCTCGGCGTGGTGCTGCCCCGCGACGCCGACGACCAGGCCGAGGCCACCACTCCGGTGCCACTGGGCGCGGAACGCCCCGGCGACCTCTACTTCTTCGCCCGCCCCGGTCGCAAGATCCACCACATCGGCATCGTCACCGCCGCGCCCCGCCCCGGCGACGACCGGCGGATGCTGCACGCCTGCTACCGGCGCCGGCGGGTGCTGGAGGAGCGGCTGCCCGAGGACCGCACCGCCACCCTGGTCGGCGCGCACCGGGTCTGACCCGCCCCGCACGACCGAGGGGCGCCCCCTGGCGGGAACGCCCCTCGTCTCACGTCTCAGCCGCGGCTCGACGCCCCGCGGGCGGGCCGGCCGACCGGTGGGTCAACGGCGCGCCTCGGCCAGCATCCGGCGCCGGTCCCGGGACGACTTCACCAGGCTGGCGATCGTCGCCACCAGCAGGGTGCCGAGGATGACCGTGAGGGAGAGCCAGATCGGGATGTGCGGGGCCCAGCCCACGTGCTCGCCGCCGTTGATGAACGGCAGGTTGTTGTCGGCCAGCGCCTCGAGCACCAGCTTGACGCCGATGAAGCCGAGCACCACGGCCAGCCCGTAGCTGAGGTAGATCAGCCGGTCCAGCAGGCCGCCGAGCAGGAAGTAGAGCTGCCGGAGCCCCATCAGCGCGAACACGTTCGCGGTGAAGACCAGGTACGGCTCCTGGGTGATGCCGAAGATCGCCGGGATCGAGTCGAGCGCGAAGATCAGGTCGGTGGTGCCGATCGCGATCATGACGATCAGCATCGGGGTGAACATCCGCCGGCCGTTCTCGTGCGTGGTGAGCTTCGCGCTGTCGTAGTTCTTGGAGATCGGCAGCGCCTTGCGGCTCCAGCGGATCAGCACGTTCTCGGTGAACTCGTCCTCGTCCGGCTCACCCTGCCGGGCGAGGTTGATCGCGGTGTAGATGAGGAACGCGCCGAAGATGTAGAAAACCCAGGAGAACTGGGAGATCAGCGCCGCGCCGGCGGCGATGAAACCGCCCCGCATGACCAGCGCCAGCACGATGCCGACGAGCAGCACCTTCTGCTGGTACTGCCGGGGCACCGCGAAGCGGGCCATGATGATGACGAAGACGAAGAGGTTGTCCACCGAGAGGCTGTACTCGGTGAGCCAACCGGTGTAGAACTGCCCGGCCGCGCTGGGCCCGGCGGCCAGCCAGACGCCGGCGCCGAAGATCAGGGCGAGGGCGACGTAGAAGCCGACCCAGAGGCTCGACTCGCGCACACTCGGCTCGTGCGGCCGCCGGCCGATGATCAGCAGGTCGACGAGCAGGATCGCGGTCAGTGCGACGAGGGTCCCCGCCCACACCAGTCCGGACACGTCCAACGTTCATTCCTCCGGCAGACACGCAACGTCCGGCACACCGTACGCCCCTGCGGGGCGCGGCGTGCCGGCGACGCTGACTCTGGTGACTGTCGGAGGTCTCTTCCGTCGCCGTCCCGCGAGCGGGGCGGCGACCCACGGGGCCGGGTCGCGCGACCGGGGGGCCGGCGCTCGACCGTGCTGACGACTCCGTAGCGAGGGAATACTCCCCTCCTCAACCATCATTCTCCCCCACTGCGACCAGTGACCGCACCTTGGGCGGTCAGTGTCCTCCCCCACCCCGCACCGGGAGCACTCCCAACCCCCGCAGATCGGACGGATTCGGCCGCACTCCTCGCCGTTCCTGCCGTTCGGCAGGTGGTGAGCCGGCGCACACCGCGTAAGGCGTCCTAGGAGGCTAGGTGCTCCTGGTCGGGCGCGACCAGCGGGTCGGCCAGTGGCCAGCCGGCCGCGAGCAGTTCCTCGCAGGCGGCGACCGCCCGGGCCAGCCGCCGCGGGAGCGGGCCGCTGAGCTCGACCACCGGCACCCCGCACCCGGCCAGCTCCGCCCGGAACCGCTCGGTCATCCAGGCCCGCAGGTGCTCGCCGTCGCGAAGCCCGTCGTCGTGGAAGGGCACGCCGACGTGATCGGTCAGCAGGTAGAGCGCCGGTCGCCGGGCCGCCGCGCGCACCCGGGCGAACGACGATCCGAGGTAGCGCTCCTCCCAGACGGCGGTCGCGCGGGCGTCCGTGTCGCAGAAGAGCAGGGGGCCGCAGGACCGGGCCGCCGCGTCCTCCGCCGCCTGCTGCTCCCGGACCACCTCGGCGAAGTCGTCCCGGTCCCAGCTGACGTCGAAGACGGTGGCCGCCGGGTCGCGCTCCCGCAGCCGGGCCAGCTTCCGCGCGGTCAGTTCCCGGCCGTACTCGGGAACCCAGCGGGTACGGAAGTGTGCGGCCAGGGCGGCGGTCACGGTGGTGGTGCCGGTGGACTCCGCGCCGACCACCACCACCCGCCGGACGAACCACGCCCGCACCGGCGGGCTGAGCCGGTCCCAGTGGCCCACCGGGTCCGCGCGCACCGCGGTCCCCGAGACCGGCACGCGCCGCCGCGCCGGATCCACCTCGACGGGTACGGCGTCGAAGCGCCGGGCCAGCTCCGTGCCGTACGCCTCCGACGAGAAGACGGCGTCGACCCGCTGCCCGCCCAGCGCCTCGCGGAACACCGCACAGTGCAGGTCCCAGACCGCCGGGTCGGCGTAGTCCACCGGATGGTCGTCGTAGCGGCCGACGAAGCGCACCCACGGGGTGTCCGCGTGCACCTCGCGCAGCCAGTCCAGCCGCAGCGCGAGCGGGATCGACTCCCGGCGCGACGGCGCCACCACCACGGTGACGGCCGTGCAGCGGGCGGCGGCGGCCGTGATCAGCGCGTGGTGGCCGGCGTGCGGCGGGTAGAACTTGCCCACCACCAGCCCGTGCCGGAACTCCGGCTGCGCGGGCGCCTCGTCGGTCACGCCGCCACCGGGGCCGGGCCGGGCGGCACCGGCGCCGGGGTGCCCTGGCGCCGCAGGGCCGCCCGCCACTCCCGCAGCCCGAGCACGCAGAGCCCGAGGAAGACCAGGTAGAGCACGGCCGTGAGGTAGAGGCCCTTGTAGGCGTAGAGCGGGATGTAGATCAGGTCGGCGGTGATCCACAGCCACCAGCTCTCCACCCGCTTGCGGGTCTGCCCGTACGTGGCCAGCAGGGAGAGCGCGGTGGTCAGCGCGTCCGGCAGCGGCACGGTGGAGTAGGTGGCCCGGGACAGCAGAGCCCAGAGCCCGCCGGTCAGCGCCACCCCGGCCACCGCCAGCGCCCACCACTCCCGGCCGCCGGTCCGGCTGACCGTCAGCCGGGTACGCCGCGCACCGCCGTAGCGCCACGCCCACCAGCCGTACAGGCCCAGGCCGACGTAGACGAGCTGGAGGCCGGCGTCGGCGTACAGGCCCGCCGTCCGGAACAGCAGCATCAGCAGCAGCACGTTGGCGATGCCCACCGGCCAGTTGGCGATCCGCTGCCGGGCGACCAGCCACACGTTGAGCACCCCGGTGGCGAAGCCCAGCAGCTCGGCCCGGGTGGTGCCGGTGCCCGCCACGGTGAACGCCGTGCCGGTGAGCCAGTCGATCATGCCGCTCCCCTTTCCGCGCGCCCACCCTAGAGCCGCCCGGTCACTGGGAACAGCCCCCCACGGCACGCGTCCGGCACCGCGGCGTGAAAGGCTCCCCGGCATGGTGCTTGAGGTCGCGCTCATCGACGTACTGCCGGGACAAGAGGACGAGTTCGCCGCCGCGTACGCCCAGGGGCACCCGGTGCTCGCCGGCACCCCGGGTTGCCGGTCGGTGCGGATGACCCGGGGCGTCGAGTCGCCGTCCCGCTTCGTGCTGCTGGTCGAGTGGGACTCGGTCGAGGCGCACAACGACAACTTCCGGGGCAGCGAGCGGTTCACCCGGTGGCGGGAGCTGATCGGCCCGTACTTCGCCAATCCGCCGCTGGTCGAGCATTTCGTCGACGTGCCCGCCTGAGGCTGTCGTACCCCCGTTCTAACGTCCGCCTCGCACGCGCCGGTCGCCGGGCCCGACGGGCTCGGGGGCGCCGGGCCCGGTGACCGCGCGGCGATATTCGCTGGCCCCTGACCGCCGCGGTCGGTTGACTGGCGATCATGACTGACCGGGTGGCCCTGGTGACCGGCGTGAGCCGGCGGATCGGCATCGGCGCGGCGGTCGCCCGCACGCTCGCCGCGGACGGCTGGCGGCTGCTGCTCACCGGGCTGCCCGCGTTCGACGAGGCGCAGCCCTACGGGGGCGATCCCGACGGCGTGCCGGCCCTGCTGGGCGAGCTGGGCGGCGCCGGCTACGTCCCGGCGGACCTGCTCGACCCGGCCGCGCCCGGCGGGCTGGTCGCCGAGGCGGTACGCCGGCACGGCCGGCTCGACGCGGTGGTGGCCGTGCACGCGTACTCCACGCACACCCCGCTCGGAGCGCTCGACCCCACCGAGATCGACCGGCACCTGCTGGTCAACGTACGGGCCACGCTGCTGCTCGCCGAGGCGTTCGCGGCGGCCTTCACCGGCGGATCCGGCGGACGGCTGGTGCTCTTCTCCAGCGGGCAGCGGCTCGGCCCGATGCCCGGCGAGCTGGCGTACGCGGCCAGCAAGGCGGCGGTGGAGAACCTGACCGTCCAGCTCGCCCCGTTGCTCATGCCCACCGGCATCACCGTCAACTGCGTCAATCCGGGGCCGACCGACACCGGCTACGCCCCGCCGGACGTGCACGCCGCGGTGGCGCGACTCTTCCCCGGCGGGCGCTGGGGCACCCCGGGGGACGCGGCCCGGCTGGTGCGGTTCCTCTGCTCGCCGGACGCCGGGTGGATCACCGGGCAGGTGATCGACTCCGAGGGTGGCTTCCGCCGCCACGTGTGACCCGCGGCCGGCTCGTCCGCTCGGGCCGGTCTTAACCGGTCGCGCGCCGGGCCAGCTCGGCGATGCTCTCCTCCGCCGGCAGGGCGGCGCCCAGCAGCCAGCCGGTGAGCCGCTCGTACCGGTCCACGTCCGGCGCGGCGACCAGGCGCACGTCGGTGGTCAGCGCCTCCAGCATCACGGTGCGCGGGTCGGCCGGATCCGGAAAGGAGTAGCACGAGTACGGGGTGAGGGGCTGCACCCCCCGCGCGGCGACGCCCCGGGGCACCAGCCGGATCGTCACGTTCGGCAGCTCGGCCAGGCCGACCAGGTGCCGCAGCTGCTCGCGCCACACCTCCGGCGACGCGTCGGCGGGATCGCAGGCGGGATCGCCGAGCAGCGCCGTGTAGCGGGGCGGCTCGGGGCGGCGGAGCACCTCGTGCCGGACGAGGCGGGCCCGCACGTCGGCCTCGACGTCCACGCCGGGTTCGAGCAGCCGCCCGGCCGCGATCCGCAGCCGGGCGTACGCCGGGGTCTGCAACAGCCCGGGCACCACGGCGGGTTGGTAGTCGACGATGCTGGCCGCCCCCGCCTCCAGCTCCGCGTACGTGCGCTGCCGCTCGCCCATCTCGCCCAGCGCCTTCCACCAGCCCCGGGTGGTGGCCGCGTCCCGGGCGATGACGATCAGCGCGTCCCGCTGCGGCGCCGGCACCTGGTAGACGTCCAACAGGTCGAGCACGTCGGCGAGGTCCGGCCGGCTCTGCCCCAGCTCGATGCGGGACAGCTTGGAGGTGGAGGCCCAACCCAGCCGGTCGCAGACCTGTTCCAGGGTGAGCGCCTCCCGCCGGCGCAGTTGGCGCAACTCGGCTCCGAGCCGCGCGCGTCGAATGACAGGACTCGTTGGCACCGGCATCCCCGCCTCCCCACCGTGGGAGAGTACGCAGGATGATCACCCAGCGCAATATCGTGCTCGCTCACCGCAACCGTCCCGGGGTCGGCCAACCGCCGGCCCGGCGCCCCCGCCGCAGGTCAGGGCCGGTACGTGCCGAAGGCCCAGACGTTGCCGGCCAGGTCCCGGGCCGTGTAGTCGCGGGAGCCGTAGTCGGTGTCGAACGGCTCCCGGACGATCTCGGCGCCGGCCGACCGGGCCCGGGCGCAGTGCGCGTCGACGTCGCCGACCGCCACGTAGACCGACCAGTCCTCGTCGCCCGGCCGGGGCGGCGGGCCGGGCCGCTCGCCCACCATGACCATGCCGGTGTCCAGGGTCAGCTCGGCGTGCGCCACCGAACCGTCCGGGGCGTCGTAGCGCGCGTGCACGGTGAAACCGAAGGCCGCGCAGAGCCAGTCGATGGCCGACCGGGCATCCGGGTAACGGAGGATCGGATAGATGGTTCGCATGCCCCGAGTCTGCCGCCGCCGTGGTCACACGGGATTGGACGAATGTGACCCGAGCGCGGTCGGGGTGCCCCCGGCGAACTCGCGGAAGTCACGGATCAGGTGGGACTGGTCGTAGTACCCGCAGCGGGCGGCCACCTCGGCCCAGCCGCCCGCCGACAGACCCACGGACCGGCCGAAACCATCCGGGCCGGGCAGGCCGCTCTGGCCGGGCGGGCCGAACGGCGTCGGGTCGGCGGCGAGGGCGGGGCCGGCCGCCAGGGTCGCGTAGGCCCGCTGGAACCGGAGCAGCCGGGCGCTGGTCTTCGGCGTCAGCCCGACCTCGTCGCGGAACCGGGCGGCCAGGTGCCGGCGGCTCCAGCCCAGCTCGTCGGCGAGGGCGGCGACGGCGACCCGCCCGCCGGTGTCGGCCAACCGCCGCCAGGCCCACGCCAGCCGGGGGTCGACCGGCTCGGTGGCCGCCAGCCGGGCGGCCAGCGCGGCGTCGAGCAGCGCGAACCGGGCCGGCCAGTCGCCGGCGGTGGCCACCCGGACGCGGAGCCGGTCGAGCCAGCCACCCGGCAGCTGCCCCACCCCCACCGCCCGGTTGGTCAGCTCGACCAGTGGCAGGCCGAGGACCCGCCGGGCGGCCAGCGGGGCGAGCAGCAGCTCCACCCCTTCGCCGACCCCGACCAGCCGGGTGGTGCAGGGGCCGTCGAACGTGCCGGCGACGAAGGAGTCGACCCGGTGGGCGCCCCGGGCGGCGTCGCGCGGGTCGACCACGTCCAGCGGGGCGCGCCAGCCGAGGACGACCACGACGAAGGCGCCGGCCACCTCCCGGCGGACCAGCGGCACGTCCGCGCGCTCGCGGTAGCCGACGTAGCGGTCGACGAAGGGCCGTAGCCGCGCGTCGGGCACACCGAGGACGATCTCGTCGACCGGCGCCCCGACCGCGTCCATCCCCGACCGCCCGTCCGTCACGTCGACCCGGGCCGCCCGCGTGTCACTTCACGCCGGCGGCGTCCATCCCGCGCAGCTCCTTCTTGAGGTCGGCGACCTCGTCACGGATCCGGGCGGCCAGCTCGAACTGCAGCTCCCGCGCGGCGGCCAGCATCTGGTCGTTCAGCTCCTGGATGAGCTGCGCCAGCTCGGCCCGGGCCATGCCCTCCCTCGCCGGTGCGGCGGCGCCACCCCGGCCGCGGCTGCGGGTCTCCTTGACCGGCGCCTTGCCCCGGGAGAGCTGCCGCACCGCGCCGCCGACCCGGGTGTTCTGCTCGGTGTCCTCCGCCTCGCGGTAGATGTCGTCGAGGATGTCGTGGATCTTCTTGCGCAGCGGCTCCGGACTGATCCCGTGCGCCTCGTTGTGCGCAATCTGCTTCGCCCGCCGCCGGTTGGTCTCGTCGATCGCGTCCGCCATCGACGGGGTGATCTTGTCGGCGTACATGTGCACCTGACCGGAGACGTTCCGCGCCGCCCGGCCGATGGTCTGGATCAGCGACCGGCCGCTGCGCAGGAAGCCCTCCTTGTCGGCGTCCAGGATCGCCACCAGCGACACCTCGGGCAGGTCGAGGCCCTCCCGGAGCAGGTTGATGCCGACCAGCACGTCGTAGTCGCCCTTGCGCAGCTCGCGCAGCAGCTCGACCCGGCGCAGCGTGTCCACCTCCGAGTGCAGGTAGCGCACCTGGATGCCGTTCTCGAGCAGGTAGTCGGACAGGTCCTCGGCCATCTTCTTGGTGAGCGTGGTGACCAGCACCCGCTCGTCCCGCTCGGTACGCAGCTTGATCTCGTGCATGAGGTCGTCGATCTGGCCCTTGGTCAGCTTGACGACGACCTCGGGGTCGATCAGACCGGTCGGGCGGATCACCTGCTCGACGAACTCGCCCTGGGACTGCTCCAGCTCCCACGGGCCCGGAGTGGCGGAGAGGAAGACCATCTGGCCCACCCGCTCCAGGAACTCGTCGAAGCGCAGCGGGCGGTTGTCGGCCGCGCTGGGCAACCGGAAGCCGTGGTCGATGAGCATCCGCTTGCGGGACGCGTCGCCCTCGTACATGCCGCCGATCTGCGGGATGGTCACGTGCGACTCGTCGACCACGGTGAGGAAGTCGTCGGGGAAGTAGTCGAGCAGGCAGTGCGGCGGGCTGCCGGGCAGCCGGCCGTCGATGTGCATCGAGTAGTTCTCGATGCCGGAGCAGAAGCCGACCTGCCGCATCATCTCGATGTCGTACGTGGTGCGCATCCGCAGCCGCTGGGCCTCCAGCAGCTTGCCCTGCCGCTCCAGCTCGGCCAGCCGCTCGCCCAGCTCGGTCTCGATGTCGCGGATCGCCCGCTCCATCCGCTCCGGCCCGGCCGCGTAGTGCGTGGCGGGGAAGATCAGCAGGTGGTCCACCTCGCGGACCACGTCGCCGGTGAGCGGGTTGAGGTAGTAGAGCTTCTCCACCTCGTCGCCGAACAGCTCGATCCGGACGGCGAGCTCCTCGTAGGCCGGAATGATCTCCAGCGTGTCACCGCGGACCCGGAACGTGCCGCGGTTGAAGGCCATGTCGTTGCGGGTGTACTGGATGTCGACCAGGCGGCGCAGCAGCTGGTCGCGGTCGAGCTCCTGGCCGATGGCGACGCGCACCGCGCGGTCGAGGTATTCCTCCGGGGTGCCCAGCCCGTAGATCGCCGAGACGGTCGCCACCACGATCACGTCGCGGCGGGTGAGCAGCGACATCGTCGCCGAGTGCCGCAGCCGCTCCACCTCCTCGTTGATCGAGGAGTCCTTCTCGATGTAGGTGTCGGTCTGCGGGATGTAGGCCTCGGGCTGGTAGTAGTCGTAGTAGGAGACGAAATACTCCACCGCGTTGTGCGGCAGCAGCTCGCTGAACTCCTTGGCGAGCTGCGCGCAGAGCGTCTTGTTGGGTGCGAGGACCAGCGTCGGCCGTTGCAACCGCTCGATCAGCCACGCGGTGGTGGCGCTCTTGCCGGTGCCGGTCGCGCCGAGCAGCACCGTGTTGCGGTCACCGCGCCGGACCCGGCGCTCCAGGTCGTCGATCGCGGCCGGCTGGTCGCCGGCGGGCTGGAACTCGCTGACGACCTGGAACCGGCCGTCGAGTCGGGGAATGTCGAGCGCCATGACCCCAACGGTACGCCCGGGGTCCGACACTCCGCCCCGACTACCGTTGGTCCCTGATCGGCTTCGATATTCCCATTGTGTGGCCCATCTCACCCGGCTAGGCTCTTCGTGTAGGCCGCTCGCGGCGGCCGACCGGGCAGGTGGCCAGGCCGTCATCAGCCGGCCCGCCCCCGGCACAGGGGTCGCAGCACCCGGCACTCCCGGCGTGCGCACCCGAGTGGTCGCGCGTGACGCGCAGACCGGCCGCCGCGAGCGCCCCTGCTCGTCAGCACCGCTCGTTGTCCAACCCCGGCTCATCAGCCCGGCACCTGGCCCGTCAGCCCTGTCCGCCGGCCCGGCTCCGGCGTCAGCCCTGTCCGCCGGCCCGGCACCGGCTCGTGCCCTGTTCCGCCGGCCCGGCTCCGGCTCGTCCGCCCGCCGGCCGGGCCCTGGCTCGTCACCCCGGCGCGCTCCGGGACGTCAGCCCATCCGGACCCGGTCGGCCCGCCCCGGCTCGTCACCCCGGCACGCTCCGGCCCGTTCAACTACCTGTGGAGACCTCACGACCGGCGCGTGGCAGCCGCGACGCCGACGGCAGGCCCGACGAACCCCACCACGACACGCCCCGCGGGCGCCGCGCCGGCGGCACCGGCCTGGCCGAGCCGGCCGACCAACGGACGGGCCTCCTCCGCCGTGCCACCGCGTGGCGCCGCCGTGACCCGGCGACGGCCCCCGACGACGCCAGGACGCCCGGCGCGGCCCGCCGGATCCTGAACCGCGACCAGGACGCGATCCGCCGGGTCCTGGCCGGCGAGCCGGGCCCGGTCCGCCGCGGTTCGCTCCGCCGCGGGCTCGCCCGGCGGCGCCGGACCACCCTCCTGGTGCTCGCCGTCGTCGCCGTGCTCTCCGCCGCCGCGCTGGTCGCCGGGCTGCTGAGCTGGGCGCCCGACCCGCCGGAACCAGCCCGGACGCTGACCGCGGCGGAGCACGACCGGCTCGCCGCCATGCGGGTCACCAACTACCGGGACCTGCGGTCCGGGCTGCACGTGACCGTCGGCGACGGCGCGGCGCGCACCGAGCTGGTTGGCTGGGTCGACTGGTCCCGACCGCTGGTCTACCTGGACGTGGGCGGGCCGGGCGCCGGCCCGGAGCGGGGCCTGCTCCAGGCGACCCCTACGGTGCTGCTGCTACGCCCCGACCCCGCCGCGGTGCCGACGCCCGCACCGCCGCCGCTGGTCCCCCCGACGGACCGCTGGCGGTTGCACCACCTGCCCCGCGAGCACCGCCTCGCCCGGCTGGTCGACCTGCTCTTCCACCTCGCCGCCGACCGCCCGGAGCCGGCCGGCCCGGCGCGCGACGCCGCCCGCTGGGTGGGCCGAGCCACCGTGGGAGCGGAACCGGTGGACATCCTCCAGGCCCCGCCGCCCGGCGGCCCGGCCACCGCCGAGCAACCGCGTTACTGGCTGGACCAGGCGGCCCGGCTGCACCGGCTGGAGGCCCGGCTGCCCGGCGTCGGACCGGTGGCGGTGCAGCTGAACCGCACCAACCGGCCCACTCTGCGCCCGGTCGACGCGCTGGGCGGACGGCCGGGTCTGCCCCGGGCGCTCACCGCCGCCGAGCGGGACCGACTGGACCGCCTGCCGGGCCGGCTGCGCGCCGGCGGCGGCGCCACCGTCACCCTGACCGCACCCGTGGGCACCGACACCAACCTGCGCGGCGCCGGCTGGCTGAACTGGACGCGACGCAGCGCCTACCTGACGGTCGCGGACCTGGGCACGCCGAACCGCCGGACGCTGCTGCACCACGGCACCGCCGGCACCGCCCGAACGCAGCTGCCGGCGAGCGCGGTGCCCGGCCCCGCCGAGACGCCCGGCCGGCCGCCGCTGCCGCCGCCCACCGATGGCTGGCGGGCCGGCCCGGCCCGCGCCGACGACCTCGACCTGCTGGTCGACGCGGCGCTACGGGCCGGCGGCTCAGCCGAACGGCGCGGCGACGCGCTCCGGGTGCGCGGCGACAGCTTGGACGGCCGTACGGTGGACGTCGTCGAGCTGCGCACCTCCCGGGCGCTGCTGCGCTACTGGATCGACCGTTCCGGGCTGCTGCGCCGGCTGGAGCTGCGCACCCGTCCGGGCGCCTGGGCCCAGCTCGACCTGACGCCCGGCACGGTGCCCCGATGGGCCGTACCCGCACCGAGCCGCACCCGCCCGGCCGACCGCTGACACCGCCGCGCTGGCGGCGGCGGGCGGTGGGATCGTCAGGGCCGCCAGCCGACCTGGGCGGCCCAGGCCTCGGCCCGCAGGTGTTCCTCGTCGAACCAGGGGTCCTTCGCGGTGCTGTACGTGGCGCTGTCCGGGGCGGCGGCCGCCAGGTCCCGCTTCACCTGCAGGTACTCCGCCCGCTGGTCGGGGTCGGCGCGCAGGTGGTCGCGCATCAGCAGGGCGTACCGCCAGCCCGGCGAGTCCACCGCCCGGATGTGCAGGTAGACCGGGCGGACCGGGTCGGCGCTGCCGTGCAGCCGCTTCGGCCACCGGCCGCTGCCGGGCGGGCGCGGGTTGTCCCACCACTCGCCGGGCAGCCGGGGGAACCCGGCCGCGGCCAGCCGCTCGGCGAACGAGCCGTCCGCGTCGGTGAGCGTCGGCACGGCCAGCTGGATGTCGATCACGTCCTTGGCGGCCAGTCCGGGCACCGCGGTGGAACCGATGTGGTCGATCCGCGGCTCGGCCGGGGCGAGGACGTGCCGGATCCGGGCGGCCAGCCGGGCGTACTGCTGCGGCCAGGTGGGATCGGCCTCGACCAGCTCGACCCGCGCCGGCCGGACCACCCGGCGTTCGCGCAGATTCGCCGCGAAGGGCAACAGCCGCTCGTACCAGAGCGCGTCCACCGCCGCGTGCAGGTCGGCCAGGCTGCCGTCGTTGGTCAGCAGCGCGTCCGCCGCCGCCCGGCGGCGGGCGTCGTCGGCCTGCGCGGCGATCCGCCGCTCGGCCTCCGCCCGGTCCATCCCCCGGTCGCGGGCCAGCCGTTCCAGCCGGGTCGCCACCGCCGTCTCCACCACGACCACCAGGTGGTACGTGGGCGCGAGCCCCACCTCCACCAGCAGCGGCACGTCGTTGACCACGATCGCGTCCGGCCCCGCCGCGGCGGCCAGCTCGGCGGTCCGCGCCCGGACCCGGGGGTGGGTGATCGCCTCCAACCGGCGGCGGGCCGTCTCGTCGGCGAAGACCAGCGCCCCGAGGGCCGCCCGGTCCAACGCCCCGTCGGCGTCGAGCACCCGCTCGGAGAATGCGGCGACGATCTCGGCCAGCCCCTCGGTCCCCGGCGCGACCACCTCCCGGGCGATCCGGTCGGCGTCGATCAGCACCGCGCCCCGCTCGGCCAGCCGGGCCGCGACGGCGCTCTTGCCGGAGCCGATCCCGCCGGTCAGTCCCACCATCAGCACGGCAACAGTCAACCGGATCACGGTTCCACCGCCAAACCGGCCCTCCCGGGGCGGGTGGGGCGGCACGCCCCGCGCCCCCCGAAAAATCGCGCACCAGAGTGTCCGGGGCGTGCCGGTCGGAAACGGCGAGGGCCCCGCCCCCGGCGATCTCTCGATCGCGGGGACGGGGCCCTTCGTCGTTCAGCGGGTCACTTGCCGCCGGCGAGCTTCTCCCGCAGAGCGGCGAGCGCCTCGTCGGTGGCCAGGGTGCCGGCCGGCTCCTCGGCCTGACGGCTCGGGGCCGCGGTGGTCGTGGTGGTGGTGCCACCCGTGACGGCCGGAGCCGGGTTGGCAGCGGCCTCGGCGTCGGCGGCCCGGGAGGTCTGCACCTGCTTGGTGTGGGCCTCCCAGCGCTGACGCGCCTCGGCGTACTGCGTCTCCCAGGTCTCGCGCTGCTTCTCGTACCCCTCGAGCCACTCCCCGGTCTCCGGGTCGAAGCCCTCCGGGTAGATGTAGTTGCCCTCGGCGTCGTAGGTCGCGGCCATGCCGTAGAGGGTCGGGTCGAAGTGCTCCTCGCCCTCGACGAAGCCCTCGTTGGCCTGCTTGAGCGACAGCGAGATCCGGCGGCGCTCCAGGTCGATGTCGATGACCTTGACCATGACCTCGGAGCCGACCTGGACGACCTGCTCCGGGATCTCCACGTGACGCTCGGCCAGCTCGGAGATGTGGACCAGGCCCTCGATGCCGTCGTCGACCCGGACGAAGGCGCCGAACGGCACCAGCTTGGTGACCTTACCCGGCACGATCTGCTGGATCGCGTGGGTGCGGGCGAACTGGCGCCACGGGTCCTCCTGGGTCGCCTTCAGCGACAGCGAGACCCGCTCGCGGTCCAGGTCGACGTCCAGGACCTCGACCTCGACCTCCTGGCCCACCTCGACGACCTCGGACGGGTGGTCGATGTGCTTCCAGGAGAGCTCGGAGACGTGCACCAGACCGTCCACGCCGCCGAGGTCGACGAACGCGCCGAAGTTGACGATCGAGGACACGACGCCCTTGCGGACCTGGCCCTTCTGCAGCTTGTTGAGGAACTCGGTGCGCACCTCGGACTGCGTCTGCTCCAGCCAGGCCCGGCGGGACAGCACCACGTTGTTGCGGTTCTTGTCCAGCTCGATGATCTTGGCCTCGAGCTCGCGCCCGACGTACGGCTGCAGGTCGCGCACCCGCCGCATCTCGACCAGGGACGCGGGCAGGAAGCCGCGCAGCCCGATGTCGAGAATGAGGCCGCCCTTGACCACCTCGATGACCGAGCCGCGGACGACACCGTCCTCGTCCTTGATCTTCTCGATCGTGCCCCAGGCCCGCTCGTACTGCGCCCGCTTCTTGGAGAGGATCAGACGACCCTCCTTGTCCTCCTTCTGGAGGACAAGGGCCTCGATGTGGTCACCGACCGAAACGACCTCGGCCGGGTCCACGTCGTGCTTGATCGACAACTCCCGAGAGGGGATGACACCCTCGGTCTTGTAGCCGATGTCGAGCAGGACCTCGTCCCGATCGACCTTGACGACGGTGCCTTCGACAATGTCGCCGTCGTTGAAGTACTTGATGGTCTCGTCGATCGCGGCGAGGAAAGCCTCCTCGGAACCGAGATCGTCGTGGGTGACCCGGGTGGCGCTCGAGGGGGCCTCGATGCTGCTCGTCATGTGGGCGGTTGCTCCGGTCGGATGGTGTGTCACAGCAGGCTGGTGTCGCGGTGACCTGTTCGCGCCGGCGGATTCGTCACCGGGCACACCGAAAGGTCATCGCGTGGAATCATGGATGGCTCTGCCAGTGGTCCCGGAGACCGCGCACCTGCTCCCTGCCGAGGCACACGATCCGCGAGCGCATCGTCTAGCCTACCGTGCGCATTACCACAGCGTGCAAGCCCTCCCGTCTCCTCGCCGCCTCGTGACCTGCGAAAGCCGAGAAATCACACGGAATGCACCACAGCTGTCTCGTCCGTCACAACCGACCCACCACCCCCACGGCGGACCCGGCTCGGCCACTCGGGCCCACCCGTCCGCCCGGCCGGCGCCGGGGCCTAGCGTGAGCGGGTGGATGACGACAGCCGGGTGACCCGCCGCCGGGTCGGCGACGCGGAGGCCCGCCGGGCCAACCGCCGCTGGTGGGACGCCGACGCCGACGACTACCAGGCCGAGCACGGTGACTTCCTCGGCGAGGTCGACTTCGTCTGGTGCCCGGAGGGGGTGCGCGAGGCCGACGCGCGGCTGCTCGGCGAGCTGGCCGGCCGGCGGGTGCTGGAGCTCGGCTGCGGCGCCGCCGCCGCGGCCCGCTGGCTGGCCACCCAGGGCGCCCACCCGGTCGCCCTGGACCTCTCCGCCGGCATGTTGCGGCACGCCGCGCTCGCCGCCGCCCGCACCGGCGTACGCGTGCCGCTGGTGCAGGCCGACGCGCTGGCCCTGCCCTTCGCCGACGCGGCGTTCGACACCGCCTGCACGGCGTTCGGGGCGATCCCGTTCGTGGCCGACTCGGCGGCGGTGATGCGCGAGGTGTTCCGGGTGCTGCGGCCCGGTGCCCGCTGGGTCTTCTCGGTGACCCACCCGATGCGGTGGATCTTCCTCGACGACCCGGGCGAGGGCGGGCTGACCGCGGTGCACTCGTACTTCGACCGCTCCCCGTACGTGGAGCAGGACGAGACCGGCGAGGCCAGCTACGTCGAGCAGCACCGCACCCTCGGCGACCGGATCCGGGAACTGGTGGGCGCCGGGTTCCGCCTGGTCGACCTGGTGGAACCGGAGTGGCCGGCGGGACACGAGGGGATCTGGGGGCAGTGGAGCCCGCTGCGCGGCCGGCTCTTCCCCGGCACCGCCATCTTCGTCACCGAGAAGCCCGGCTGAGCCGGGTGCCCCGTCCTGGCTGCCGGTGATCGCCGACCGGGCCGCCGGCCGTCGAGATCACCTCCCGGCGGCCCGGCGCCGGTCGCCGTTTCGCCCGGCGGGCCCCGGGTAGCCAGGCCGTATGGCCGAGAAGAGGGAATTCCGCGAGGGTGACCACGTCTCCTGGGCCAGTCACAGCGGCCGGGCGTACGGCGTGGTGAAGGAGAAGCTGATCGACCGGACGCACGTGCGCGGGCACGCCGTGAACGCGTCCCAGGAGCACCCGCAGTACCGGATCCGCAACGACGACTCGGGCCGGGACGTCGCCCACCGACCGGAGGTGCTGCGTCATGAGCCGAGGTGACGAGGGCCGGGACACCTACCGGGAGTTCACGGAGGCGGTGAACATGAAGCCCGGCGAGCTGTCGACGTGGCTGGACAGCGAGAAGTCCAAGCACGTCGGCTGGCGCAAGGGCACCAAGGGCGGCGAGTCGGTGGGGCACGAGTCGGGCCGCCGGATCATCGACCTGCTGCGCCGCAAGCGCGGCGAGCTCTCCGAGAACGACTACCGGCACATGCGCAAGGTCGTCGGATACGTACGGCGGCACATGGCGCAGCGACCGAGCGGCGACGTCAGCGAGACCCGGTGGCGGTACTCGCTGATGAACTGGGGTCACGACCCCCTCAAGGGTCCCCTTCCGCCGCCGGGTGGCCCGTCGCGGCGGGCGCTCGAGCGGCGCGGCGCCCCGCCGAAGGAGCGCCGGGGCCCGGGACGATGACCGGCGTCACCCGGTAGCCGCCCGGAAGCGGCCCCGGGCGCGGCTGTCGGGCACGCCGTCCCGCCGGCGACCAGCACCTTCCGGCAACAGCCGGCGCGGTCCTTCCGCCGGCCCGCTCCAGTGCGGCATCGGCCGGGCGGCCCGGCGGACGCCGGGGCGGGTCAGTGGTCGGCGCTGTTCCAGTCGCGGCCCTCGCCGACCGACACCTCCAGCGGCACCGACAGCGGGTACGCGCCCCCCATCTCGCGCCGCACCAGCGCCTCCAGCGCCTCCCGCTCGCCCGGGGCGACCTCGAAGACCAGCTCATCGTGCACCTGCAGCAGCATCCGCGAGCGCAGCCCGGCCTCGCGCAGCGCGGTCTCCACGTGCAGCATGGCGAGCTTGATGATGTCGGCCGCGGAGCCCTGGATCGGGGCGTTGAGCGCCATCCGCTCGGCGATCTCCCGGCGCTGCCGGTTGTCGCTGACCAGGTCGGGCAGGTAGCGCCGGCGGCCCAGGATGGTGGAGGTGTAGCCGTCGTGCCGGGCCCGGGCCACCACCTCGTGCAGGTAGTCGCGCACCCCGCCGAAGCCGGCGAAGTAGTTCTCCATCAGCCCGCGCGCCTCCTCGGTGCTGATCCCGAGCTGCTGGGAGAGGCCGAACGCGCTCAGCCCGTACGCCAGGCCGTAGTTCATCGCCTTGATCTTGCGCCGCTGGTCGGCGGTGACCTCGGCGACCGGCACCTCGAACACCGACGAGGCGGTGGCGGCGTGGAAGTCGGCCCCGGAGTTGAACGCCTCGATCAGCGCGTCGTCCGACGACAGGTGCGCCATGATCCGCATCTCGATCTGGCTGTAGTCGGCGGTGAGCAGGCACTCGTAGCCCTCCCCCACCACGAAGGCGCGGCGGATCCGCCGCCCCTCCTCGGTGCGGATCGGGATGTTCTGCAGGTTGGGCTCGGTGGAGGAGAGCCGGCCGGTGGCCGCCACCGTCTGGTTGAAGGTGGTGTGGATCCGGCCGTCGTCGGAGACCGACTTGAGCAGCCCGTCGACGGTCGACTTCAGCTTGGCCACGTCCCGGTGGCGCAGCAGGTGCTCCAGCACCGGGTGCGGATTCTGCGCGTAGAGCCACTGCAGGGCGTCGGCGTCGGTGGTGTAGCCGGTCTTGATCTTCTTGGTCTTGGGCAGGCCCAGCTCGCCGAAGAGGATCTCCTGGAGCTGCTTGGGCGAGCCCAGGTTGAACTCCCGCCCGACCGCCGCGTACGCACCCTGGGCGGCGGCCTTCACCTCGGCGGCGAAGTGCGCCTCCAGCTCCGACAGGTAGTGCGTGTCGGCGGCGATGCCGGTGCGCTCCATGCCGGCCAGCACCCGCATCAGCGGCAGCTCGACCCCGGCCATCAGCCGGGCCGACTGCTCGCCGTCGCGGGACAGCTCGGCGTCGATCGCATCGGCCAGGTCGAGGGTGGCCCGGGCCTGGAGCATCAGGTTCTGCTCGACCTCGCCCTCGTTGCCCAGCCCGTCGAGGGTGAGCTGGCCGTCGTCCGGCGCGTCGACCCGCAACTCCCGGTGCAGGTAGCGCAGCGCCAGGTCGGTCAGGTCGTAGGAGCGCTGGTCGGGGCGGGCCAGGTAGGCCGCGATCTGGGTGTCGCGGACAATGCCCTCCAGCGACCAGCCCTGCGCCGCGAAGGCAAGCACGGCGGGCTTGCTGTCGTGCAGCACCTTGGGCCGCTCGGCGTCGGCCAGCCAGCCGGCGAGCGCCGCCCCGTCGCCGGCGTCCAGCCGGGCCGGGTCGACCCAGGCCGCCGCCCCGCCGGCGGTGGCCAGCGCCAGGGCGGTCACGGTGGCGGTGTGCCGCCGGTTGGGGCCGGTGTCCAGGGTGACCGCGACCCCGACCGGGGTGCCGGCCGGGGCGTGCGCGCCCAGCCACCGCGCCAGCGCGCCCGGCTCGGTGAGCACCTCGCCGGCCAGGTCGAAGCCGGCCTCGGCCTCCGGCTCCACCGCCTCGAGGTACTGGTAGAGCCGATCGCGCAGGATCCGGAACTCCAGGGTGTCGAAGACCTGGTGCACCGCCTCGCGGTCCCAGCCGGCCCAGCGGGCGTCCTCCGGGCGCAGCGGCAGCTCCAGGTCGGAGACCAGGCAGTTGATCTCGTAGTTGCGGATCACGTCGGCAAGCCGCTCGCGCAGGCTGTCGCCGGCTTTGCCCTTGATCTCGTCGGCCCGGGCGATGACGCCCTCCACCCCGCCGTAGGCGGTGATCCACTTGGCCGCCGTCTTCGGGCCGACGCCGGGGATGCCGGGCAGGTTGTCGCTGGTCTCGCCGACCAGGGCGGCCAGGTCGCGGTAGCGCTGCGGGGGCACGCCGTACTTCGCCTCGACCGCCGCCGGGTCCATCCGGGCCAGGTCGGAGACCCCCTTGCGCGGGTAGAGCACGGTGATGTTGTCGTCGACCAGCTGGAACGCGTCCCGGTCGCCGGTGGTGATCAGCACCGACATGCCCTGGTCGCGGGCCTGGCAGGCCAGCGTGGCGATGACGTCGTCGGCCTCGTAGCCCTCTTTCTCCACCACCGGGACGCGCAGTGCAGCGAGGACCTCCTTGACCAGGCTGACCTGGCCCTTGAAGTCGGTCGGGGTCTCGCTACGGCCGGCCTTGTACTCGGCGTACCGGTCGGTGCGGAACGAGTGGCGGGAGACGTCGAAGGCGACGACGATGTGCGTCGGCTGCTCGTCGCGCAGCACGTTGATCAGCATCGAGGTGAAGCCGTAGACCGCGTTGGTCGGCTGCCCCGTCGTGGTGGAGAAGTTTTCCACCGGCAGGGCGAAGAAGGCCCGGTATGCCAGGGAGTGTCCGTCGACGAGAAGCAGGCGCGGGGTCGTAGCTGTCACGCAGGCGACTCTAGTCCGTACGTCCGACATCCCCGACCCGGCGGCACCGGCATCGGGCGGAAAAGCGCCGGCGGCCGCCCACCCCCTCGCGGGGACGGACGGCCGCCGGCGGTACGACGCGGTCAGGCCACGCCGAGGTACGCCTCCTTGACCGCCGGGTCGTGCAGCAGGTCCTGGCCGGACCCCTCCTTCACGATCCGACCGGTCTCCAGCACGTACCCCCGGTGCGCCCGGGACAGCGCCTGCTGCGCGTTCTGCTCCACCAGCAGGATCGTGGTGCCCTGCTGGTTGATCTCCGTGATGATGTCGAAGATCTGCCGGATCACCATCGGGGCCAGACCCATCGACGGCTCGTCCAGCAGCAGCAGCTTCGGCCGGCTCATCAGCGCCCGGCCGACGGCGAGCATCTGCTGCTCACCGCCGGAGAGCGTGCCGCCGGCCTGCTTGCGCCGCTCGGCCAGCCGCGGGAACAGGGTCAGCACCCGCTCCAGGTCGGCGGCGATGCCGGCGGAGTCCCGCCGGGTGTACGCCCCCATGTCCAGGTTCTCCATCACCGTCATACCGGGGAAGATCTGCCGGCCCTCCGGGGACTGGCACAGCCCCCGGACCACCCGCAGGTCGGCCCGGAGCTTGGTGATGTCCTCCCCGTTGAAGGTGATCCGACCGCCGGAGAGCGACCGGGTGCCGGAGATGGCCCGCATGGTGGTGGTCTTGCCGGCGCCGTTCGCGCCGATCAGGGCCACCACCTCACCCTCGTTGACGGTGAGGCTGATGCCGTGCAACGCCTCGATCCGGCCGTAGGCGACGGTAACGTTCTCGAGCTCAAGCAGCGTCATCGGCGGACTCCCCCAGGTACGCGGCGATCACCTTCGGGTCCCGACTGACATCGGCGGGCGCGCCGTCGGCGATCTTCCGACCGAACTCCAGCACCACGATCCGGTCGGTGACCCCCATGACCAGGCGCATGTCGTGCTCGATGAGCAGGACGGTCAGCCCCTTGTCACGGATCTTGCGGATCAGGGCGAGCAGTTCCTCCTTCTCCGCCGGGTTGAAGCCGGCGGCCGGCTCGTCCAGGCAGATCAGCTTCGGCTCGGTGGCCAGCGCCCGGGCGATCTCCAACCGGCGCTGGTAGCCGTACGGCAGGTTGCGCGCCGCGTCGTTGGCCCGGTCGGCGATGCCGACGAAGCGCAACAGCTCCATCGCCTTGGCCTCGGCCGCCCGCTCCTCGAGGATGTGCCGGGACAGGCCGAACGCCTTGGCGAACGCCCGACGCACCTCCTGCCACGACCGCTGGATGCCGGCCTCGGCCGTGACCTGCGGCACCTCGTGCGGCTTCGGCTTGAACCGGGGCAGCCGGAACAGCGCCCCGGGCACGCTGGTCTTGTGCCGGGAGTCCGTCCCGACCATGACGTTCTCCAGCGCGGACATCTCCGGGAAGAGCCGGATGTTCTGGAACGTCCGGGAGATGCCCATCCTGCTGATCTGGTGCGGCTTACGGCCGGTGACCCGCTGCCCGTGGAACCGGACCGACCCGGAGGTCGGCTTGTACACCCCGGTCATCACGTTGAACGTGGTGGTCTTGCCGGCGCCGTTCGGGCCGATCAGGCCGAGGATCTCACCCTCGTGGATCTGGAAGTTGATCCCGTCGAGGGCGACCACGCCGCCGAACCGGAGGGTGACGTTGTCGACCTCGAGCAGCACGGGCCGCGGCCCGGGCTGGGTCGGGATCTTCGGCGCCGTCGTGCCGGTGGTCTGGTCAGACATGAGCGGGCGCCTCCTCTGCCTCCGCCGCGCGGTCCTTCAACTCGCGGGCCCGCCGCCGGCTGGGGATCAGGCCCTGCGGACGCAGGATCATCACCAGCACCATGGCCAGACCGAAGGCCAGCCACCGGTAGTCGGCGATCTCCCGGAACCGCTCCGGAAGATAGGCCAGCAGCACCGCGCCGAGCGACACGCCGACCATGTTGCCGGAGCCGCCGACCACGACCATCGCCACGAAGAGGATGGACAGGTTCACGTTGAACTGCGTCGGGTCGATGAACGCGTTCCGGCTGGCGAACAGGAAGCCGGACAGGCCGCCGAGCGCCGCACCGATCGCGAACGCCCACAGCTTGAACTTGAACGGGTAGACACCCATCACCGCCGCGGCGTCCTCGTCCTCCCGGACGGCCAACCAGGCCCGGCCGACCCGGCTGTGCTCCAGCCGGCGCACCGCGAAGACCATCAACAGCACCGTCGTGATCGCCAACCAGTACCACGGCTTCGCGTCGATCAGGCCGAAGATCTGGTTCTGCGCCGACGGCGGGCCCTCCGGCCCGGGGATCGCCGAGATGCCCTGCGGGCCGTTGGTCACCCCGGTGGCGTTGCGGGCCACGATCCGGATGATCTCGCCGAAGCCGAGCGTCACGATGGCCAGGTAGTCGCCGCGCAGACGCAGCGTCGGCCAACCCAGCAGCACGCCGGAGATCAGCGTCAGCACGAGCGCGATGAACAGGCAGATCGCCCAGGTCACCGCCCAGGTGGCCGGCAGGTCGAACTCCTGCTGGATCCACTTCACCACCGGCGAGTTCACCGAGCCGAACAGCGCCACGCTGTACGCGCCGATGGCGAAGAAGCCGATGTAGCCGAGGTCGAGCAGGCCGGCGAGGCCCACCACGACGTTCAGACCGATCGCCACCAGCACGTAGATGGCGCAGACGAACAGCACACCGGCCCAGTTGTTGCCGCCGGCGATCGAGTCGGTACGCAGCCAGGTCAGGCCCGGGATGCCGAGCAGCGGCAGGTAGTAGAGGAACGCCACGAAGGCGACGAACCCGATCGCCTGCTGCCACTTCGGCAGTGCCCGCCAACGGTCGCCGACCGAGGTCAGCAGGCTGACCCGCCGGCGATCTGCGGAGCGAATCTTGTCGATCATGCGCGGGCCCTCCCGAGCGACTCACCCAGCAGGCCGGTCGGACGGAACATCAGCACCACGATCAGCACCACGAAGGCGATGACGTCCTCCCAGTTGGACGCGAAGAGGGTGGCGCCGTAGACCTCGACGATGCCGAGGAAGAGGCCGCCCACCAGCGCACCACGCAGGTTGCCGATGCCGCCGAGCACGGCCGCGGTGAACGCCTTCAGGCCCAGCACGAAACCGATGCTGTTCTGGGTGAAGCCGAACCGCATGCTCCACAGCAGGGCCGCGGCGCCGGCCATGATCCCGCCGAGCACGAAGATCAGCATGATCACGCGCTCCTGGTTGACGCCCATCAGGGCCGCCGTCTCCGGGTTCTGCGCCACCGCCCGCACGCCCCGGCCGTAGCGGGTGCGGTTGATGAACCAGTCCAGGGCGGCCATCATCACGACAGCCGACACGAAGACGATCAACTGGATGTTCGTGATCGCCGTGCCGGCGATGGTGAAGAGCGTCTCCTGCTGGATGATGGTCGGCATGCCGACGATCTGCCGGGCGCGGCCGAACATCGACGGCAGTGCCCCGCCCGCGACGTCCGGCAGCAGCAGGCCGAAGACCTCGACCAGCACCAGCGAGAGGCCGATCGCGGTGATCAGGAAGATCAGCGGCGGCGCGTTCTTACGCCGCAGGGGGCGGTAGGCGATCCGCTCGATCGCCAACGCGGTACCGCCGGAGGCGACCGCCGCGGCGACCAGACCGAGCACCAGGAAGAGCACGGCCTGCCCGATCGGCGGGTTGTTCTGCACCCCGAACGCGGTCCACACGCCCAGCACCGCGAAGGTGCCGACCATGAAAACCTCGGAGTGGGCAAAGTTGATCAGGCGCAGGACGCCGTAGACGAGCGTGTAGCCCAGGGCGATCAGGGCGTAGATCGCCCCCTTGGACAACCCGTCGACGGTGTGCTGGCCGAGATGGCCGAATAGTTCGTCGAAATTCACCGGGGTCTCCTTGCATCGAGTACGGCCGGGGCGAACACCCCGGCCGTACTCCAGTGCTGTCGTCAGCTGAGCTTGAGCTCCTGCAGCGGCTCGATCGCCGTGCCCTTGATCTGGTAGGCCCAGATGACGACCTTCGTCGGGTCGACGTCACCCTTGGCGTCGAACTTGATGTACTTCGACACGCCCTGCTTGTCGTACGCCTTCACGTAGGCCAGGATGTCGGCCCGGCTCTTCTTGCCGTCCTTGAAGGCGTCCAGGTAGATCTGCGCGGCGTCGAAGCCCTCCGCACCGTAGGAACCCGGCGCCTGGCCGTACTCCTTCTGGTAGTCGGCGGAGAAGGTGCCGCCGGCCTTGTCGGCCGGGAGGCACGGGCAGGTGATGATCGAACCCTCGGCGCCACCGGAGGCACCCTGCGGGAACGCCGGGTCGTAGAGACCGTCCGGGCCGACGAACTTGGCCTGGACACCGGCCGCGCGCATCTGCCGCACCAGCGGAGCGGCCTCACGGGTGTAACCGCCGTAGAAGACGAAGTCCGCCTGCGCCGCCTTGATCTTGGAGATGGTGGCGTCGAACTGCGACTGCCGCTCCTGGATCTTGTCGGTGGCGACGAGGGTCGGGCCGAGGGCCTTGCCCAGCTCGGCGGTGATACCCGCGCCGTAGGCGCTGCCGTCGTCGATCGCGAAGACCTTCTGCGCGTTCTGCGACTTCATGTAGACCGCCACCGCGGCAGCCTGCGTGCCGTCGTGGCCGACCACCCGGAAGAAGGACGTGTTGCCCTTCTGGGTGAGGTCGGTCCGGGTCGCCGACGGGGCCACCATCGCCAGGCCGGCGGCCTGGTAGATCGGCATGGTCGCGTCCGACTCACCGGAGAAGTGACCACCGATGACGCCGAGGAACGAGTTGTCACCGGCGATCTGGTTCGCGAACGGGGTGGCCACGGCGGGGTCACCCTGCGTGTCGAACTCCTGCATGGTGACCTTGCAGTCCGCGTTCTTCTCGTTGTGCTGCTTCACGGCGAGCTTCGCGCCGTTCAGCGACGGGATCACCAGACCCGCGTTGTCACCGGTGAACGCGCCGAAAATCGCGATCTTGCCGCCGCAGTCGCCGGACGCGGTGCCGCCCTCGCCACCAGAATCCTGGCATCCAGCTGCGGCAACCAGCGTCGCGGCGAGCGCGGCGGTGCCGAGCGCCCGTACATAGCTTCGCCTCACGGCTTCCTGACCTCCTCCAGATGCGGGCGTGACCGACCCCGACCAACGGGGACAGCATCAACCCGCAGTTCCACCCACCCCGCAGGGACGCCCCCTGCGTTACGGCTCGTGATGGCGGAGCGTACCCACACTCATACCGTCTCGGAAGGCCTAGAGCCGGGGTCTGCGAAACCGTTACGAAGACGCGCCAGATCCAACCAGTGCGCGTAACAGGTCAATCCCCTGACCGGTCCTTAGGCGGTTGGCTGTCCGCGGAGCGGGACGGCGCAAACCCCGGCAAGCCGGTCAGCACCGGTCGACCAGTGACCCGAATCGATCAGCCCGGCGCCGGCCCGGCGACCGCCCACCAGAGGGCGCCCCGGGTGCCGTCGTCCGCCGCCAGCCACCAGCGGTCCCCCGCCGCCACCAGGCTGACGTCCCGGTCCGCCCCGGCCGGCAGCTGCGTCGCGGGGACCACCTCGTGCCACGACCCGCCCCGGTCGGACGACGTCCAGACGCTGTGCCGCGCCCCGTCGGAGACCGCCGCCAGCAACCGCCCGCCGGACGCCACCAGCGCGCTCACCGACGGCACGCCACCCGGGCCGAGCTGGCCGAAACCGCCCGCCGCGACCCAGCCGCCGCCCGGTTCCTGCCACCACGCGCCGAACGACCGACCGCGCAACCCCACCGCGACCGCGGTGTCGCCGGCCAGCACCACCCGCTGCAACTCCTCGTAGTCGGCGCTACCCGGCAGGGTCGTCCGCTGCCAGGACCGCCCGTCCGGCGACGTCCAGACCGCCGGATCCCGGTCGATCCGACCCTTCGGCAGCACGCCGCCCACGGCCAGCCAGCCCTGCCGGCCGGCGACCGCGTCGAACGCCCAGCTCACCCCGCGGGCGTCGGAGGCCAGCTCCGGCGCGCCCTCGATGATCGCGAAGTCCGCCGCGTCCGGCGACACCCAGGCCGCCGCGCCGCTGGACCGGTTGCCCACGATCAACCACCCGGCCGGCCCGCCGGTCAGCCGCGACACGTTGACCGCCTTCGGCCCGCCGTACGTCTCGAACGACGCCGCCACCTCGATCAGCGCGCCGTCGCCGCGCTGCCGCCAGGTGCTCACCCGCGGATAGCCGTGCGCGCCGCCGACCTTCGCGCCCACCACGGCGGCCACCCCGTCGCGGCAGCCGACCGAATAGAGCACATTCTGCTTGCCGTAGAAGGAATCCGCGACGATCGGCAGCGTCCTCCACGACGAGCCGTCGCCGCTCGTCCAGGCCGCCGGCCGGGTCGCGCCGGCCGCGTCGGCCACCCCGCCCACCACGTACCACCGGCCGGCACAGGTGACCGCGTCGCGCAGCAGCAGCCGCCCCGGCGCGCCCGGCGGCGCCGGCAGGGTCAGCGGCTGCCAGGCCGGGCTGACCGGCTGGAGGTTGTCGCCGTCGTGCGCGGTGGACCGCTCGCAGCCGGCGAGCAGCACGGCGAGTACGCCGAGCACCGCCACCAGCCGCCGACCACGCATGGATCCGATGCTATCGATCACGGGGCCAGCGCGGTGCCCCCCGAACCGGCGTACCTCAGGAGGCCGGCTGGGCGACCTCGCCGCCGGCGGTCTCGGCGAGGATCCGCTCGGCGACCTCCTTCATGGTCATCCGGTGGTCCATCGCGGTGCGCTGGATCCACTTGAACGCCTGCGGCTCGGTCATCCCGTACGTCGTCATCAGCGCGCCCTTGGCCCGCTCGACGGTCTTGCGGATCTCCAACCGGTCGGTGAGGCCGGCGACCTCCGCCTCCAGCGCGGCGATCTCGGAGTAGCGGGAGAGCGCGATCTCGACCGCCGGCACCAGGTCGCTCTTCTGGAACGGCTTCACCAGGTAGGCCATCGCGCCGGCCGCCCGCGCCCGCTCCACCAGGTCACGCTGGCTGAACGCGGTCAGGATGATCACCGGGGCGATCCGAGCGCCGGCGATCCGCTCGGCGGCGGCCAGGCCATCCATGATCGGCATCTTGATGTCGAGGATGACCAGATCCGGCTTGAGTTCCTCGGCGAGCCGGACGGCGGTCTCGCCGTCACCGGCCTCCCCCACCACCTCGTAGCCCTCTTCGGCCAGCATCTCGGCGAGGTCCAGCCGGATGAGCGCCTCGTCCTCGGCGATCAGTACCCGCCTGCGCTCGGCATCCGTCTGCGTCTCGGCCACGAGCCCTACCCCCACCATCGATCTCGGCACGGCTACCACCCATGCTCCCGCACGAGCGTAGTCGGGTACAGTAAGCGGCACTCGCCGGGATGGTGGAACGGCATACACGGAAGTCTCAAACACTTCTGCCCGAAAGGGCTTGCGGGTTCGAATCCCGCTCCCGGCACCTTGTCATACACCTGTTCGATGATGCGAGGGTGCATCCACCCCATTTTCGAGCGCGCGCCCGCGCTCTCCACGCGCGTGGTGACAACATCCAGTCGGTAGCGCGCACCCTCTCCCTTGCCTACGCGACTGTCTGGCACTGGTGTGTCGACCGGCCCGAGCCTGCTGTCGTCGGCACCGCGCTGCGGTGCTTTCGCTGCTCCCCCGCCGTCGACAATCCGACAGATCCCGCCGCCTACGCCTACCTGCTCGGCCTCTACCTCGGAGACGGACATCTGGTCACGTCCGCCCGGGTGCCGGTCCTGCGGATCTACTGCAGTGACACCTGGCCTGATCTGATCACGGCGTGCGACGAGGCCATGCGGGAAGTGTTGGCCACGAAGGTCCAACGTGTGCAGAAGCAGGGGTGCGTAGCCGTCCAGAGCTCCGGCACACACTGGCCATGCCTGCTCCCGCAGCACGGTCCGGGCAAGAAGCACTAGCGGCCGATCGTCCTCGACGATTGGCAGCGGGAGATCCTCGTTTCGCAGCCTGGTCAATTCCTACGCGGGCTGTTCCACTCCGACGGTTGCCGGGTCAGTAACCGGGTGACCGTCCGTGGCAGGAAGTACGTCTACCCGCGCTACATGTTCGCCAACGAGTCGGCCGACATCATGGGCCTCTGCCAGTGGGCGCTGGACCTGCTCGGCATAGCCTGGCGGATGAACCGCCGCAACTCGCTCTCGGTGGCCCGCCGGGAGGCCGTGGCCGCCCTCGACCGCCACGTCGGCCCGAAGTCCTGAGGCGCAACCCGTAGTATTCGCCGGCCGGGTGCAGTCGACGGACCGGCGCGGATCGGGTACCAGACGCAGCCCGGGCAACCGGGAGGAACGAGGGCGGACCGGTGCGGGTCGTCATCTTCGGTGCCACCGGCATGGTCGGGCAGGGCGTGCTCCGCGAGTGCCTGCTCGCCGACGACGTGCGAAGCGTGCTGGTGATCGGGCGGACGCCCACCGGCCAGCAGCATCCGAAGCTGCACGAGATCCGGCACGGGGACTTCGCCGACCTCGACCCGCTCCGGGCGGAACTGGCCGGGGTGGATGCCTGCTTCTACTGCCTGGGGGTCTCCTCGCTGGGCCTGGACGAGGCGGCGTACACCCGGGTCAGCTACGACTACCCGGTGGCGGCGGCGCGGCTGTTCGCCGAGGTCAGCCCGGATGTCACGTTCGTCTATGTCTCCGGCGTCGGCACCGACCCGACCGGCCGGGGCCGGGTGATGTGGGCGCGGGTCAAGGGCCGCACCGAGAACGCCGTCCTCGACCTGCTGCCGAACGGCTGTGCGGCCCGGCCCGGCTTCATCCAGCCGACCCACGGGGTGGTGTCGAAGACCCGCTGGTACCGGCTGGGGTACGCGGTCACCCGTCCGCTCTTCCCGCTACTGCGCCGGCTGGTCCCGAATCAGGTCACCACCACCGACCGGCTCGGCCGGTCGATGCTGCGGGTGGCCCGGCAGGGCTCGCCCCGGCGGGTGCTGACCAACCGGGACCTGACCTGACCGACGGTCACCCACCGCGACGGGCGGGTCGGCGGCGCGGTCAGCCCAGTTCGGCCAGCGCCCGCGCCAGGTCGTCGCGCAGGTCCTCCGGGTCCTCCAGCCCGACCGAGATTCGCAGCAGGCCGCCGGCCGGCTTGGCCTCCCCCGCCACCGGGCGGTGGGTCAGCGAGGCCGGGTGCTGGATGAGCGTGTCCACCCCGCCCAGCGAGACCGCGTGGGTGATCAGCCGGCAGGCCCCGGCGACGGCGGCGGCTGCGGGCGCGCCGCCGCGTACCTCGAAGGCGAGCAGGCTGCCGGTGCCGCTCAACTGCCGGCCGACGAGCCCGGCGGGGTCGTGCAGCGAGGGGTGGTGCACGCGGGCGACGCCGGGGTGCTCGGCGAGCCAGCCGGCGAGCTTCTCCGCCCCGGCCTGCTGGGCGCGGACCCGCACGGGCAGGGTCTGCAGGCCGCGGTGCAGCAGGTAGCCGCCGAGCGGGTGCAGGATCGCGCCGGTGAGGGCGCGTACCTGGCGCAGCCGGGTGGCCCAGTCGGTGTCGCAGGCGAGGACGCCGGCGAGGACGTCGCCGTGGCCGCCGATGCTCTTGGTGGCGCTGTGCAGGACGAGCGCGGCGCCGTGCCGGGCGGGCTGCTGGAGCACCGGGGTGGCGACGGTGTTGTCGACGAGCAGCGGCACGTCGCCGGCGGCGTCGGCGAGCGCGGCGATGTCGAGCAGGTCGAGGGTGGGGTTGGCCGGGGTCTCGGCGACGACGAGGGCGGTGTCCGGGCGGAGCGCGGCGGCGACGTGGTCGGCGGTCGCCCAGGTGACGGTGGTGCCCAGCAGCCCGGTGGCGAGGACGTGGTCGGTGCCGCCGTAGAGGGGGCGGACGGCGACGACGTGGCGGCGCCCGTCGGAGGTGGCGGCGAGCAGGGTGGCGGTGAGGGCGGCCATCCCGCTGGCGAAGGCGACGGCCTCGGCGGTGCCTTCGAGGGTGGCCAGGGCGGTCTCGAAGCGGGCCACCGTGGGGTTCCACAGTCGCTGGTAGACGGCGCTGGCGCCGGGCGGGAGGGTGCCGCCGGTGGCCAGCGTCTCGTACGCGTCGCCGCCGGCGTCGACCGACGGCAGCGGGTTGGTGGTGGAGAGGTCGATCGGCGGGACGTGGACGCCGAGGCCGGCGAGGTCGTCGCGGCCGGCGTGCACGGCTCGGGTGTCCACGGTCGTCATGGGGGGAGCATCGAACATCACGCCGATCGGTAGCAATACTTCCGCAGATGATTCGGGAAATGCCCTTGGTGCGTCGTACTGATTCGATGGAGGATGGCTCCATGGCCCTTGTAGCGAATGATGTGCGGCGGTTCGCGGCGCTGGACGACGTCGACCGCGCGATCCTGGCCGAGTTGACCGCGGACGGCCGGCTGCCGAACAACGCCCTGGCCGAGCGGGTCGGGGTGGCGCCGTCGACCTGCCTGGCCCGTACCCGGGCGCTGCGGGAGTGCGGGGCGATCCGGGGTTTCCACGCGGAGGTGGATCCGGCGGCGGTGGGGCTGCCGCTGCAGGCGTTGGTGTCGGTACGGCTCACCGCGCACGAGCGGCCGGTGGTGGACGCGTTCCGGGCCCGCTCGGTGCGCCTGCCCGGGGTGGTGTCGGTGTTCCACGTGGCCGGTGCGGACGACTACGTGCTGCATGTGCGGGCGGCGTCGGCGGACGCGTTGCGGGATTTCGTGCTGGACCATCTGGCGGTGGATCCGGCGGTGCAGCACACCCAGACCAGCCTCATCTTCGAGCAGGCGCGCGGGGTGGGTTGAGTCGCTCCGGGGAACAAATCCGGCGGGGTGCGGGTTGGCCAGGCGTGTGATCGACGTACCGCTCTCCGTTCTTGATCTTGCTCCGGTCGCGGCCGGCGCCACCGCCGGCGAGGCCCTCCGGCACACCACCGAGCTGGCCCGGCGTACCGAGGAGCTGGGTTACCACCGGTTCTGGGTGGCCGAGCACCACAACATGCCGGCGATCGCCTCGTCGGCGCCGGCGGTGCTGCTCGCCCACCTGGCCGCGCACACCGGCACGATCCGGCTCGGTTCTGGCGGGGTGATGCTGCCCAACCACGCGCCGCTGGTGGTGGCCGAGCAGTTCGGCACCCTGGAGGCGTTGCACCCGGGCCGGATCGACCTGGGCATCGGCCGGGCGCCGGGCACCGACCAGGTGACCGCGCTGGCGCTGCGCCGGACCATGGAGGGGCTGTCGGCCGAGGGTTTCCCCCGCGAGTTGGCCGACCTGATGAACTACTTCAGCGGCGAGCGGCCCGGCCCGATCACCGCCACTCCCGGTCGGGGCCAGCAGCCGGCGATCTGGCTGCTCGGCTCCAGCGGGTTCAGCGCCCAGTTGGCCGGCCTGCTCGGGTTGCCGTTCTCCTTCGCGCACCACTTCAGCGCGCAGCACACCCTGCCCGCTCTGGCGCTGTACCGGCAGAGCTTCCGGCCGTCGCGCTGGCTGGAGCGGCCGTACGCGATGGTGGCGGTGAACGCGGTCTGCGCGGACACCGACGAGCGGGCCGAGTGGCTGGCCGGGCCGAGCGGGCTGTCGTTCCTCAAGCTGCGCTCGGGTCGCCCGGAGCCGCTGGCCACGCCGGACGAGGCGGCGGCCTACCCGTACACCGAGGTCGAGCGGGAGTTCGTCGCGCAGCGCCGGGAGGGGCAGGCGATGGGCTCGCCGGAGACGGTACGCCGGCAGTTGACCGACCTGCTGGCCCGTACCGGCGCGGACGAGCTGATGCTCACCACGCTGGTCTACGACGTCGACGACCGGGTCCGGTCGTACGAGCTGATCGCCGAGCAGGTGGCCGGCGGCCTGCGCCGCTGAAACACGATCTTCACGTCGGCGTCACCCTGGGGACGCGGAGCGTACCTAACGTTGGTGCCGGTGGTGGTACGGCATTTCCGGTCGGGACGGGTCGGGAATGCCGCGGTGTGGCGCACCGGGCCGCGGCTGTGCGGATTCCGCGGCCGCGGCCCGGTGCCTGCCGCCTGCGCCGCCGACCCCGCGTGACCGGGCCGGCGGGCTGGGCTCAGCGCAGGTGGATGTCCGGCGCCGGCGGGGTCGCGATGCCGTCGCCGAGGAAGAACCCCGGGTGCGGGGACGCCGGGGTCAAGCCTCTGCTCGGTCAATGAGACATCGCCCCGCCCGCGGGGCCCGGGAACGGGGAGCGGGATCAGGTCCAGGCGCGCGGGTCGGCGACCAGCTCGGTGATCCGCCCGGGCAGCGTGCCGCCGGCCACGTCGGCCACGGTGACCAGTTCGAGGATCTCCCGTTCGCTGGCCCGCAGGGCGATCCAGACGTCCTGCAGCGCGCGCGCCGCGCCGTGGTAGCCGAGCTCCTCCGGGCGCTGCCCGCGGACGTGCGCCAGCGGACCGTCGATCACCCGGATCACCTCGGCCAGCGAGATCTCCGCCGCCGGACGGGCCAGCCAGTAGCCGCCCTCGGGGCCGCGCTGGGCCTGCACGATGCCGCCCCGGCGCAGTTGCAGCAGGATGCTCTCCAGGAACTTCGGCGGGATCTCCTGGGCGCGGGCGATCTGTTCGGCGGTGACCGGCCGGCCCCGCCCGAGCCCGGCGCCACCGGTCACCGAGGCGAGCTCGACGACCGCTCGGAGGGCGTAGTCGACCCGGGCGGAGAGACGCATGCCGGCAAGGTTAGCCGGCCGGTCACCCCGCCCGGACGATCACCCCTCGGCCGAACGGCCGGACGCGGCGCGCGGCCCGGTTCACGCCCCGACGCGGCGCAGCAGGCCCTCCTGGACGGCGCTGGCGATCTGCCGGCCGTCGCGGGTGAACATCCGGCCGGTGGCCAGACCCCGGGCGCCCGACGCGGACGGGCTCCAGCAGTCGTAGAGGAACCACTCGTCGGCGCGGAACGGCCGGTGGAACCAGAGCGCGTGGTCCAGGCTGGCGCCCACCACCCCGCCCGGGCCCCAGACCTCGCCGTGCACGGAGAGCACCGAGTCCAGCAGGGTCAGGTCGGAGGCGTAGGCCAGCGCGCAGGCGTGCAGCAGCGGGTCGTCGGGCAGCTTGCCGTCGATGCGCATCCAGACCCGCTGGTGCGGGTCGGCGGGCCGGTCACCGGGGCGTACCCAGCCGGGCTCGCCGACGTAGCGCACGTCGATCGGGCGCGGGATCTGCCCCCAGATGCCGAGCCGCTCCGGGTAGCGGGAGAGCCGGTCGGTCATGGTCGGGACGTCGTCCGGGCCGGGCACGTCCGCCGGGAGCGGGGCGTGGTGGTCCAGCCCCTCCTCGGCCCGCTGGAACGAGGCCGACATGAAGAAGATCGGCTTGTCGTGCTGGAGCGCGACGCAGCGGCGCACCGAGAAGGAGCGGCCGTCGCGGATGTTCTCCACCTCGTAGGCGATCGGCTCGACCGGGTCGCCGGCCCGCACGAAGTAGCCGTGCAGCGAGTGCACGGTGCGCTCCGGGTCGACCGTCCGGCCGGCGGCGACCAGCGCCTGACCGGCGACCTGGCCGCCGTACACCCGCTGCGGGCCGACCGGCGGGCTGATCCCCCGGAAGCTCATCTCGCCGGTCGGGGTGAGGTCGAGGACCTCCAGCAGCTGGTCGACGGCGGCCTGGCCGACCACGGCGTCGCCGGTGGTCACTGCAGCGCCCGCGCGGACGCCACGTCGACCAGCGACCCGAGCTGGTGTACGCGCAGCGTGTTGGTCGAGCCGGGGGTGCCGGGCGGGCTGCCGGCGACGATCACCACGTAGTCGCCGGGGTTGGCCCGGTTGAGGCCGAGCAGCGCCTGGTCGACCTGGCGGAACATGTCGTCGGTGTGCTCGACGAACGGCATCAGGAAGGTCTCCACGCCCCAGGAGAGCGCCAGCTGGTTGCGCACCTCGGGCACCGGGGTGAAGGCCAGCAGCGGCAGGTCGCAGTGCAGCCGGCTGAGCCGCCGCACCGTGTCGCCGGTCTGCGAGAACGCGACCAGCGCCTTGGCGCTGATCGCCCGGGCGATCGAGGAGGCGGCGACGGTGAGCGCGCCACCGTGGGTACGCGGGTCGTGCTGCAGCCGGGGCACCCCGATCGAGCCGGACTCGGTGGTGGTGACGATCTTGGCCATCGTGCTGACGGTCAGCACCGGGTACTTGCCGACGCTGGTCTCGCCGGAGAGCATCACCGCGTCGGCGCCGTCGAGCACGGCGTTGGCGACGTCGGAGGCCTCCGCCCGGGTCGGCCGGGAATTCTCGATCATGGAGTCGAGCATCTGGGTGGCCACGATGACCGGCTTGGCGTTCTCCCGGCACAGCTGCACGGCGCGCTTCTGCACCAGCGGGACCTGGTCCAGCGGCAGCTCCACGCCGAGGTCGCCGCGGGCGACCATGACCCCGTCGAAGGCCAGCACGATCGCCTCGAGGTGGTCGACCGCCTCCGGCTTCTCGACCTTGGCCAGCACCGGCCGGTGCACCCCGACCTCGGCCATGATCCCGTGTACCAGCTTGATGTCGTCGGCGGAGCGGACGAAGGAGAGAGCGACCAGGTCGACCCCGAGGCCGAGGGCGAAGCGCAGGTCCTCGGCGTCCTTCTCGGAGAGGGCCGGCACGCTGACCGCCACGTTGGGCAGCGACACGCCCTTGTTGTTGGAGACCGGGCCGCCCTCGGTGACCAGGACGCGGATGTCGTTGCCGGTGACGTCGGTGACCTCCACGGCCACCCGGCCGTCGTCGATCAGCAGCCGGTCGCCGGGCTTGACCTCCTGCGGCAGCTTCCGGTAGGTGCAGGAGACCCGGTCCTTGCTGCCGAGCACCTCGTCACCGGTGATCACCACCGAGTCGCCGGTGCGCCACTCGTGCGGGCCCTCGGCGAACCGGCCCAGCCGGATCTTGGGCCCCTGGAGGTCGGCCAGCACCGCCACCGGCCGCCCGGCCGCGTCGGCCGCCTCGCGGACCAGCCGGTACACCGCCTCGTGGTCTTCGTGGCTGCCGTGGCTGAAGTTGAGTCTCGCCACGTTCATGCCCGCCTCGACGAGCCCCCGGATCCGTTCCGGCGACGAGGTGGCAGGACCAAGAGTGCAGACGATCTTCGCGCGGCGTGTCACGCCCATCAGGCTAGTCTCTCCTCCGGGTCGCACTTCGGGCCGACCCCTTGCGGGACTGCGGAACAAATTGTCCAACGACGCGCGATCCGCGCGCAGCCGGCGGGCGGAACCCGCGCCGGGAACGTTGAGGTGGCGGGCATCGGCGACCGCGCGCCGGGAATCGTACGCCCCCACCGCGGACCGGCACCCGGGTGCTCCCACCGGCGGCCGACTCGACGTCGGGGGTGGTGGCGGAGGGCACCGGGCACCGGCCGGGCACCGTCGCCATGACGACAGCCACCAATGGATCCGCCCCGCTCAGCTCTCCGTCTTGGCCAGCGGAAACTCCAGCGAACCGGCCGGGCAGAGGAAGGTCATCACGTCCACCCGGTAGAGCCCCGCCTGCACCGCCGGGTCGGCCTCCATGACGCTGCGCACGTCGTCGACCGAGCCGGTGCGGGCCAGGCCGAAGCCGATCGGCGGTTCCGGGTTGCGGGCCGGGCCGTCCACCGAGCCGGCGACCAGGATGATCCCCCGCCGCTGCAGCGCCTGCATGTGCTCGCCGTGCTCGGACTGCAACCGCTGGACCGTCTCCGCCGGCAGCGCCCGCCCGGCCGCGCCGGGATACAGCACGATGCACTCGTACGTGTCGAGCGCGAAGTCGACCTGCGGCACTCCGGCCATGACGCCCCCCTGCTCCGCCGGATCTCGCTAACCTGCGCCCAGCGTGCCACGCGCGGTCGCGGCCCGCGGTCGCTCGGGCCAACTGACGCCCGCTGACGGGTGACCGCGGGAGCCGGCGGCCCGTGGCGACGGACCGCCCGGGCCCGCCGGCAGGTCGGCTGACCCGGGTGCGCCGGACGACTACCGGGGACGGTCCGGTCACGGTCCGGTCATCGGAGGTCGCGGATGGACGATCGGGCGCGGACGCACTGGCGGCGGCCGCGACCTTCACCGTGCACGAGGACCACGACTGATGGGAAGCGACGGCTGACCAAGGCGGTCTGACCGGGCGGGCGGGGACAGCCCCGCCCGCCCGGCGGCCGGGCTAGACCGCGAAGCAGTTCGGGCGGACCGGGGCGTCGGCCAGCGCGCCCCGGATCACCGTGTACGTGGTGCCGTCGAGCACCAGCCCGAGGTGGCCGACCACTCGCAGCGGGCAGTACGACTGGATCAGCACGTTGGTCGAACCGTCGTTGAGCAGCGCGTTGTCCACCGGCCGGACCAGTTCGTCCTGGAGCGTCCGGACAGTGGTGTACCGGAGCGTGCCGGGGGTGTCGTCGCCGGCGTTGAGGTCGGCGAGGAAGGCCGAGCCGATGGACATCTGCTGGCAGGCGACCACGCCGGCGCAGCTGCCGAGGCCGAGGAACTTCAGGATGTTGGCCACGTAGGTGCCGTACTGGGGCGAGCCGAGGCTGACGTAGCGGGCGACGGCGCCGGTGCCGCCCAGCCGCTTGAGGTAGTAGCGGGAGACGAGCCCGCCCTCGGAGTGGCCGACGAGGTCCACTCTGGCCGCGCCGGTGGCGGCGCGGACCTGCTCGACGTACCCGGCGAAGGAGCGGGCGGAGGCGGGAATGTCGCCGAGCCCGAGGCCGGGCAACTGGTAGATGAAGACCCGGTGCCCGTCGCCGCGCAGTCGGGCGGCGAGCGGCTCGTAGGCGACGGCGACCCCGCTGAGGCCGCCGACGACGATCACCGGGTTGGCGGCGGCGGTGGCGGTGGCGGCGGGTGGGGCGTCCGCCCGGTCCGGCGCCGCGACGGCGGCGGTGGCCGGGACGAGCAGGGTGGCGGCGGTGGCGAGGGCGGCGGCGGTGGCGATCTTTCGGAGCAGCATGGCTGCACCTCCGACGGGAGGCACCCGGCGAACCGGGGAGACGGGTGGGGTGTCCGATCGACCGTGGGACGATGATGCGCGCCACAATCTAGAAACGTCAATGTATAGTTACGCGCCGGTAACCCGTTGTTCCGCGAAGCATGCAATCCGGCATTTCGCCGAGCGAATCTCCACAAGGGAGCGCGGCTTTCTCCCGCCCGGCAACGGTCTGCGCGCCGGGGACGCCGGCGGGCGGCGGGCGGCGGGCGGTCAGCCGATCGGCTGCCGGAGGCCGTCGAGGGCGATGCCGAGCACCCGGTCGCGCTGCTCCGGGGCGGTGAACTGGGCCATGGTGAGGCCGCTGATCAGCCGCAGCACGTCGTCGAAGGAGACGTCCGGCCGCACCACGCCGGCGCTCTGCGCCCGGCGCAGCATCGGCTCGCCGGCCGCGTAGATCTCGACCCGGCAGGTCCGGAAGACCTCGGAGTCGTGCACCAGTTCCTCGGCGAGCGCCCGCTTGGTGGCCACGTAGCCGACGAACCGGTGCAGCCAGGCGACCAGCGCGTCCCACGGCGGCAGGTCGGCGAGGTCGGCCGCGGAGCGGGAGAGCGCCTGGACCTCGTCGACGTAGACCGCCTCGAACAGGTCACGCCGGGTCGGGAAGTGCCGGTAGAGGGTGCCGATGCCGACCTTGGCCCGCCGGGCGACCTCCTCCAGCGAGGCGCCCGCGCCGCACTCGGCGAACACCTCGCGGGCGGCGACGACCAGCGCGTCGTAGTTTCGCCGGGCGTCGGCCCGTTTGGGGCGCCGCGCGAAGACCGCCGGCACCTGTTCACCGCTGGTCATGGCGCAGGTCACCCCTCGTTGGTTGCATCCGGAGGCATCCCTCCGCTAGCTTAATGGAGGCACCCCTCCGGAACTGACCGGAGCCGTGCCTCCGGATAGCGTACTCCGGCTCCCCGGCCCGATCCCGGCGCGCGGCGATCGACGGCCCACAGACCACCACCACGCCGGGCGGCCACCGTCGCCGGCGCCCGTACCTCAAAGTCTTGGAGTCCCAACCGTGGCAGTGACACCCCGACGCGGCTCGCGTCGGCTGACCTTCCTCGTCCTCGCCGCCGGTGCCGGGTTCTTCGCGATGCTCCAGTCGCTGATCACCCCGGTGCTGCCCACCATCCAGCACGACCTGCACACCTCACAGAACACCGTCACCTGGGTGCTGACCGCCTACCTGCTCTCGGCGGCGATCTTCACGCCGATCCTCGGCCGGGTCGGCGACATGGTCGGCAAGGGGCGGATGCTCGTCGTCTCCCTCGTCGCGCTGGCCGTCGGCTGCCTGCTCGCGGCGGTCGCACCGAGCATCGGCGTGCTGATCGTCGCCCGGGTCGTCCAGGGCATCGGCGGCGCGGTGTTCCCCCTCTCGTTCGGCATCATCCGCGACGAGTTCCCCGCCGCGCGGGTGTCCTCGGCCGTCGGCGTCATCTCCGCGATCATCGCCGCCGGCAGCGGCGTGGGCGTGGTGCTGGCCGGGCCGATCGTCGCCGCGCTCGACTACCGCTGGCTGTTCTGGATCCCGATGGTGATCGTCGGGCTGACCGCGCTGGCCGCGCACCTGCTGGTGCCCGAGTCGCCGGTGCGCACCCCGGGCCGGATCAACTGGCTCGCCACGGTGCTGCTCTCCGCCGGGCTGGTGGCGCTGCTGCTGCCGATCAGCAAGGCGACCACCTGGGGCTGGACCTCCGCCCCGGTGCTCGGCCTGCTGGCGCTCGCTGCCGCGCTGCTGGCCGGCTGGCTGGTGGCGGAGGTCCGCTCCGACAACCCGCTGATCGACATGCGGATGATGCGCCTGCCCTCGGTCTGGACGACCAACCTGGCCGCCCTGCTCTACGGCGGGTCGATGATGGCCGTCTTCGCGTTCCTGCCGCAGTTCGCGCAGACCCCCACCGTGGCCGGCTACGGCTTCGGCTCCAGCATCACCGAGGCCGGGCTGCTGATGCTGCCGATGCTGGTCACCATGTTCCTGGCCGGCGTGGTCAGCGGCCGCCTGGAGGCCCGGTTCAGCGCCAAGGCCCAGCTGGTCAGCGGCGCCGCGGTCAGCGCCGTGGCGCTCACCGTGCTGACCCTCGCGCACGACACCCGCTGGCAGGTCGCGCTCGTCGCCGGGCTCTTCGGCCTCGGCATCGGGCTGGCCTTCGCCTCGATGGCCAACCTGGTGGTGCAGAACGTCCCGGCCCGGCAGACCGGCGTGGCCTCGGGGATGAACGCCAACATCCGTACCATCGGCGGCGCGGTCGGCGCGGCGGTGGTCAGCGGCATCATCACCGCCCACCCGCAGGCCAACGGGCTGCCCCGGGAGGCCGGCTTCACCCTCGGCTTCCTGGTCCTCACCGTCCTGTCGCTGGCCGCCATGGCGGCGGCGCTGGCCGTCCCGTCCGGCCGCCGACGCCACCGGGCCGAGGCGGCGGCCGCCCCGGGCGTCCCGGCCGGCGCGGACGAGCTGGTGCCGGTCCCGGCGTCGCAGTAGCTCACCCGGGCCACGTGCCCCGGAGTCGGCCCCGGTCCCCGCGTCCCGCGAGGGGCCGGGGCCGGCGGCATATGATCATCAGCGTGACCCGCGCGCTCGTGCTGATCGACCTGATGCCCCGGATCATCGCCCTCGACCTGGCGCCGCACACCGGCGCCGAGGTCCTCGACCGGGGCCGGCGGCTCGCCGCCGCCTTCCGGGGCGCCGGCGAGCCGGTGGTGCAGGTCCGGGTCGAGCGGCCGGGCGTCGCCGAGCAGCCGCCCGGCAGCGATTTCGCCGAGGACCTGGTCGCGCCGGGCGACCTCACGGTGGTCAAGCGGACCGTGGGCGCCTTCCACGGCACCGACCTGGACGAGCAGCTGCGCCGGCGCGGGGTCGACACTGTCGTGCTCGCCGGGCTGGTGACCACGATGGGCGTCGAGTCGACCGCCCGGGCGGCCAGCGACCACGGCTACGACCTGGAGTTCGTGGCGGACGCGATGTCCGGCTTCGCCGCCGACGAGCACGACTTCGCGATCAGCCGGATCTTTCCCCGGTTTGGCGCCGTCCGGGTCACCGCCGATTACCGCTGAGACGGCTACCCTGACCCGATGGCCGAGACCATCGAGGACAGCCCCGTCGGGTGGGTCGCCAGCCACGTGCGGCGCTACCTGGCCACCGACGGCGCCGACGGCGGGAAGTACCACGGCTACGACGCCCTGCTGCTCACCACCCGGGGGCGCCGCTCCGGCACGCTGCGCCGCACCGCGCTGATCTACGGCCGCGACGGTGACCGCTACCTGCTGGTCGCCTCGAACGGCGGGGCGCAGCGGCACCCCAACTGGTACCTGAACCTGTGCGCGGACCCCGAGGTGCGGGTGCAGGTCGGCGCGGAGACGTTCGCGGCCCGGGCGCGCACCGCCACCGGCGAGGAGCGGCCCCGGCTGTGGCGGCTGATGACCGAGGTCTTCCCGACGTACGCCCGCTACCAGCAGCAGACCGACCGCGAGATCCCCGTGGTGGTCATCGAGCAGGTCTGACCGCCACTCCGGTCAGCGGCGAGCCTCACCTTTCGGCGACGAAGACACCGACGCCCGGCACGCCCACCACCAGGCCCTCGGCCTTGAGGGTCAACATCGCGTTCCGCACGACGATCGCGGAGACGCTGTGGATCTGGCAGAGCTGCGAGGTGGAGGGCAGCTTCTCTCCGGGCGACAACTCGCCCGAGGCGATCTGCTTGCGGATGTGCTCGGCAAGCTCAACCCACTTGGGGCTCGGCGGCATGGCGGTACTCCCTGGTCAGCACCGCCATTTGACCACTGCTCATCTTGTTATCGCAAGTGATAGCTTGACTGCGATAGCTTGCTATCCTAGGCTCCGAACTGACCGGCTCCCTGGTCAGCACCCGCGGAGTTGGTCCTTCCCCACCGCGCAGAGCGCCCGGGCGGCCGACCCGAACGGCCGGCCGGGCGTGCCGTGGCCTGCCCACATCGCCCCAGTCAGCAGCAAGGAGACCCCGGACAGGAGCGCACCCGTGGACGACCTCCCCCGCCACGATCGCGATGGCACACCGCCGCCGGACGGCAGCCACCCGGATCGCGCCGGCCCGGACGACGCCACCACTCCCCTGGCGTCCGACGAGGACATCGCCGACGCCGACGACATCCTGTTCTGCCATCCGCCCCGGGTGGTGACCCGCTGGCTCTGCGGCTGCGGCGAGGACTACCCGTGTCCCGACGTGCGCTTCGCCCGGCTGGTCAAGACCGCCCGGGTGAGAACCGCCCGGTGATTGCCGCCGGGAGCCGGCATCGCCGGCCTCCCCCACCGCCGCAGCGCCAGCCACCCGGCGACCAGCACGGCGGCGGGCAGCCCGGCCCACAGCCACCCGTAGCCGAGTACCTCGACTCCGGCGGCGAGCACGATGCCGACCATGACCAGCGCCCCGACTCCGGCGGCAGCCAGGTGGACGACGGCCGCCCGGGCGATCGGCGACCAGCCCGGCAGCAGCGCCGGCCGCTGGGCCAGCAGTTCGGCCTGGTGGCCGTACCGGTCCGCCTCGTCGGCGTAGCGCCGGGCCAGCTCCAGCGCGACCACCGGGTCGACCTCGGCCGGCCGCGGCTCCGGCAGCGCTGCGGAACCCACGGCCGGCGGGGTGGCGGGTGGCTGCCCGGTCGCGCGGCCGAGCTGGTCGAGGCGCTCGCCCTGGGCGGTGAGCCGGCGGTCCAGGTAGTCGGCGGTGGCGGGCAGGTTTCGCCGGCGCTCGGCGTCGCCGTCCCGCTCGGGCGCCCGGCGCTGTTCGGCCAGTTGCCGGGCCAGCGCCGCGTACTCGGCGAAGGTGGACATCAGCCCTCCCCGTCCGGCTCGTGCCCGTCACCGGTGAACGGCACGATCAACCGGGTGCGCTGGTCGTGCCGGTCGACCAGCAGCGCCCGGTCGGGCCGGGGCGAATAGGCGAGGTCGGGCACCCCGAGGTACGGCCCCAGCTCGGCGCCGGGCACGTCCAGCGCGACCAGGCAGGCGATGTCGTCGGGCTGCCGCGCGGCGCCGAGGTCGTCGGCGAGTCGGAGCAGGTCCCGCCACCAACCGAGCAGGTGTACGCCGTGGCCGGGCCCCTGGCGCAGCAGGGCCCGCAGGTCGTCGTGGCCGGTGCGGGAGGTCTCCGGGTCGGCGGTAGCCAGCGCTGCGCTCGCGGCGTCCGCACCGAACACCACCAGGTAGGTGCGGCCGGTGACCTCGGCAACCGCCTCCGCGGCAGCGTGATCGGACGCCGGGGACCGCGCGGCGAGGGCGGCGAGGTGTGTGCGCCGCCCGGCGGCGTCGAGCCGGTCGACCGGATGGCCGGCCGCCGCCAGCGTGGCGGCGGTGTCGTCGGCGGCCGGGTCGGCGGTGGCGACCAGCGGGGCGAGCAGGAACCGGGCGTCGCCCGGGGCGTGCTGCCGGGCGAGGCTCAGGGTGGCCGCGCGCAGCACCGCCGCGCCGGCGGCCGCGCCGCTGACCACGGCGAGGTGCCGGCCGGGGGTGGTGTCCATGATGAACAGCGCGGACGTACCGTCCACGTCGACGGTCCGGCCGACCAGCGCCAGCGGACGCCGCCCGCCCGGCCGCAGCCCGGCGAACGTGGCGTCGTCCTCGACCCGCGCGGTCGCGTACCCCTCGAAGACCGACGGCGGGCGCGCGCCGGCCGGGCGGGCCTGCCACAGCTCGCGGTGCAGCCGGGCCAGCTCACCGCCGGCGGCGTGCGCGTCGGGGAACCGGAGGACGGTGTCCGTACCGGCCGCGGTGCTGAGCACGGCCGAGCCGATCGGCAGGGTGTCCGCCCGGTCGTCGCCCGGGTCGAGCACCCCGCCGCCACCCGGCAGCGCCACTCGGAGCGGAAGCCGCCGGAGGACCGCCTCGGCCCGGCCCGGCAGCGCGGCGGTCGGGCTCGGACCGGCCAGCACCAGGTGCACCCCGGACGAGCCGTTCGCGCCGACCAGTTCGGCCAGCAGGTCGACAGCCTCGTCGGCCAGCGCGTCGTCCCCGGCCAGCAGCAGGTCGAACCCGTCGACCACCGCGACGATCCGGGGCAGCGGGGTGTCCCGGGGCAGGTCCGCCAGCCGGGCGACGCCGTGCCGCCGCACCGTCGCGGCGCGCCGGGGCAGCTCGCGGTGCAGGTCGCGCAGCACGGCCAGGCCGTACTCCCGGTCGGGCTCGACGCCGACCGCGCGGATGTGCGGCAACCAGCCGGGCTCCCCGGCGGTGGGCACGAGGTCGCCGAAGCCCACCCGGCCGGTGAAGTCGAGCAGGTAGAGCTGAAGGTCGGCCGGGGCGTAGCGGGCGGCCAGGCCGTGCACGACGCCGCGCAGGAAGGACGTCCGGCCGGCGCCGGCGGGCCCGGCGACCAGCCAATGCGGGGTGGCGTCGTCGAGCCCGGCGGTGACGGGTTCCGTGCCGGCCCGGCCGACCACGGTACGCAGCCCACCGGCCGCCGAGCCGGTCCAGTGCCGCTCGGGTAGCAGGTCGGCGACGCTCACCGCCACAGTCGAGGGCGCGCCGAGGCGCTCGGCGAGCGCGGCCACCTCGGCGGCCGGCGGGTCGCCGTCGAGCAGCACCGGGGCGGCAAGCCCGCTGCCGTCGGCGCTGAACGGCGCGTCGGGTGGGTCGCCGACGTGGGCGTACCGCTCGGCCAGCCGGACCTGGGTGGTGGCGGCCAACGTGGCCGGCGGATCGCCCGGCGGCGGGAACCGGCCGGTCCGACGTGTCCAGCGCCCGGCGGGCGGCGTCGAGGTGCGCCCGGGCGGCCCGGTGGGCGGCGACCGCCTGCCCGTACGCCGACGCGAGCCCGCCCATCCACCGCTCCCGTCGCCGGCGCCCCTGGTCCCTGCGAAGACCTAACTGACCTGGGGCGTCACGGTTGCGCACGGGGCCGGTGTCGGCTCGTCGGCAGTGCCACACCGGTAGACCTCCACCGGCTCGGCGGTCACCTCGGGCACCCGCTCGACCCGCATCAGGGAGATCCGCTTCTCCACCGGCTCGCCCGAGTCCGGGGTGTACCGGATCAACCCCGCCACGCCGCGGTGGCCCGCCCCGGCGTTCTGTCGCAGCACCTCGGCGTGCACGCCGATCGGGTTGATCGACGCCGGGTTCCAGCGCTGCCGGGGGTCGGCGTGGTGCAGCCGGGCGGCCAGGCTCTCCACCGCCCGGATCATCATCATCGCCGCGTCGTAGGCCAGGCTCACCCGCTCGCCGACCTGCTCCGGGCGCTCCGGCCGGCAGCGCGGCGGGTCGAGCAGGTCGTCGGCCTGGATCCAGGTCAGGAAGGTGGCCCGGGCCTCGTCGCGCCGGTCCTGGGCGGCGCGCAGCGCGGCGCAGGTGCCGAGCGCAGCCTTGGAGACGTAGGTGACCGGCAGGTTGCCCGGGGCGGCGGCCCGCAGGCCGGGGTTGGCCATGTAGCGGTTGACCGAGTCGTCACCGACCAGGTGCCGGGGCGGATTGTCCCCACACTCGCGCAGCGCCCGCAGGAAGCCGTCGAACTCCGACCAGCGGCCGGCGTAGAAGAGCAGGCCCTGGTAGCCGCACTCGGCGGTGAGCCGCCGACCGGTGCGCCACTCGTCGAGCCGGGTGATCCGGGTGCCGAAGCGCTGCCGGAGCCCCTCGACCAGGGTCTGGACGTAGAGGTCCTCCGCCAGCGAGCTGTACTCCCCGGTGGTCCAGTAGACGTGCGCCTCGTTGACCTTGAGCACCTGCGAGGCGTACGCCTCGACCATCCGCGCCTGGTCGTCGTTGGGCGCGGAAATCTGCAGGTAGAGCCGGGAGTTGGCGTCGATCCGGTCGGCGGACAGCGTCGGGGCGAGCACCGGCAGCCCGATCCGGTTGAGTTCGCGCAGCGCCCGGGCGGTGCTGGCGCGGCTGTCCACCAGGCCGACCACGCCGAGCACCGTGGGGTCGTCGCGGGCCAGCTCGGCCAGCATGGCCACCGCCCGGTCGGCGTGGCGCATCTGCCGGCCGCCGTTGGCCACCACAATCCGCAGCAGCGCCGCGCCGTCCGCCCCGGCGGACTCCTTCAGCAGCGCGTACTGCGCGGTCGCCATCCCCTCCAGCTCCTCGCGTTCGGAGACGTAGGACTCCTCGTCCGCCCGGGTCCGGTTGCCGGTGAGGGTGCCCAGGTAGACCAGGGTGAGGTAGGGCCGGCGCCGGTCGCTGCGCTGCCAGACCTCCTCGGCGGCCCGGTTCTGCGCGAAGATCCGCTCCTGGATGGTGCGCAGCCGCTGCTGGCCGGGGTCGTTGTTGAACACCTGGGCGGCGCTGTCGCTGTAGCCGACGCACTCCCCGTCGACCAGTTGCACCGACACCCGCCCGCCGCTGATCGACGGGTGGCAGCCCGGCCCCCACCGGGTGCTCACCCAGGCGCCGGCCCCGGCCAGCAGCACCAGGCAGACCGCCGCGGGCAGGAAGCGCCGGGACCACCACGGCGGCTCCGGGGCGGCGAAGGGTCGCACCCCGCCGCGCGGCGGCGGGCCGCTCTCGGTGGCGTCCGGCCGCAGCACGACCAGCCAGGCCGCCGCCCGGCGCAGCCGGCGCATCTCCGGCAGCGCCTCGGCCCATTCGTCGTACGCCTCGTCGGCCTCGTCGAGCGGGTGCGGCTCGGACAGTTCCGGCGGCGGCTGGTCGCCGGCCGCCACGACCAGCAACGGATCGTTGCGGCCGGTCTCGTTGCGGACGTCGTTGACCAGCCGGACCAGGACGTGGCCGACGGTGCCGGGTGCGACGTGGTCGACCAGCAGCACCGGGTACGCGGTGCGCCGCCAGTCGGCGGGGCGCCACAGTCGGCGCCGGTACGCCTGCCGCAGGTCCTCCAGGAACGCGTGCAGCAGCAGCTTGTTCACCTGGTCGGGCTGCTCGCCGTCGCGCCAGCCGGCGGTGAGCCGCTCGGCGAAGCCGAGGAACGTCGTCGACTGCCGGGGCGCGAGGTACTGCTGGCGCATGAACCAGCGGTAGTGCCGCCCGACCAGCGGCACCCGCCCGGAGACGGCCACCCGGAACACCGCCCCGGGCACCGCGCGGCGGACCAGCCAGAGCAGCACCTGGGAGACGATCGCGGTGGCGTCCCCGCCCGCGGGCACCGGCTCCCCGGCGGTCCGGGCGCCGCGCCGGTCGCGCAGCCGGCGCACCAGCGCCGCCCGGCCGTCCTCGGTGTCCACGCCGAAGGTGAGGCTCTGGTGCATCAGCCAGTCGGCGAGCGGATAGTGGCGGAAGCGCAGCCGGGCGGCGCCGAACGCCTCCAGGGAGAGCTGCCGGTGCAGCTCCCGCAGCAGGGTGGGCACGTCGACGCCGGCCGGCTGGGTGGCCAGGTCGAGCATGGCGTGCGGGACGCGGCGACGCTGGCCCTGGCTGAGGAAGCGGCGCAGCAGCGCCATCAGGTCGGGGGTGTCGGGGGTGCGGACCAGCCAGAGCAGCGGCAGCCGGCGGTCGCCGCGGCGTGGCCGGCGCAGCAGGCGCGCGAGCAGGGCGAGGAACTCCAGCCCGCCGGCCGGGACCCGGTCCCGGGACGGCGGTGACTGCTTCTGACCGGTCAACTCCCGCATGGATACCCCCCGATCGTGGCGGGCCGTGTCCGTCCGATCCACCCAGTGTCCCTGCCGTCGGCAAGCGACGGCGACTGGCGCTCTGCTGTGGAGCGTCGGCCGCTGTCGCGCCGACGCGTCTCAGCCGGTGACCGCGGTCAATGCCGGGAGGTAACCGTACCGGTAGCCGTCGGCATCCGGGTGGTACGCCTCGATCACCCCGCTGACGTCGCGGATCCACGGATCGGCGCCGCAGACGTCGTGCCCAGCGGAGCACGGCCCATGGCGGCTGGCCGGATTCGCCCGGCGTGAGCAGGGTACGAGTGGTCGGTGAGTCCTCATGATCGCCGGTCAGGCGTTGCCCGGTCGCGGGTCGATCGCGGTGCTGAACAGGTGAAGGGCACCGCGGCTCGGATTCGAGGTCGAAGCGGTCAGGCGGGTCGATTGCGGCTGCATCAGTTCGAAGTCGCCCTGGCGATCTCGGTGCAGGCTGGGCTCGCCGCGGTGCTGGCCTGGTCGATCGGGCACGATCTGCTGGGCAACCCCTCGCCGGTCTTCGCGCCCTCCGCCGCGGTGGGCACGATCGTCGCCGCGCTCGGCCAGCGTGCCCACCGCACCGTCGAACTGCTGCTCGGAGTCGGACTGGGTATCGCCACCACCGACGTCCTGCTGGCGGTTCTGGGCACCGGGCTCTGGCAGACCGGAGTTGTCGTCGGCGGTGCCATCCTGGCCACGCTCGTGCTGTTCGGGCGCACCGGGGCAGCCGTCGGACAGGCCGGCGGCACGGCGGTGCTGCTCGCGACCCTGTCGCCTGCGCAGCAGGACCTCGAATGGCCGCGGATCGTCGACGCGATGGTCGGCAGTGTCGTCGGCCTCGTGGTGGTCGCGTTGCTGCTGCCGATCAACCCGATGCGGATCCTCGACCGCGACGCAGCCCCGATCTTCCAGTGCCTCGCGCATCAGCTGAGGGAGGTTTCGGCGGCGCTGGCCACCCGCGATCAGCAACGGGCGGTTCGAGCGCTGGAAGCGCTCCGCGGCATGGGACCCGACCTCGATCGGATGCACCAGGCGCTCAACGGCGCCGAAGAGGTGGTCAGCCTGGCGCCGGCTCGCTGGCGGCGTCGACAGGACGTGGAACGCTTCGCGCGTGGGACCGTGCACGTGGAACGGGTCATCGAACACAGCCGAGGGTTGGCCCATCGGTCGGCGCTGGCGCTGCAGTACGACGAGCCCCTTCCCCGCGAGCTGTCCGCCGGCGTCGGCCAGCTCGCCAACGCGGTCGAGCTGCTGCGACACGAGCACCGTGCCGGGCGCCCGCCCGAAGGAACCCACCAGAAGATCCTCGACGCCGTGCACCGGGCCGGCCGGGCCCGGGCGCTCGGAGTCGACGACTTCGGAACCGCGGTGGTGACCCAACTGCGCACCGCCGCGAGCGAACTGCTCCGAGCCACCGGCTGCGACCCGACGTCGGCCAACCGGGAGGTACGGATAGCGGCCCGGGAGGGCGAGGACTCCGTCCGGGCCGACGAGCGGCGGTAGGCCGCCGGAAACGGGCGTCGACGGACAGCGGGCGGGCACGACGGGGGCGACATGTTCACATGTGTCGATTAGGTTGACCGTGCGAACACCCCGATGGAGGGAGTCCACCCCGTGCGACGAGCTCTCACGGCGGCCATCGCCGCCCTGACCGTCACCACCGCCGGCACCCTGGTCGCCGGCACCCCCGGCCACGCCGCCCTACCGGGCTGGGGTCGGCCGGTCCTGCCCACCGCCGCGCCGCAACCCGGCGGTCCGGGCCTCGGTGACAGCTACTTCCCGGACTACGGCAACGGCGGCTACGACGTCGAGCACTACGACGTCCGGCTGCGCTACGACCCGCAGACCGACCTGCTCACCGGCACCACCACCATCCTGGCCCGGGCCACCCGGGACCTGTCCCGGTTCAACCTGGACTTCCTGCTCGACGTCGACTCGGTACGGGTCAACGGCTGGCAGGCCACCGCCACCCGGGAGGGGGTGCACGAGCTGGTCGTCACGCCGCGCCGGGCGGTGACCGCCGGCCAGCAGCTCACCGTCGTGGTGCGCTACTCGGGCGTGCCGTCCGAGACGCTGGTCGGCGGCTACACCGGCTGGACCCGTACCGACGACGGGGCGATGGCGGTGAACGAGCCCGAGTCCGCCTGGTGGTGGTTCCCCAGCAACGACCACCCGACGGACAAGGCCACCTACGATATCTCCGTGTCGGTGCCGACCGGGGTCGAGGTGATCAGCAACGGCGTGCAGCCGCGGCCGCCGCTGGCCGAGGCCGACAACCGCACCCGGTGGAGTTGGCGCACCACCTCGCCGACCGCCACCTACCTGGCCTTCCTCGCCATCGGCCAGTACGACATCGTCAGCGACACCGCGCCGAACGGCCAGCCGGTGGTCAACGCGTACAGCACCACGCTGGGCGAGCTGGCTCCGGCCGCGCGGGCCAGCATCGAGCGCACGGCCGAGATCGTCGAGTGGGCCGCCGGGATCTTCGGCCCGTACCCGTTCGAGGCGCAGGGCGGCGTGGCCGGGCCGGTCGACGGCATCGGCTTCGCGCTGGAGACGCAGACCCGGTCGGTGTACGGGCCGGGCTTCTGGCGCCGGGGCGCCAACACCTACGTGGTGGTGCACGAGAACGCCCACCAGTGGTTCGGCGACTCGGTGTCGGTGGCCGACTGGAGCGACATCTGGCTGAACGAGGGCTTCGCCTCCTACGCCGAGTGGCTCTGGTCGGAGGAGCAGGGCGAGGGCACCGCGCAGGAGCTGTTCGACTTCACGTACGCCAGCTATCCGGCGGACGACGAGTTCTGGCAGGTGCCGCCGGGCGAGCCCGGCCCGAGCCGGATCTTCGACGACGCGGTCTACGACCGGGGCGCGATGGCGCTGCACCAGCTCCGGCTGGCCGTCGGCGACGACGCGTTCTTCGCCATCCTGCCGGCCTGGACGGCCGAGCACCGGCACGGCAACGCCAGCATCGAGCAGTTCCAGGCCCTCGCCGAGCGGATCTCCGGGCTGGACTTGGACGACCTGCTCACCACCTGGCTGTTCACCCCCGGCCGCCCCGACGTCCCAACCACCGCCCGCAAGTCCACCCCACCCGCCGAGCCCAAGTCCTGGCCGAAGCTCCGCGAATCCCACCACCTCCTAACCCACTGACCCCGTCCCCGCCCCCCGCCCCGCCCGGCGGGTTGATCATGAAGTTAGCGGCGCGACACGCCGGTATCGGCGCCGCTAACTTCATGATCGACAGCCTCGGGCGGAGGGGCGGGCGGAGGGCGGGCGGGCGGGCGGGGCAGGGTCGGGGTGGGTCAGCCGACGGGGTCGGTGAGGACCGGGGTCGGGGTGGAGCGGGCGCACTGGACGGGCGGGCCGGCGGGACGGGGCGCCCCGGCGAGTCCGGAGCGTCGGCGGGCCCGGCGCGGCGCGCCGGCCGCGTACTCGTCGGCCGGCGGCCGGAGTCGCGCGCCCCTCGGCCGGGCCGGCGCCGTCCGGGCGGCGGGGACGCCACCGAACGGCCGGACGGTCGGCGCCGGCACCGGCCGGACCACGGTCGACGCCGGTCGGACGACGCGGGCGGCCGTCAAGGCGACCCGACGCACCCTGGGCGTGGCCAGCGCCCGGGCGAGCCGGCGGCGCAACCGGCGATCCCGCAGCCCGTCCAGGGCCACCCCGGCCACCACGGTGGCGATCGCCGTGGCCGCGCCGGCCAGCACCAGGGTCTGCCGGGGGCCGGCGTGCTCGGAGAGCCAGCCGAGCAGCGGGGCGCCGACCGCGGCGGAGACCGAGCCGGTGACCGCCAGCGCGGCCAGCACCCGCCCGCGCATCGCGTAGTCGGTGTCGAGCTGGGCCCGGGTCCCGACGGTGGTGTCGATGACCACCGCGGCGGCGGCGACCGGCAGGATCACCGCGGCGAAACCCAGGGTGGTCGGGGCCAGGCCGGCGGCGATCTGCAAGCCGCTGGCCAGCAGTCCCGCGCCGACCAGGACGCCGTAGCCCAGGTGCCGCCGGCGGGCCGCGACGAGCGCGCCGAGCACCGTGCCCACCGCGAAGACGGTGGACAGCAGGCCGTAGCCGGCCGCGCCCCCGCCCAGCGGGCCGTCGCTCATCGCCGCCATGGTGACCTGGTAGTTGCGGCCGAGGCTGCCGAGCACGAACGACAGGGCCAGCGCGACCAGCACCACCGGCTGGCGCAGCAGGTAGCGGAAGCCGGCCCGGATGCCGCCGTCCACCGGCTCCGCGTCGGCCGCCGGCTCGCCGGTGTGCAGTTCCCGCTCCCGTACGGCGAACAGGGCCACCAGCACCGCGACGAAGCTGGCCGAGTTGACGGCGAAGAGCACGGCGGGGCCGACCGCGGCGACCACGACGGCGCCGGCGCTCATGCCGAGGATGCGACCGGCGGAGTGGGTGAGCGAGCCGAGCGCCAGCGCGTTGCCGAGGCTCTCCCGGTCCACCAGGGTCGACGTCCAGCGGCCCATCATCGGCCCCTCGATCGCCGAGACCACGCCGGTGGCCAGGGAGATCGCGTAGATCGCCGGTAGGCCGCCCGCGCCGGTGGCGGCGACCACCGCCAGCCCGGCCGCCAGCGCCGCGTGCGCCGCCTGGGCGGCGACCAGCAGCGGCTTGGCCGACAGCCGGTCGGCCAGCGCCCCACCCCAGGCGCTGAGCAGCAGCGTGGGCAGCGCCTGGAGGAGCACGGCGAGGCCCATCGAGGTCGCCGACCGGGTCTCGGCGAGCACGTACCAGTTGACCCCGAGGACCTGCATCCAGGTGCCGACGACCGAGACGAAACCCGCAGCGGCCCAGATCCGGTAGTTGCGGTGGCGCAGCGCTGCGAACGTGGCACCCACGGCCACGACCTCCCCACGACGGCGACATTGACGACGCCGACCCGCTCGGTGGTTCGGCGGTGGCCAAGTCTGGCGGCCGGCAAACCGATCCGCCGCTGTTCGTGAGGGGGTTCACCGGGAGCCGCCGCAGGCGACCACAGACCAGGCGAAACCGGGCACCCGTCCGGTCCTCGTCACGTCCCCCGATCGGCCAGGCCGCGGGGACGGACGGCGGATCAGGCGGCCGGTACCGCCGCCGGAGAGGCCGGTGTCGCGGTGGCCGCCTCGACCGCCCGGATGTGCCGGTAGGCGAACCAGAGCGGCGGGAAGGCGCCGACCGCGAAGGAGAGGTCGACCAGCGTCCAGAACCAGGGGATGTCCCGGATCGGGCCGCAGATCAGGGCCAGCGGCACGATGCCGGCGCAGGCGATCATGCCGAGCTGCACCACCCAGACGTTGCGCACCGGGTCACGCAGTGGGCCCCAGAAGGCCACCGCCAGCACCAGGTGCGCGAACGCGAGCCAGTCGGTCCCGTAGCGCATGAACGGGTAGCGGTCGCCGGTCTCGACCAGCCCGGTGTGGACCCGTTCGACCCAGCCGAACAGGGCCGGCAGGTCGTCGGCGAGCGGGTCGAGCGCCCGGAGCAGCCAGCGCACCTCGATCTCCAGCGGGAACGCGGTCACCCCGCTGAGGAACAGACCCACGACCACGACCCACAGCCAGCGGCGGACCCGCCGCAGGCGCTCCTCGCTGTCCATACCGGGCAGCGTAGCGACGATCTTCGTGCCGGCCGGTCCCCCAACCACCGGGATGGACCACGAACACCATGACCTGGCTCACCCGCTGACCGACCGGTCAGCGGGCGGCGAGGGGTTCGGCGGCGGGGTCCACCGGAGCGGGGAGGGTGCCGGGGCCGCCGAGGTAGGTGTGGATCGCGGCGGCCGCGGCGCGGCCCTCGGCGATCGCCCAGACGATGAGCGAGGCGCCCCGGTGCATGTCGCCGGCCACGAAGACCCCGTCGACCCCGGTCTGCCAGTCCGGCCGGGCGTCGACCGCGCCGCGGGCGTTGCGGGTCACCCCGAGCTGCCCGAGCAGCGGCTGCTCCTCGGTGCCGTCGAAGCCGATCGCCAGCAGCACCAGGTCCGCCGGGAGTTCCCGCTCGGTGCCCGGCACCGGGGTGACGATCCGCCGGCCGTCCCGCTTCTGGACGGTCACCTCGGCGATCCGGACCGCCCGCACCGCGCCGGTGCCGTCGTCGACGAACTCCTGCACCGCCACCGCGAAGACCCGCTCGCCGCCCTCCTCGTGCGCCGGGTACGCGCGCAGGATCCACGGCCAGGTGGGCCACGGGTCGCGCGACTCGTCCCGGGCGTGCGGCGGCTGCGGGTACAGGTCCAGCTGGTGCACGCCGGCGGCGCCCTGCCGGTGCGCCACGCCGAGGCAGTCGGCCGCGGTGTCGCCGCCGCCGATGATCACCACGTGCTTGCCGGCCGCGTCGATCGGCGTGCCGTCGGGCAGTACGGCGAGCGCGGGCCGCCCCTCGCCGGCCGCGGCGACCACCCGGTTGGCCGCGACCAGGTGTTCCATCGCCTGGTGCACGCCGCGCAGCTGCCGACCCGGCGTCGCCGGGGTGTCCCGGCCCTGCAGCGCGCCGCAGGCGAGCAGCACGGCGTCGTGCTCGGCGCGCAGCTGCTCGGCGGTCACGTCCACACCCACCTGCACGCCGGTGCGGAACCGCACCCCCTCCGCGGCGAGCTGGGCCAGCCGCCGGTCGATGTGCTCCTTCTCCAGTTTGAAGTCGGGGATGCCGTACCGAAGCAGGCCGCCGAGCGCGTCGTCGCGCTCGTACACCGTCACCGCGTGGCCGGCGCGGGCCAGCTGCTGCGCGGCCGCCAGGCCGGCGGGCCCGGAGCCGACCACGGCGACCGAACGCCCGGACGGCGCCGGCACCGGGCTCGGCGCCAGCCGGCCACGCTCGACGGCCGCGTTGGCGATCTCCACCTCGACCTGCTTGATGGTGACCGGCTCACCGCCGCCGATGCCGAGCACGCAGGCGGCCTCGCACGGCGCCGGGCAGAGCCGGCCGGTGAACTCCGGGAAGTTGTTGGTGGCGTGCAGCGAGTCCACCGCGGCGTCCCAGTTGCCGGTGCGGACCAGGTCGTTCCAGTCCGGGATCCGGTTGCCCAACGGGCAGCCGTCGTGGCAGAACGGGATGCCGCAGTCCATGCAGCGGGTGGCCTGCTCGCGGATCAGCTCCTCACCGGCGGGCGGGTAGACCTCCCGCCAGTCGCTGATCCGCACCGGCACCGGCCGGCGGGCCGGCATCCGCCGCGGGTAGCGCAGGAAACCGTTCGGGTCAGGCACGAGCCACCTCCTGGGCGACCGCCCGCTGGGCGGGCGGCACCGGCGCGGTCAGGGCAGTCATGACCGCGTCGTCGACGTCACGGCCGGCGGCTTCGGCGGCCCGCATGATCTCCAGCACCCGGCGGTAGTCCCGGGGCACCACCGCGGTGAACTCCGCCACCGCCGCCGGCCAGTGCTTGAGCAGCTCCTCGGCGACCGCCGAGTCGGTCTCGGCGAAGTGCCGCTGCACCAGCTCGTGCAGCACGGCCTGCTCCTCCTCGGACAGCGGCGCCAGGTCGACCAGCTCGGCGTTGACCCGGCGCCGGTCGAGCCGGTGGACGAAGGCGGTCCCGCCGGACATGCCGGCGGCGAAGTTGCGGCCGGTCGGCCCGAGCACCACCACGGTCCCGCCGGTCATGTACTCGCAGCCGTGGTCGCCGACGCCCTCGACGACGGCCACCGCGCCGGAGTTGCGCACCGCGAACCGCTCCCCCACCCGGCCGCGCAGGAAAAGCTCGCCGGCCGTGGCCCCGTACAGGATGGTGTTGCCCGCGATGATCTGGTCCTCGGCCCGCGCCCCCAGCGCGGCGTCGCCGTCGAGGAACGGCGCGGCGGCGTCCGGCCGGACGACGAGCCGCCCGCCGGAGAGGCCCTTGCCGACGTAGTCGTTGGCGTCGCCGTGCAGCCGCAGGGTCACCCCGCGGGGCAGGAACGCGCCGAACGACTGCCCGGCGGTGCCGCGCAGGGTGAACTCGATCGTGTCGGCGGGCAGGCCCGCGCCGCCGTAGCGGCGGGTCACCTCGCCGCCGAGCATGGCGCCGACGCTGCGGTGCTCGTTGCGCACCGCCACCTCGACCCGCACCGGCGTGACCTGTGCGGAGTCCCGCGCCTCGGCGCTGGTCGCCTCCGCCCGGGACCCCGCATCCCGCAGCGCCGGCTCGGCGAGGGCGATCAGCTCGTTGTCCAGGGCCAGGTCCAGGCCGTGGTCCTGGGCGCGGGTCCGCCGGCGGGCGGCGCCGGCCGGCAGTTCCGGCAGGTGCAGCACGGGGGTCAGGTCGAGCCCGCTGGCCTTCCAGTGCGCGATCGCCGGGGTGACGTCGAGCAGCTCGGCGTGCCCGATCGCCTCCTCGATCGACCGGAAGCCCAGCTCGGCCAGGTAGCCGCGGACCTCCTCGGCGAGGAAGAGGAAGAAGTTCTCCACGAACTCCGGCTTGCCGGTGAAGCGTTCCCGCAGCACCGGGTTCTGGGTGGCGATGCCGACCGGACAGGTGTCCAGGTGGCAGACCCGCATCATGACGCAGCCCTCGACGATCAGCGGGGCGGTGGCGAAGCCGAACTCCTCGGCGCCGAGCAGCGCCGCGACCAGCACGTCCCGGCCGGTCTTGAGCTGGCCGTCGACCTGCACGGTGACCCGGTCGCGCAGCTTGTTCAGCAGCAGTGTCTGCTGCGCCTCGGCCAGCCCCAGCTCCCACGGGGTGCCGGCGTGCTTGAGCGAGTTCAGCGGGGACGCGCCGGTGCCGCCGTCGTGACCGGAGATCAGGATGACGTCGGCCTTGAGCTTGGCCACGCCCGCCGCCACGGTGCCGACGCCGACCTCGCTGACCAGCTTCACGTGCACCCGGGCGGCCGGGTTGACGCACTTCAGGTCGTGCACCAGCTGGGCGAGGTCCTCGATGGAGTAGATGTCGTGGTGCGGCGGCGGGGAGATCAGGCCGACGCCCGGGGTGGCGTGCCGGGTACGGGCGATCCACGGCCAGACCTTGTTGCCGGGCAGCTGCCCGCCCTCGCCGGGCTTGGCGCCCTGGGCCATCTTGATCTGCAGGTCGTCGGCGTTGACCAGATATTCGCTGGTCACCCCGAACCGGCCGCTGGCGATCTGCTTCACCGCCGAGCGGCGGGCCGGGTCGTGCAGCCGCTCGACGTCCTCGCCGCCCTCGCCGGTGTTGGACTTGCCGCCGAGCCGGTTCATCGCGACGGCCAGCGTCTCGTGGGCCTCGGCCGAGATCGAGCCGTACGACATGGCGCCGGTGGCGAACCGCTTGACGATCTCGGTGGCCGGCTCGACCTCCTCGATCGGCACCGCCGGCCGCGCCCCGGTCCGCAGGGTGAACAGCCCGCGCAGCGAGCCCGCCTGCGCGGCCAGCTCGTCGACCTTCGCGGTGTACTTGCGGAAGATGTCGTACTGCCGGCTGCGGGTGGCGTGCTGGAGCAGGAAGACGGTCTCCGGGTTGAACAGGTGCAGCTCGCCCTCGCGGCGCCACTGGTACTCGCCGCCCACCTCCAGCCGGTCGGTGGCCGCGGCGCCCGGCGCCGGCCAGGCCCGCGCGTGCCGGGCGGCGACCTCGGCGTGGATGCCGTCCAGCCCGATCCCACCGATCTTGCTCGGGGTGCCCCGGAAGTAGCGCTGCACCAGCCGGGAATCCAGCCCGACGGCCTCGAACACCTGGGCGCCGCAGTACGACGACACCGTCGAGATGCCCATCTTGGACATGATCTTCAGGACGCCCTTGCCGAGCGCCTTGACGTAGTTGCGGACCGCGACGACCGGCTCGACCCCGGCCAGCGCGCCGGTGGCGATCATGTCCTCCACCGACTCGAAGGCCAGGTACGGGTTGACCGCCGCCGCGCCATAGCCGATCAGCACCGCGGCGTGATGCACCTCGCGGCAGTCGCCGGACTCGACGATCAGCGCCACCTGGGTGCGGGTCTGCTCGCGGACCAGGTGCTGGTGCACCGCGGCGGTGAGCAGCAGCGACGGGATCGGCGCCAGGTCGGCGTTGGAGTCCCGGTCGGAGAGCACCAGGATGCGTACGCCGTCCTCGATCGCCTCGGAGACGTGCCGGCAGATCTCGGTCAGCCGGGCCTTGATGCCCGCGCCGCCCTCGCGGACCCGGTAGAGCCCGGAGACCCGGACCGCCTTGAAGCCGGGCAGGTCGCCGTCCTCGTCGATGGAGAGGATCTTGGCCAGCTCGTCGTTGTCGACCACCGGGTAGGGCAGCACGATCTGCCGGCAGCTGGCCGGACCCGGGTCGAGCAGGTTGCCCTCCGGCCCGATGGTCGACGCCAGGCTGGTCACCAGCTCCTCCCGGATGGCGTCCAGCGGCGGGTTGGTGACCTGGGCGAAGAGCTGGTGGAAGTAGTCGTAGAGCAGCCGCGGCCGGGTGGACAGCGGCGAGATCGGGGTGTCCGTGCCCATCGAGCCGATCGGCTCGGCGCCGGCCCGGGCCATCGGCGCGAGCAGGATCTTCAGCTCCTCCTCGGTGTAGCCGAAGATCTGCTGCCGGCGGCGGACCGAGTCGTGGGTGTAGACGATGTGCTCGCGGGCGGGCAGGTCGGTCAGCTCGATCAGCCCGGCGTGCAGCCAGTCGCCGTACGGCCGCTCGGCGGCCAGCTCGGCCTTGATCTCCTCGTCGTGCACGATCCGGCCGGCGACGGTGTCGACCAGGAACATCCGCCCCGGCTGGAGCCGCCCCTTGGCGACCACCCGGGCCGGGTCGACGTCGAGCACGCCCGCCTCGCTGCCGAGCACCACCAGGCCGTCGTCGGTACGCCACCAGCGCCCCGGGCGCAGCCCGTTGCGGTCGAGCACCGCGCCGACGAGTTCGCCGTCGGTGAAGGCGACCGAGGCCGGCCCGTCCCACGGCTCCATCAGGCTGGCGTGGAAGCGGTAGAAGTCCCGCTTGTCCGGCCGCATGTCCGGGTCGTTCTCCCACGCCTCCGGGATCATCATCAGCACCGCGTGCGGCAGGCTCCGCCCGGCCAGGTGCAGCAGCTCCAGGACCTCGTCGAAGTTGGCCGAGTCGGAGGCGGCCGGGGTGCAGACCGGGAAGATGCGCCGGATGTTGCCGGGCAGGTTCGGGGTGCGCAGCAGCGCCTCCCGGGCCTGCATCCAGTTCCGGTTGCCGCGGATGGTGTTGATCTCGCCGTTGTGCGCGATGAAGCGGTACGGGTGCGCCAGCGGCCAGGACGGGAAGGTGTTGGTGGAGAACCGCGAGTGCACCAGCGCGATCGCGCTGACCACCCGCTCGTCGGTCAGCTCCGGGTAGAACGCGGGCAGTTGGTCGGGGGTGAGCATGCCCTTGAAGACCATGGTCCGCGCGGACAGCGACGGGAAGTACGCCGGCACGCCCCGCTCGGCGGACTCCCGCTCGGCCTGCTTGCGGACGCAGAACGCCACCCGGTCCAGCTCGACGCCGCGCAGCGGCGTACCGGCCGGGCCGGCCGGCGAGTCGGTGAGCCGGTGCGCGGCGAGGAAGAGCTGCCGGATCCGGGGCATCGCGGCGAGCGCGGTCTCGCCCAGGCCGGCCGGGTCGACCGGCACGTCCCGCCAGCCGAGCAGCTCGGCCCCCTCGACCAGGGCGTACTTCTCCACCACCCGGCGGGCGCGCGCCTCGGCGGCGTCGTCGTCGGGGAGGAAGACCAGGCCGGTGGCGTACGCGCCGGCCGGCGGCAGCGGGAAGTCCACCACGGCGCGCAGGAACGCGTCCGGCACCTGGATCATGATCCCGGCGCCGTCGCCGGTGTTCGGTTCCGCGCCGCGGGCACCCCGATGATCCAGCCGGCACAGCGCGGCGAGGCCGTTGGCGACCACCGCGTGGGAGCGCCGTCCGTGCAGGTCCGCCACGAAGGCCACCCCGCAGGCGTCGTGCTCCTGGGCGGGGTCGTAGAGCCCGGCCGCGGGGACACCCGGGCCGTACGGCGCGGCCGGCTGGGGGCTGTGAGGGTACGGAAAGGCCACCGGGCCTCCTGTCGTCGCTCAGCGTTGGATCACGGGGTCGGGACGACGTCGGCCCTTGTGGGTTTATTGAGTCTACGTTAGGGCGGGGTGCGCAAGGCCAGTGCGGATTGATCACACCTTCCAGAGTCTGGGACGTGTAGTCTCGCGCGGTGGATCCGCAGCACAAGGACCTGTTCGACCGGTTGGAACGCTTCTACGACGCGGTGCCCCGGGACGTGGCCCGGGCCGAGGAGTACGGCGGCCTGGTGCTCTTCGTCCGGGACGGGACCGGCTGGCCGTTCTACGCCCGGCCCCGGCTCGACGCCGGCGAGGCCCCCTCGCTGGCCGACGTCGCCCGGGTCCGCGAGCGGCAGCGCGAGCTGGGGCTGCCGGAAGCCTTCGAGTGGGTGCACGAGACCACGCCGGACCTGCTCGCGGTGGCCCGCTCGGCGGGGCTGAGCGTGCTGGAGGCGCCGCTGATGGTGCTCGACCCGGCCGCGCTGCCCGACCCGGCGACGCTGGCCGCCGTACCGGTGCGGCTGCTCGACCCGGACGCGCCGGACTTCGCCGCCGACGTGGCCGTCCGGCGGGCCGTCGCCGCGGTCGGCTTCTCCGCGCCCGGCACCGGCCGGGGCGACGCCGGTCCGGCCGAGCGGGAAGCCGCGGTGGCCGAGGTGGACCTGGCCGCGCTGGCCGAGGAGCGGACCCGGATCGCCGACGGCGCGCGGCTCTCCGTGCTGGCCGGCACGCCGGCAGAGGGCGCCCTGGCCAGCGGGATGGCGATGCGGGTCGACGACGTCGCCGAGATCGCCGGGGTGGCCACCCTGCCGGCCGCCCGCCGCCGGGGCCTGGGTGCCGGGGTGACCGCCACGCTGGCCCGCGAGCTGCTGGCCGCCGGCACCGACCTGGTCTTCCTCTCCGCCGGCAGCGAGGAGATCGCCCGGGTCTACCTGCGGGTCGGCTTCCGCCGGATCGGCACCGCCTGCATCGCCGAACCCGCCCCGGTGCTGCCCTGACGCAGGTCAGCTCGGCGGCCGCCAGGCGGCCGCGGTGGTGGCGGCGGTGGAGAGCAGCCGGGGGCTGATCGTGCCGAGGGCGGCGTCGCGGGCCCGCAGGGCGAGCCGGCCGCGGGCGCGCAGCACCGCCGACATCCGGCGGGCCTGCCGGACCATCGACGCCGCGCGCGGGCGGCGCACCCGGTCGTACGCGGCCAGCGCGTCGGGCAGCCGCGACTCGCGCAGCAGGGTGGCCAGGGTGGCGGCGTCCTCGAAGGCGAGGCAGGCGCCCTGGCCGAGGTGCGGCGGCATGGCGTGTGCGGCGTCGCCGAGCAGCACCACCCCGCCCGGGCCGGCCGGGAAGGCGTACCCCCGGGGCAGCGGCCGCAGCTCGCGGATCTCCTGCTGCACCAGGTCGGCCGGGTCGGTGGCGTCGAGCAGGTCGGTGACCGGCGACGGCCAGCCCGCGTACCAGCGGCGCAGCAGGGCGAGCTGGGTCTCCGGGGGCTCCGGCCGGGGCGCCCCGGCCGCGGTGGCCACCCAGTAGATGCCGCCCCGGCTGGACCCGCCCGACGAGCCGCGCTCGCCCAGCGAGGCGGAGACGAACCGGTATCCGGCGCCGAGGGTCTCGCCGCCCACCGGCACCTCGGCGGGCAGCCGCGGCGCCCGGTACCAGGGAATCACCGCCCGCCAGGCGGCGCAGCCGGAGCTGACCACGGTGGCCTCGGGCGCCAGCTGGCGGCGGAGCTCGCTGTCGGTGCCGTCGGCGGCAACCACCAGGTCGGCCTCGATCGTGTGCCGGCCGTCGCCGACCGCCGGGCGCGCGCCGGCCGCGGCGCGCACCGTCCGCACGGTCACCCCGGTGCGCAACTCGACCCTGTCGCCCAGCCCGGCGATCAGCGCGTCGTGCAGGTCCTCCCGGTGCACCACCACCGGCATCCGGTCGGCCGGGGCGGGCCGGGGCTGCACCAGCCAGTGCCCGTCCGGGCGGCGTATCCCGGCGTCGGGCAGCGGCGTGGCGATCGCCTCCAGGCCGGCGCCGAGGCCGAGGGCGCGCAGCGCGCGCACCCCGTTGGGCCACAGCACGACGGCCGTCGGCTCCGGGCGGATCCGGTCGGCCCGTTCCAGGAGGGTGACCCGCCAGCCGGAGCGGGCCAGCGCCCCGGCGACCGCGAGGCCGCCGATCCCGGCGCCGACCACCACCGCGCTCCGCATGGTTCCCCGCTCAGCTGTCGCCGTCGGCGGGGCGGGAACCCGCCGCGCCGGCCCGCTCGTCCCGCGCCGTCGCGTCCGCGGTCTCCGCGTCGTCGGGGCGATCGGTCGACCCGGTCGCGGCCCGGTCGGCCGGCTCGTCGTCCCCGTCGGCCTGGCCGTCCCGGTCGGCGGCGGGGTCGGCGGGCGCCTCGCCGGTCTCCTGCCAGGTGCGGTACTGCTCCTCGCTGACCACCCGGTAGCCCTCCGGCGCGGCCGGCTGCGCGCCGGCCTCGGTGGCGGAGAGGTCGACCTGCGAGACGTCGGACGCGGGCGGGGCCGGCGCCGCCGCCGCGCCGACCGGGACGAGGTACTCCCGGGGGCCGCGGACGCGCACGAAGTAGACCAGGGCGCCGAGGAACACCAGGGCCGCGGTCCAGACGTTGAGCCGGACGCCGAGGATGGTGTTGGCCTCGTCGGTGCGCATCAGTTCGATCCAGAACCGGCCGGCGGTGTAGCCCATCACGTAGAGCGCGAACGCCCGGCCCCGGCCGAGGCGCAGCTTGCGGTCGAGCACCAGGACCAGCACCGCGACGCCGACGTTCCAGAGCGCCTCGTAGGCGAAGGTCGGGTGGTAGAGGCCCGGCTCGAGGATGGGCCGGCCGGTGTCGTCGCGCAGCGCGTGCCCCGGGTTGTCCGGGTCCATCCGGTGGATCTCCAGCCCCCAGGGCAGGGTGGTCCGGCCGCCGTAGAGCTCGTTGTTGAACCAGTTGCCGAGCCGGCCCACCGCCTGCGCCAGCGGCAGGCCCGGCGCGAGCGCGTCGGCCACCACGGCGAACGGGACGCCGAGCTGGCGGGCGGCGATCCAGGCGCCGATCGCGCCGCCGGCCACTGCGCCCCAGATGCCGAGGCCACCCTCCCAGATGGCGAACGCCTTCATCGGGTCGCCGCCGGTGCCGAAGTACTTCTCCGGCGAGGTGATCACGTGGTAGATCCGGGCGCCGATGATGCCGGCCGGCACGGCCCAGACCGCGATGTCGAGCACCGCGCCCGGGGCGACCCCGCGCCGGCGCAGCCGGTACTCGGTGACCACGCAGGCCACCACGATGCCGAGGATGATGCACAGCGCGTACGCCCGGAGCGGGACCGGGCCGAGCTGCCAGACCGCGGTGCTGGGACTGGGCAGGGCCGCCTGGGGGGACAGCGAGGCGAGAGTCACGGATGCACACGCTACCGCTGTCGACCCCTCCGGCGGCACCCCGGTCCGTGCCGGGTGGCGGCTCGGTGACTTCTGGTTTGCGCCGACGTAGGCTCTTTGTCCATGAGCGCGCTCACCTGGGCGGTGGCCGCGGTCGTCACCGACGACGCCGGCCGGGTGCTGCTCTGCCGGCAGGGCCGGGGCGAACGCCGGTACGCGCTGCCCGGCGGGCGGCTGCACCGGGCGGAGAGCCCGGTGCACGCGGCGGTGCGCGACATCCGCGCGGAGACCGGCTGGGAGATCGAGGTGGTCGACCTGGTCGGGCTCTACCACCTCGGCGCGCCGGCGCCCGGCCCGGCGCCGCCGCCCGGGCGGGCCGGGACGCTGCCGGAGGTGCTGGTGCACGTCTTCCGGGCCCGCGGCCGGCGACCGGCGGGCGAGCCGGTGGGCGGCTGCCGGCTCTCCTGGCACGACGTGACGGACCTGCCCGAGTTGCTCACCCCCACCACCCGGGCGGCGCTCGCCGACGCGCTGGCCGGCCGCTCCGGCGTGCTGCACGACTGCGGCCCGCCGGCCGGCCGGGCACCGGAACCCCGGGCCCAGCCGGCGACGCGCGAGACGACCCCGCGGTGACGCGCGGCCCGGCGGCCCGGCGGCCCGGCGGCAAAGAGTATTCCCCGCGACCCTCATGCCGGTGAGGCATGAATATGACGGAACGGAATGACGGACGAGCCGACTGCCAGCCCCCGCGACGACGTTGGTGCCTGCGAGCGGCACCGGCCGGGGCTGAGGTCGGGGAGGGTCACCGCGAGGGCGAGCCCGGCAGCCTCGCAGCGGCTGGGGTGGCCGGCGTGACCGTCCGGGTGGCACCGCCCACCCCGCGAGGTGGCCCGGTCACAGGGATCGGTGGCGGGACGGGCGGTGGTCAGCGGGCCGGGTGGCGGACGCCCTCGGCCAGTTCGGCGCTGAGCGTCCGGAGCGCGGCCAGCCCGGCGTCGAGATCCGGCGCGTCGAGCATGCAGCGGACCAGCGCGCTGCCCACGATCACGCCGTCGGCGTACCCGCCGACCGTGCCGGCCTGCGCGCCGGTGCCCACCCCGAGGCCGACGCCGACCGGCAGGTCGGTGACCGCCCGGACCCGGGAGACCAGCACCGGCGCCGCCTCGGAGGTCTGCGTCCGGGCACCGGTGACGCCCATGAGCGCGGTGGCGTAGACGAAGCCGCGGCAGTGCTCGACGGTCATCGCCAGCCGGGCGTCGGTGGAGGACGGGGCGACCAGGAAGGTGCGGTCCAGCCCGTACGCGTCCGACGCGGCCAGCCACTCGTCGGCCTCGTCGGGGATCAGGTCGGGAGTGATCAGTCCGGTCCCGCCGGCGGCGTCCAGGTCCCGGGCGAACGCGTCGACCCCGTACCGCTCGATCGGGTTCCAGTAGGTCATGGTGACCACCGGGGCGCCGGTGGCCGCGACCGCCTCGATGATGCGCAGCGTGTCGGCGGTCCGTACGCCGCCGGCCAGCGCGATGTCGCTGGCCTTCTGGATCACCGGGCCGTCCATCACCGGGTCCGAGTACGGGATCTCCACCTCGATCACGTCGACCCCGGCCTCGACCATCGCGGTCATCGCCGCGATGCTGCCCTCGACGGTCGGGAACCCGGCCGGCATGCAGCCGACCAACAGGGCCCGCCCGTCGGCGCGCGCCTTGTCGAAGGCCACCCCGATCCTGCTCACGCCGGCGGCACCGCCCATCGCACTCACTCCTTGTCGAGGACGCCGAAGTAGTCGCCGGCGGTGTGCACGTCCTTGTCGCCCCGGCCGGAGAGGTTGACCACGATGGTGGGCTCGCGGCCCAGGTCGGCGGCGAGCTTCGGGGCGATCTTCAGGGTGCCGGCGAGGGCGTGCGCGCTCTCGATCGCCGGGATGATGCCCTCGGTGCGGCAGAGCAGCTCGAACGCGGCCATCGCCTCGTCGTCGGTGACCGGCGCGTAGCTGGCCCGGCCGGTGTCGTGCAGCCAGGCGTGCTCGGGCCCGACGCCCGGGTAGTCCAGGCCGGCGGAGATCGAGTGCGACTCGCAGGTCTGCCCGTCCGCGTCCTGGAGCACGTAGGTGCGGGTGCCGTGCAGCACGCCGGTGGAGCCGCCGGTGATGCTGGCCGCGTGCCGGCCGGTCGCCACGCCGTCGCCGCCGGCCTCGAAGCCGTACAGCCGCACCTGCGGGTCGCCGACGAAGGCGTGGAAGATGCCCAGCGCGTTCGAGCCGCCGCCGACGCAGGCGGTGACCGCGTCCGGCAGCGCGCCGGTCAGGTCGAGGCACTGCTGGCGGGCCTCGTCGCCGATGCCCCGGACGAAGTCGCGGACCAGCGCCGGGAACGGGTGTGGCCCGGCCGCCGTGCCGATCAGGTAGTGGGTGTCCTCGACGTTGGCCACCCAGTCGCGCATCGCCTCGTTCATCGCGTCCTTGAGGGTGCGCGAGCCGGCGGTGACCGGTACGACCGTGGCGCCCAGCATCCGCATCCGGGCCACGTTCAGCGCCTGCCGCTCGGTGTCGACCTGGCCCATGTAGACCACGCACTCCAGGTCGAACAGCGCGGCGGCGGTGGCGGTGGCCACCCCGTGCTGGCCGGCGCCGGTCTCGGCGATCACCCGGGTCTTGCCCATCCGCCGGGTCAGCAGCGCCTGGCCGAGCACGTTGCGCACCTTGTGCGCGCCGGTGTGGTTGAGGTCCTCGCGCTTGAGCAGCACCCGCGCGCCGGCCTTGGCGGAGAACCGCCGGGCCTCGTAGAGCAGCGACGGGGTGCCGGCGTAGTCGCGCAGCAGCGCGCCGAACTCGGCCCGGAACGACTCGTCGGCCATCGCCGTGCGGTGCGCGGCGTCCAGCTCGTCCAGCGCCGCGACCAGCGCCTCCGGCACGAACCTCCCGCCGAAGCGGCCGAAGTGGCCGGCCGGGTCGGGAAACGGACCGGTCGGGGCGGCCAAGGCGTCGGCGCTCATGCCGGCACTCCTCTCGCTGCGGGCGTCAGCCGGCGCGCCTCAGCGCACCGGACGGGGCGTGGCCGGGTGGTTGCCGGCGTTGACCAGCTCGGCCACCGCCTCCCGAGGGCTCTTCTGGGTGACCAGGCCCTCGCCGACCAGGACCGCGTCGGCACCGGCCGAGGCGTACCGGATGAGGTCGTGCGGGCCGCGCACGCCGGACTCGGCGATCTTCACGACGCTGCTGGGCAGGCCGGGCGCGATCCGCTCGAACACCGAGCGGTCGACCTCCAGGGTACGCAGATCGCGGGCGTTGACCCCGATCACCTGCGCACCGGCCTCCAGCGCCCGGTCGGCCTCCTCCTCGTCGTGCACCTCGACCAGCGCGGTCATGCCGAGCGACTCGATCCGCTCCAGCAGGCCGACCAGCACGTTCTGCTCGAGGGCCGCGACGATCAGCAGCACCAGGTCGGCGCCGTGCGCCCGGGCCTCGTGCACCTGGTAGCTGGAGACGACGAAGTCCTTGCGCAGCACCGGGACGTTGACCGCGGCGCGCACCGCGGCGAGGTCGTCCAGCGAGCCGCCGAACCAGCGCCCCTCGGTGAGCACGCTGATCGCCCGGGCGCCGCCGGCGGCGTACTCGCCGGCCAGGTCGGCCGGGTCGGCGATCTCGGCCAGCTTCCCCTTCGACGGCGAGGAGCGCTTGACCTCGGCGATCACCGCGACACCGGGCCGGCGCAGCGCCGCGTAGGCGTCCATCGGCGGCGGCGCGGCGGCGGCCAGTTCGCGGATCCGCTCCAGCGGCACCTGCTCCTGCCGCCGGGCCACGTCCTCGCGCACGCCGGCCAGGATCTCGTCGAGCACGCTTACGGACGCCGCCGGACCGGCCTCGTCCCCCTCCGCGTGCGCATGCTCAGCAGTCACCAACGGACTCCCCTCTCCGGGTGTCATGGGCCGATGCTAGGGGGTTCCACCCGACCCCGGGAGGTGGGGGTATGGCGCGGCTCACGGAACGGCCTGCGGCATAATGGCCGACTTCGGTGAAGGGGATGTCACGTAGCGCCACCGCCGGCATCGACAACCACTCATGGGCCATTGGACCACGCGGCGACGCCGGAGCACAGCCGCCGCGACCCCGCCCCGGGCGAGCCCGCCGCGACCCCGCCGGCCGCTGTGACGAAGCTCAAGGACGAACGGCCCTGTGCAGGTGGCGGCCCCGGACGCAGAGTTGACGTGTCGGTCACCACGGCGAAACGTGAACCGGCGAGCATCTTCCTCGGGCAGACTCGACGATGCGCCTGCCCCACCGTTCGCCGACGATCCTCGTGCGGAGAGATCAATGAGTACTGCCGGGCCCCACCAGACCATCGGACTGACCACCATCTCCCGTACCGTCGCCTCGCTCGCCGTCGGGGTGGTGCACACCCTGGAGCGGGCCGTGGTCGGCGAGGCGCGGATGCGGACCGCCCGGGGCAACGCCTGGGAGGCGGTCTGCGCCGACCGGGCCCGCGCCGACCAGCGCGCCGAACTGGACCGCCTGGTGGCGGAGCTGGCGGCCGCCCGGGCCGCCGCCCGCGACCGCCAGCCGGTCAGCTGACCGTCGGGTCCTCGCCCCGGTCCAGCGCGTCCCACGCCTCGGTGGTGCGCCGCCCGGTGACCGGTCCGGCCGGGCCGGGCGCCGCGGGCGCGGCCGTGCCCCGGGCCGGCCGTTCGTAGCGGGCGCCCATCGCCGGCCACCGCTGGCCGCGCAGCGCGGTGAGCAGGCCGCCGGTCGCCGCGAGCACCCCGCCGAGCAGGCAGAGCGCCGGCCACTGCCGGCTCACCTCGCCGGCGAAGTCGGCGACCAGCCCGTAGCCGCCGCCGGCCGCCACGGCGAGCCCCAGCAGGCAGAGCAGCCCGCCGAGCAGCCGCCGCAGCCGGCCCCGGGTGGCCAGCACCGCGCCGCCGCCGGCCAGCCCGACCAGGGCCAGCGCCGGCAGCCACGGGAGCAGGCCGGCGCCGGTGTGCGCGTCCCGCACCGCCGGCAGCGGCGCCGGCCGGGCGGCCAGCTCGACCGACCAGGTGCGGGTCGCCGCCCAGAGCGCCAGGCCCGCGCCGGCCAGGCAGAGCAGCACCGCGTACGTCAGCTCGCGCCGGCCCGCGGCGGGCCGGGCGGCCGGCTCGGCGCCCCCGTTCACCGGAACCGCCGGTCGTTCGGGACCCCGGGGCTCCGCCGCGCCGCTCACCGGGCGGGCCGGAGGGTCTCGGCGGCGGCGATGGCGGCGAGCACGGCGGCGGCCTTGTTCCGGGTCTCCTGGTCCTCCGCCGCCGGATCGGAGTCGGCCACCACCCCCGCGCCCGCCTGCACGTAGGCGCGGCCGGCGCGGATCAGCGCGGTCCGGATGGCGATCGCCATGTCGAGGTCCCCGCCGAAGCCGAAGTAGCCGACGGTGCCCCCGTAGAGGCCCCGCCGGACCGGCTCCAGCTCCTCGATGATCTCCATGGCCCGCACCTTGGGCGCGCCGGAGAGGGTGCCGGCCGGGAAGGTCGCGGCCAGCGCGTCGAACGCGGTGCGGTCGGCGCGCAGCGTGCCGACCACGGTCGAGACGATGTGCATGACGTGGCTGTACCGCTCGATGGTGGCGAACTCGGGCACCTCGACGGTGCCCGGGCGGCACACCCGGCCCAGGTCGTTGCGGCCCAGGTCGACCAGCATCACGTGTTCGGCCCGCTCCTTGGGGTCGGCGAGCAGCTCGGCGGCGAGCCGGGCGTCGGCGGCCGGGGTGCCGCCGCGCGGGCGGGTGCCGGCGATCGGGTGCAGCAGCGCCCGCCGCTCGCCGTCGGCCTCGACGGTCACCTTCAGGTGCGCCTCGGGCGACGAGCCGACGATGTCGAAGTCGTCGAAGCGCAGCAGGTACATGTAGGGGCTGGGATTGGTCGTGCGCAGCACCCGGTAGACGTCGAGCGGGTCGGCGTGGGTCTGCCGCTCGAACCGCTGCGCCAGCACGATCTGGAAGCACTCGCCGGCCCTGATCGCCTCCTTGGCCGCCTCCACCGCCTTCGGGTAGCCGCCCTCGGGCGTGCGGCTGTGCACCTGGCCGGCCGGCGGGCGCTCCACGGTGGAGATCATCGGCGGGATCGGCCGGGACAGCGCGGTGGTCATCGCGTCGAGCCGGCCCACCGCGTGGTGGTACGCGGCGGCGACCAGCGCGTCGCGGTCCGGCTCGTCCGGCGGCGGCAGGACCGCGTTGGCGACCAGGATCGCGGAGCCCTCGTAGTGGTCCAGCACCACCAGGTCGGTGGCGAGCATCATGCCCAGCTCGGGCAGGTGCAGGTCGTCCTCGGTCAGCTCGGGCAGCCGCTCGAACCGCCGGACCAGGTCGTAGCCGAGGTAGCCGACCATGCCCCCGGTCAGCGGCGGCATCCCGGCGGCCGGCTCCGCGGCCGGGCCGGCGAGCGCCTCGACGGTGGCGCGCAGCACCTGGACCGGGTCGCCGGTGGTGGGCAGCCCGGCCGGCGGCTGGCCCAGCCAGGCCGCCCGCCCGTCCCGCTCGACCAGGGTGGCGCTGCTGCGCACGCCGATGAACGAGTACCGCGACCAGGCCAGCCCGGCCGAGCCGACGCCCTGCTCGGCGGACTCGAGCAGGAAGGTGCCCGGGCCGCCGGCCAGCTTGCGGTAGACCCCGACCGGCGTCTCCGCGTCGGCGAGCAGCCGGCGGGTGACCGGGACGACCCGCCGGTCGGCGGCGAGCGCGGTGAAGGTCGCCGCGTCCGGGCTCACCCTGCCGTCGGTCATGACCGGTCCCCCGCCCCGGTGACCGGCAGCTCGGTGAAGAAGCAGCTGCGGTGCCCGGTGTGGCAGGCGGCGCCCACCTGCTCGACGCTGACCAGCAGCGCGTCCCCGTCGCAGTCCAGGGCGACCGCGCGGACGTACTGGTGGTGCCCGGAGGTGGCGCCTTTGACCCAGTACTCACGCCGGCTGCGCGACCAGTAGGTGGCCCGGCCGGTGGTCAGGGTGCGGTGCAACGCCTCGTCGTCCATCCAGGCGACCATCAGCACCTCGCCGGTGTCGTGCGCGCGGACCACGGCGGCGACCAGGCCGTCCGGGGTGCGGCGCAGCCGGGCCGCGATGGCCGGGTCGAGCTGGGACGGGCGGGCCGGACCGCCGTCCGCCGGCCCGGTCGGGCTGGGTGGGGCGCCGGTCACCGGCGCGTCAGGTACGGGCACAGTGACCCATTCTCCCGCACGCGGCGCGGGCACCGGCGACGACTCCCGCCGGGGGCGCGGCGGCCGGGCGGCGGGTCGGGTCAGCTGGGCGACGTAGCGGTCCAGCCGGCCGTCGACCAGCGCCTCGGCCAGGTCCGTCCCGGCCACCTCGGCGACCTCGGCGGCGTACCGGCGGACCAGCGGCAGGATGCCGGTGACCAGACGGGCCGCCGCCGCGCAGAGCTGGCCGGTGGAGCCGGGGCGCAGCCCGAGGCAGAGCAGCATGTCGTCGCGGTAGCCGGAGGGCGCGACCGGCAGGGCGAGGGCGGCGGCGAAGGCGGCCCGCCGGGACACCACCCGGACCGAGGCGTTGGCCAGCCGGAGCACCGACGGGCAGAGCCGGGCCAGGTCGGCGGCGGCCAGCCGGACACCGAGGTGGTCGCCGGCGTCCCGTGCCCCGGCGACCTTACCGAGCGTGGCGACCAGCTCCTCCAGCTGCGGCTCGCCGGCCGGCTGGCAGAGCACCGGCAGGTCGATCCGGGACCGCCAGTGCGGGTCCGCCCAGAGCAGCCGGGCCGGTGCGGCGACCGGCAGCCCGAACGCCCAGTCGGCCGGTTCGCCGAGCCGGGTCACCCAGGACCGGACGTCCTGGGCGGCCACGGAGACGTGGGTCAACCGGCCGGCGTGCTCGGCGAGGTAGGCCCGGCGGGCGGCGTACGGCGCGCCGCCGAGCAGCACGTCGACGTCGACGTCGCTGTGCGCGGTGGCCGCCCGCCGGGCATGGCTGCCGCGCAGCATGATGCCGACGACGGGCCGCTCGGCCGCCGCCCGCAGCCGGGCGGTCCAGTCCGCGAGGAACCCACTGTCCGGTGACGGAGGGTAGTCCACGAGGCCATCGTGTCGTACGCCCGATCGGGGCGCAATGCCCGTTGGCGGACCTGGTGTCCGGTCCGGGGCCTATGCCCCCTCCAGGTCCTCCTCCGCCCGCCGGTACGCGTCGATCTTGTGGTCGAGGACCTTCAGGTCCTCCGCCAGCTCGGCCATCCGCGCCAGCACCCGGGCCCGGTGCGCCTCGAACAGCGCCCGCCGGGCACCCAGCGTGCCGTCGCCCTGTCGGGCCAGGTCGGCGTAGCGGCGCATGTCCCGCACCGGCATCCCGGTCCGCCGCAGCCGGGTGAGCAGGAAGAGCCAGTTGACGTCCCCGGCGGTGTACCGGCGCCGCCCGGCCGAGTCCCGGCCGACCGGGGCGACCAGCCCCTCCTGCTCGTACCAGCGCAACGTGTAGGTGGTGAGGCCGACCCGCTCGGCCGCCTCGCCGACGGTGAGCGCGCTCTCCCGGGTGTTGATGTCCACGGTTCCAGGCTGGCAGTTCGAGCGCACTCGAAGTCAACCCGCCCCCCTGTTGCGCGCGGGGCGATATCTCATCTAGCGTTGAGTTCAACAGGTGTTGAGTTTTTGGGGAGGTGTGCGATGGACGACGCGATCGCCGTCCGCGACCTGGTCGTCGACCGGGGTGGGCGGCGGGTGCTGCACGGGATCAGCGCCACGGTGCCGCGCGGCGTGGTGACCGGGCTGCTCGGCCCCAGCGGCAGCGGCAAGACCACGTTGATGCGCGCGGTGGTCGGGGTGCAGGTGGTCACCGCCGGCACGGTCACCGTGCTGGGGCGGCCCGCCGGCTCGGCCGAGCTGCGCCGCCGGGTCGGCTACCTAACCCAGGCGCCGAGCGTCTACGCCGACCTCACGGTGCGGGAGAACGCCCGCTACTTCGCCGCCCTGCACGGGCGCGGCCGGACCCACGCCGACCGGGCGGTGGCCGACGTCGGGCTCGCCGCCGCGGCGAACCAGCTGGTCGGCACCCTCTCCGGCGGCCAGCGCAGCCGGGCCTCGCTGGCCTGCGCCCTGGTCGGCGACCCGGAGCTGGTCATCCTCGACGAGCCGACCGTCGGGCAGGACCCGGTGCTCCGGGCCGACCTCTGGGCCCAGTTCCACGAGCTGGCGGCGGCCGGCACGGCCCTGCTGGTGTCCAGCCACGTGATGGACGAGGCGGCCCGCTGCGACCGGCTGCTGCTGATCCGGGAAGGCCGGCTGATCGCCGACGACACCCCGGACGCGGTCCGGGCCGCCGCCGGGGTGGCCGACCTCGACGAGGCGTTCCTGCGGCTGATCAGGGCAACCGAGACGAGCGGGGCCGGCGTCGGGCCGGCCACCGGCAGGGACGGCACGGCGGGCCGCAGCGGCGACGCCGGACGGGAGGCGTCGTGAACCCGAGGATCCTGGCGGTCACCACCGGCCGCATCCTGCGCCAGCTGCGGCACGACCGGCGCACCGTGGCCCTGCTGGTCGCGGTGCCCGCGCTGCTGCTCACGCTGGTCTACTACATGTACGCCGACCAGCCCGCCGCGCCCGGCCAGCCGTCCACCTTCGACCGGATCGCGCTGATCATGCTCGGCTTCTTCCCGTTCATCATCATGTTCCTGGTGACCAGCATCGCGATGCTCCGCGAGCGCACCACCGGCACGCTGGAACGCCTGCTCACCACGCCGCTGGCCAAGGCCGACCTGCTCTTCGCCTACGGCATCGCCTTCGGGCTGGCCGGCGCGGTCCAGGCCACCGTGGCCTCGGCCGTGGCCTACTGGCTCTTCGACCTGGACACCGCCGGCAGCAGCGGCCTGGTGATCATGATCGCCGCGCTGAACGCGGTGCTCGCGGTCGCGCTGGGCCTGTTCTGCAGTGCCTTCGCCCGCACCGAGTTCCAGGCCGTACAGTTCATGCCGGTCGTGGTCGCCCCCCAGCTGCTGCTCTGCGGGCTCTTCGTGCCCCGGGGTGAGATGGCCGGTTGGTTGCAGGCGGTCAGCGACGTGCTGCCGCTGTCGTACGCCGTCGAGGCGTTGCAGGAGGTCGGCGCGAACGCCGAGCCGACCGGCACGATGTGGCGGGACGCGGCGGTGGTCGCCGGCGCGGCGGTGCTGGCGCTGGTGCTCGCCGCGGCCACCCTGCGGCGGCGCAGCGGCTGACGCCGGCCGCCGTGGCCGGGGCCACGGCGCGGGAACGGAACGAGTGAAGGGCGGCGATGGTACGGCGGACCGGCCGGCGACCCGGCAAGCCGGGCACCCGGGAGGCGATCCTCGACGCGGCGCGGGCCGCGTTCGCCGAGCGGGGCTTCGACGGGGCCTCCATCCGGGCCATCGCCGCCGCGGCCGGGGTGGACCCGGCCCTGGTGCACCACTACTTCGGCAGCAAGGACCAGCTCTTCCTGGCCGCCATGAACGCGCCCGTCGATCCGGGCGAGCTGATCCCCCGGATCCTCGCCGGCGACCGCGCCGGCATCGGCGAGCGGCTGGTCCGGCTCTTCCTCGGAATTTGGGACTCGCCGGCCGGCCACGCCGGCGTGGCCCTGCTGCGTTCGGCGGTGAGCAACGAGTGGACCGCCCGGCTGATGCGGGAGTTCCTGACCACCCAGGTGCTGCGCCGCGTCCTCGACCACCTCGACACGGACCCGGCCGAGCTGCCGCTGCGCGGGTCGCTGGTGGCCAGCCAGCTGATCGGCCTGGCCATGATGCGGTACGTCATCAAGCTGGAGCCGGTCGCGTCCGCGCCGGCGGAGACCCTGGTCGCGACGGTCGGCCCGACCGTCCAGCGCTACCTCACCGGGGAACTGGACTGATCGAGGACCGCGACCTGGAGTTCGCGCAGGCGTGCGGGGTCGGCCACGATCTCGATCCCGGTGATCAGCCGATCCCCGAGCGCGAAGGTCAGGACGGTGACCAGCCGGCCGTGCGGAGCGACGACGACGCCGACCGCCCCGTTCACCAGCGCCGGCTCCGCGTACCGGCTGTGGCCGGAGAACACGAGCGCGTGCTCGGCCACGGCCCGCGCACCGCGGGCCTCCCGGACCGGGCCGGCGTCCGCGCGCGCCACCACATTCGGGTCGAGCAGCGCGAGCAGGGCGTCGAAGTCCCCGTCGCGGGAGGCGGCGAGGAACGCCTCGACGACCGCGCGCTGGCGGGTGAGGTCGGGAGCGGCCGCCGGGACGACGCCCCGTACCCGCCGCCGGGCGCGGCTGGCCAGCTGCCGGGCCGCGGTCGGCGTCCGCCCCACGATCGGGGCGATCTCCGCGAAGGGCACGGCGAACATGTCGTGCAGCACGAACGCCAGCCGCTCGGCGGGCGCGAGCTGGTCGAGCACCACGAGCAGCGCCAGCCCGACCGAGTCCGCAAGCAGTGCCTCGCGCTCCGGGTCGAGCCGGTCGGCCCGGCCCGCCACCTGGTCGGGCAGGGGCTCCTCGCGCCGCGACCGGCGTGAGCGCAGCATGTTCAGGCAGACCCTGGCGGCGACCGTGGTCAGCCAGCCGTCGACGTTCTCCACGCCGCTGGTGCCCGACCGGCTGACCCGCAGCCAGGTCTCCTGTACGGCGTCGTCCGCCTCGCTCAGCAAGCCGAGCATCCGGTAGGCCAGCGCGCGCAGGTGGCCCCGGTTCTCCTCGAACCGTCGCGCAAGCAACTCGTCCATCCGTCACATTCCTCCGTCCCGCCGTTTCGTAGCACTGACCCGGCAGCGCCAGCCGACGTGACTAGAGGAGAAGACATGTCGCCCATCGTCACCACGATCGAGGTCGCCCGCCCGCCGGCCGAGGCCTTCGCGTACGTCACCGACCCCACCCGCTTCGCCGAGTGGCAGCAGGACGTCGTCAGCGTCCGGATGGCCGACGGCCGCCCACCCGCCGTCGGTTCGCGGTTCACCACCACGCGCCGCATCGGTCGCGGCGAGCAGGCGATGACCCAGGAGATCACCGAGATCAGCGCGCCGAGGAGCTGGGCCGCGCGCGGCGTGGACGGGCCGATCCGGCCGGACGCGACGATCACCGTCGAACCGCTCTCCGGCGGCGCCCGGTCGCGGATCACGATCAGCCTCGACTTCCGCGGCAGCGGGTTCGGCGAGTTGATCGTCCCGGTCGTCCGCCGGATGGCCGCGAAGGCGGGGCAGGCCAGCTTCCGCAACCTGAAGGAGCGACTCGACCGGGGCGCCTGACCAACCGGCCGCCCCGACGGGTCAGCCGCCGTCGGTGGGGTGGGTCGTGACGTGCCGGCAGAGCATCGGGTGCAGCAGCCGGACCAGCTCGGCGTGGTCGGCCACCGGGTGCGGGAAGGCAAGCCGCGCCCGGCGGCGGGCGGCGGGCCGGCCGTAGGTGACGACCAGGCCGTACCGGTCGATCCGGACCACCCGGGGCGCGACGTCGGTGCCACTGTCGGCCAGCCCGAGCTGCCGGCGGACGTAGCGGGCGACCTCGGCGGTGTGGTGGTCGGCGAGGTCGGCCAGCAGCTCCCCCTCGACCGGGTGCAGCGGATCCGGCTCGGCCTCGGCGTACGCCGCCGGGTCGATGCGGCGCACCGAGCTGCCGCGTTCCCAGCGGGCCTCGACCACCTCGAACCGGAACAGCCGGAACCGGGTGCCGACGTCGAGCAGGTCACCGGTCGGCTCCACGGCCGCAAAGTCCACCGCCGCCCGGCGGGCCTCGTCGCCGTCGAGCCGGGTGGCCCAGCCGGAGACCCAGGCTCGGCCGAGCGCCGGCGCGCCGGCGGTCGGGGGCAGGTCGAGCACGTCGAGCACCACCGCGACGTCGGCGTCACCGTCGACCGGACGCAGCACCGCGGCGAGGTCGCTGACCACCGGCACCAGCAGCAGCACCCGCCCCTCCGGGTCGGCGACGTGCCGGACGTGGTGCGGGCCGGGCCGGTGGGCCGCGTGGACGAGGCCGGGCAGCCGGCCCGCGACGAGGGTTCGGACGATCTCCGCCGGGCTGGGCCGCATGGCACGACCTCCTCAGTAGGTTAGGCTTACCTAAGTTGCAGACTAGAGCACCGGAACGGAGACGTCCAGCGTGAACCACCCCAGGCCCAAGGCCCGGCTCTCCCGCGCCCTCGGCATCCCGCTGACCCGCAAGTGCGTGCGGTACTTCGAGCGGCGGCCCTTCCCGCCGGGCGTGCACGGCCGGCAGCGCCGCAAGACCTCGGACTACCAGGTGCGGCTGCTGGAGAAGCAGCGCCTGCGCCACCAGTACAACGTCAGCGAGTCGCAGCTGCGCCGCACCTTCGACGAGGCGGCCCGCGGCGCCGGCAAGACCGGCGAGACCCTGGTCGCGCTGCTGGAGCGGCGGCTCGACGCGGTGGTGCACCGGGCCGGGCTGGCCCGCAGCATCTACCAGGCCCGGCAGCTCGTCGCGCACGGGCACTTCACGGTCGACGGCCGCAAGGTCGACCGGCCCTCCTACCGGCTGCGCCCCGGCCAGGTGGTGGCCGTCCGCAAGCGCAGCCGCGCCGCGCTGCCGTTCCAGCTCGCCGCCAGCGGCGCCAACGCCGGCGACGGGCCGGGCCGGCCGTACCTGTCGGTCGCGCTGACCGAGCTGCGCGCCACCCTGCTGCGCGAGCCCGCCCGGCACGAGGTGCCGGTGATCTGCGACGAGCAGCTGGTGGTGGAGTTCTACTCGCGGTGACCCGCGCGCCGGGCCCGGCGCGCAGGCGCCGGCCCGGGCCCGGCCGGGCTCAGCGGGTCTGCTCCAGCCAGGAGGCGTAGAGCAGGCCGTAGACCGACTCCGGGTCGCGGGCCAGCTCCTCGTGCGGGCCGCGCTGCACGATCCGCCCCCGGTCCACCACGATCACCTCGTCGGCGGCCTGAGCGGTGGAGAGCCGGTGCGCGATGGCGAGGGTGGTCCGGCCCCGGGTCACCGCGTCCAGGGTGCGTTGCAGCCGCACCTCGGTGGCCGGGTCGACCGCGCTGGTCGCCTCGTCGAGCACCAGCAGGTCCGGGTCCGCCACGTACGCCCGGGCCAGCGCGACCAGCTGCCGCTCCCCCACGCTCAGCGCCTCGCCGCGCTCGCCCACCGGGGTGTGCAGCCCGGACGGCAGGCCGTCCAGCCAGTCAGCCAGCCCCAGCTCGGTGAAGGCCGCGGCGAGCTCGGCGTCGGTCAGCTCCGGCCGGGCGAACCGGACGTTGTCGGCCACCGTGGCGTCGAACAGGAAGCCGTCCTGCGGGACCATCACCACCCGCGACCGCAGCGAGGCGAACCGGACCTGGTCCAGCGGCACGCCGGAGAGAAGCACCGCGCCGGCGGTCGGGTCCATCAGCCGGGTGAGCAGCTTGGCGAAGGTGGTCTTGCCGCTGCCGGTCTCGCCGACCACCGCCACCCGGCTCTTCGCCGGGATCTCCACGTCGATGTCGTGCAGCACCGGCGGGCCGCCCGGGTAGGCGAAACCCACCCCGGCGAACCGGATGTCCAGCGGGCCCGGCGGCAGCTCCCGGCCCTGCTCCCCCGGGTCGGCCACGTCCGGCGCGACGTCCAGCACGTCGAGCACCCGGCGCCAGCCGGCGATCGCGTTCTGCGCCTCGTTGAGCACCTCGGTGGCGATCTGCACGGGCTGGATGAAGAGGGTCACCAGGAACAGGAACGCGGTCACCTCGCCGATGCTCAGCGTGCGGTCCGCGCCCAGGGTCACCCCGAGCACCACCACGCCGGCCAGCGCCACCCCGGCGGCCAGTTCGCCGACCGAGCTGCCCAGGATGCTGATCCGGATCGCTCGCTGCTGCGCCCGGCGCTGGCTGTCGATCGCCTCGTCCAGCCGGCGCGCGGTCCGCCCGGCGATCCCGTACGCCCGGATCACCGGCGCGCCCACCACGCTCTCCCCGATCGCGCCGAGCAGCGCGCCGGTGCGCTGCCGGACCACCCCGTAGGCGGTGCCGAGGCGGCGTTGCAGCACCCGGATCACGAACACCGCGGGCAGGAAGGCGGCGAAGACCACCAGAGTCAGCTGCCAGGAGTACGCGAGCATCACCAGCGTGGTGACCACCAGCTGACCCAGGTTGATCACCAGGATCACGCCGCCCCACTGGACGAACTGGGTGATCTGGTCGACGTCGCTGGTCACCCGGGAGACCAGCGAGCCCCGGCGCTCGGACTGCTGGTGCAGCATCGACAGGTCGTGCACGTGCCGGAACGCCCGGATCCGCACGTTGGCCAGCGCCGTCTCGCTGACCGTGAACAGCCGGCGCATCATCAGGTAGCCGCAGAGCGTGGTCACCACCAGCACCCCGGCGGTGATCAGAACCACGGTCCAGACCACCCCGAAATCGAGGCCGCCGACGATGCCCCGGTCGATGCCCTGCTGTACGGCCACCGGCACGGCCGCCCGCCCCACCATGTAGACCAGCGCCAGGGCCAGGGTGCCGGCCAGGCCGACCCGCAGCTCCGGGGAGAGCGCCAGCCCGCGGCGCAGGGTCCGCCACGTCGTCTCGGTCGGCTCGGGCTGCTCGGCCCTCTCCGCCCGCTGCTCGGACGCCGTAACACTCACCGGTCCACCTCGATCTCCAGGCCCGAGGTCAGCGGCGGCGTGACCTCGTCGTCGTACGGCCGTTCCTGCGCGCGGTCGACCTCGGCCTGCTCGTAGGCGGTGACCAGGTCGGCGTAGCCGGGCACGGTGGCGAGCAGCTCGGTGTGCGTGCCCCGGGCCACCACCCGCCCCTGCTCCAGGTAGATCACCTCGTCGGCCAGCGCGATGGTGGCCCGGCGGTAGGCGACCACCAGGATCGACGCGGCCGGCGTCGACCCGTCGGCCGCCGAGGAGCGCAGCCCGGCCAGGATGGCCGCCTCCACCCGGGGGTCGACCGCGCTGGTCGCGTCGTCGAGCACCAGCAGGCGGGGCCGGCCGGCCAGCGCCCGGGCCAGGGTGAGCCGCTGCCGCTGCCCACCGGAGAGCGAGGTGCCCCGCTCGCCGACCCGGGTGTCCAGCCCGTCGGGCAGCGCCGCGACGAACCCGTCCGCCTCGGCCAGCCGCAGCGCGGCCCAGACGTCCTCGTCGCCGATGCCCGGCCGGTCCAGCGCGATGTTGGCCCGGACGGTGTCGTCGAAGATGAACGGCACCTGGGCCACCAGCGCGGCGGTGCCGGCCAGCGAGGCGGCGGTGAGCCGGCGGACGTCCACCCCGTCCAGCGCGACCGTGCCGGCGCGCGGGTCGACCAGCCGGACGGCCAGCGAGGCGATCGTCGACTTGCCCGCCCCGGTCGGCCCGACCAGGGCGACGGTCTTCCCGGCCGGCACGGTGAAGGTGACCTCGCCGAGCACCTCGGCGCCGGGCAGGTGCGCCTCGGCCGGCTCGTAGCCGAAACAGACGTCGGTGAAGGCGAGCGTGGCCGGCCGCGGGTCGGCCGGGTCGAGCACGATGTCGCCGTACGGCATCTCGCCGGCGGCATCCAGCACCCGGCGCACCCGGTCCCAGCCGGCGACGCTGCGCGGCAGCTCGGCCAGCACCCAGCCGATGGCCCGCACCGGGAACGCCAGCACGGTGAACAGGAAGGCCACGCTGACCAGCTCGGCGACGCTGATCGCGCCCTGGCGCAGCCGGAACGTGCCGACCACCAGCACGGCGAGCGTGCCGAGGCTGGGCAGCGTCTCCAGCATCGGGTCGAAGACCCCGCGCAGCCGGCCCACCGCGACCAGCGCGTCGCGCAGTTCCCCGGCCCGGTCGGCGAACCGGCGGGTCTCCTGCGCCTCCCGGCCCATCGTCTTGACCACCAGGGCGCCGTCGAAGCTCTCGTGGGCGATGCCGCTCACCTCGGCCCGCAGCCGCTGGGCCCGGGCCTGGCGCGGGGCCATCCGGCGGGAGTAGACCACGTTCAGCGCGAACAGCGCCGGGAAGACGGCCAGCCCGACCAGGGCCAACGCCCAGTCGGTGAAGAAGAGCGAGGCCACGGCGCCGACCAGCATCACCAGGGTGCCGACCGCGAAGGGCAGCGGCGCGATCGGGTACCAGGCGGCCTCCACGTCGGAGTTCGCGTTGGACAGCAGGGTGCCGGTGGCGTTGCGGTGGTGCCAGGACAGCGGCAGCTCCAGGTAGCGGCGGGTGACCCGGCGGCGGTACGCGGCCTGGAGGCGGTACTGCATGTAGCCGGCGCCGAGCCGGCGGCCGAAGATGCCGGCAACCCGCAGCACGCTGATCCCGAACAGCGCGGCGGCGGCGAGCGCGAGCGTGCCCACCCCCACCGAGCCGCGGGCGATCGCCGGCACCACCACGTCGCCGACCACCGCGCCGACCACGTACGCGCTGGCGATCACCATGCCGCCGAAGAGCACGCTGCCGGCCACCGCGACCGAAAAGATGCGCGGCTGCTCCCGGATCGCCCGACCGAGGACGGCCAGCCCCCGACCGAGCACGTCCCGACTTGTCCTGCTCGCCACGCTCTCCCCCGCCGTAAGCCGCAATTATCTCCCTCATCCTTACCGGTCGGGGCGAGCTCCGCCGACCCGGACCGGTATGGCCACCGTCACGCGCGCGCCCGCCGAGCGGGCGCCCCGCCGGCGCCGGAGCGGCGCGGCCGGACGGGGTTCGGCCTAGGATCGATCCATGTCGCGGTACGCCCGATCGGAGCGCGAGGCGCTCGCCGACCTGATGTTGACGCTGGGACCGGACGCACCGACGGTCAACGAGGGGTGGACCACCCGCGACCTGGCCGCGCACCTGGTGGTGCGGGAGCGGCGGCCGGACGCCGCGGGCGGGATCGTGCTCGCGCCGCTGCGCGGGTACGCCGAACGGGTCCGCCGGCGGATCGCCGCCCGCCCCTGGGCGCAGTTGGTCGGGCAGGTGCGCCGCCCGCCGGTGTGGAGCCCGGTGAGCAATCCGGTGACCGACGAGCTCGCCAACATCCTGGAGTTCTTCATCCACCACGAGGACGTGCGCCGGGCCGGGGAGCGGTGGCAGCCGCGCGACCTGCCGGCCGGCCTCTCCACGGCGCTGTGGCGGCGCTGCTCCCCGCTGGCCCGGCTGGCGCTGCGCCGGTTCCCGGCCGACCTGTTCGTCCAGGCCCCAGGGCACGGCGAGGTATCGGTGGGGCGCGGCGGCGAGCCGGTGCGGATGGTGGGGGCGCCGGGCGAACTGGCGCTGTTCCTGTCCGGCCGGCAGCGGGTCGCCCGGGTGCAGATCGACGGCCCGCCGCAGCTGGCCGTCCGGCTCCGCGGTGCCCACCTGAACATGTGACCCACTGTGCACAATCGGTCACACACAGACGCGAAAGTCGTCCACCCGATGGATCTGTACCGATCCCTGCTCCCGTAGGCTGTCCGGCGTCGTCCCGTGGGGGGCGGCGCGACAGGGGGCACCATGCGGACCTTCGCGGTCTCGGCGCTGCGGGAACCCCCCTTTCCCGCCGGGCGCCATGACAGCACGGACCAGGTGGCTCGGCAGAGCATCGAGTGGGCACGCAGTCTCGGGCTGATCGATAGCGGGCAGCGACTGCGCCGGGCCGATGTGGCCGGGCTGGCCGGACGGGCCTGCCCACACGGGCCGGTCGAGCGGCTGCGGCTCCTCTCCGACCTGGTCGCCTGGCTGTTCGTGGTCGACGACGCCTGCGACGAGGACGGCCTGGGCGACGCGCCGACCCGGCTCGCCCCGACCGTCGCCGCCCTGCTCGACGTGCTGGACCGGCACGGCGACCCGGAAGCGCCGTTGCCGACCACCGCCGGCCCGCTCGGCGACGCGCTGGACGACCTCTGCCGGCGGATCCGGGCGGCCGGGCCGCCGGCGGCGCTGCTGCGCTTCACCGGCCAGGTGCGCGACTACCTGCTGGCACTGCTCTGGGAGGCGGCGAACCGGGAACAGGACCGGGTCCCGCACCTGGCGGAGTACGTGCAGATGCGCCGGCACACCGGCGCGGTCGGCCCCAGCCTCACGCTGACCGAACTGGCCCTCGGCGGGCACCCGCGGGCGGCGCAGCGGGCCGATCCGGCGCTGGTCGCGCTGGACCTGCTCGCCGTCGACCTGATCTGCTGGTGCAACGACGTCTTCTCCTACGGCAAGGAGCGGCGCTCCGCGCCGGACGGGCACAACCTGGTCACCGTGATCGCCCGGGAGACCGGCGGCGACGAGGCGGCTGCGCTGCGGGCCGCCGCCGACCGGTTCAACGACACCCTGGCGGCCTACCTGGCGGCGGAGGCGGCCCTGCTGCCCGACGCGGACGCCGGGCTGCGCCCGGCGCTGGTCGCCCGGCGTAACTGGATCCGGGCCACCTACGACTGGTCGCTGGTGGCCGCCCGGTACGCCTGAATCCGCGCCCACCTCGCGGGACGGCGCCGGCCGGTGATCGCCGGGACTAGCCGACGCCCGGCGGCAGGCAATACTCTTCGGTAACGAACACCGACGTGACGACCGTCACGCCTCCACCCCCGAAGGCGGCTACAGCGATGGCTCTCGATGTACCGTACCGTTCCATCCCCGAAATGTTCCTCAAGCGCGTCGCGGCGACCCCCGACCGTGACGCCTTTGCCCATCCGGCCCCGGACGACTCCGGCCCGGTCTGGTTGTCCTGGGCCCAGGTGGCCACGCGCGCCAAGGCCGTCGCCGCCGGCCTGCACGACCTCGGCGTCGGCCAGGAGGACCCGGTGGCCATCCTGGCCAACACCCGGCTCGACTGGGTGATCGCCGACCTGGGCATCATGTGCGCCGGCGGCGCGACCACCACCGTCTACCCGACCACCGAGCCCGAGGACGCGACCTACATCATCGCCGACTCCGGCTCCCGGGTGCTGTTCGCCGAGAACCCGGCCCAGGCGGCGAAGGTCTCCGGGGCCCACTTGCCGGCGCTGACCCACGTGGTGCTCTTCGACGGGACCCCCGACCCGGCCGCCGCGGTACCCCAGCTCACCCTGGCCCAGCTGGAGGAGCGGGGCGCGGCCCGGCTCGCCGCCGAGCCGGAGCTGATCGAGAACATCGTCGCCGGCCTCGGCCCGGACCACCTGGCCACGCTCATCTACACCTCCGGCACCACCGGCCGCCCGAAGGGCGTCGAGCTGCTGCACGGCGGCTGGTGCTGGGAGGGCGTCGCGCAGGCCGAGCTCGGCCTGCTCCGCGACGACGACCTGCAGTACCTCTGGCTGCCGCTGTCCCACTCGTTCGGCAAGACCCTGCTCTGCGGCGCGATCCACGTGGGCCTGCCGACGTACGTTGACGGGCGGGTGGACAAGCTGGTCGACCTGCTGTCCGTGGTGCGGCCGACGCTGATGTGCGGCGCGCCGCGGGTCTTCGAGAAGGTCTACAACAAGGCCGTCACCACGGCGCAGGACGCCGGCGGCGCGAAGGCGAAGATCTTCGCCTGGGGCGTCCGGGTGGGCAAGGAGAAGGTCGCCCTCGAGCAGGCGGGCCGGCCGGTCCCGGCCGGGCTGAAGCTGAAGTACGCGGTCGCGGAGAAGCTGGTGTTCAGCAAGCTCCAGGCCCGCCTCGGCGGGCGGATCCGGGTGCTCGTCTCCGGCGCCGCCCCGCTCAGCCCGGACATCGCCACCTTCTTCGCTGCGGCCAACCTGCCGATCTCCGAGGGCTACGGCCTTACCGAGACCAGCGCCGGCAACTTCGTCAACCCGCCGGAGGGGCTGCGCATCGGCACCGTCGGCAAGGCGATGGGCGACCTCGAATGCAAGATCGACACCGACGGCGAGATCCTGGTCCGCGGCCGGCCGGTGATGCGCGGCTACCACAACCTGCCGGAGGAGACCGCGGCCGCGTTCACCGAGGACGGCTTCTTCCGCACCGGTGACATCGGCACGCTGGACGCCGACGGCTACCTGAAGATCACCGACCGGAAGAAGGACCTGGTCAAGACCTCCGGCGGCAAGTACATCGCGCCGTCGCACATCGAGGGCATGTTCAAGGCCACCTGCCCGTACACCTCGCAGGCGGTGGTCATCGGCCAGGCGCGCAACTACTGCACCATGCTGGTCACCCTCGACCCGGACGCGATCAAGGGCTGGGCCGCCGGCACCGCGCTGGAGGGCCGCAGCTACGCCGAGATCGTCGCCTCGCCCGAGGCGAAGGCCATGGTCGAGGAGTACGTCGCCCAGCTCAACAGCAAGCTCAACCGCTGGGAGACGATCAAGAAGGTGACCATCCTGCCGCGCGACCTGACCATCGAGGACGGCGAGATCACCCCGTCGTTGAAGATCAAGCGCCGGGGCGTGGAGAGCAACTTCGCCACCGAGATCGAGAAGATGTACGCCGGCACGCTCGCCGAGATCTGAGCGGTCCGCGGTCCGCGCCCGGCTCCCCGGCCGGGCGCGGACCGCTTCCGTCACAGGTGGTGGCCCCGCCATCTGGTCTGCTCCGCCTCGGCGGCGAGCTGCTCCTCCAGCGCCACCTGGCGGACCTGCCGCCGCCGCGGCGCGTCGACGGCGGTCTGCACCCCCACGATCGCCACCGCGGCCGCGGCGAGCACGGCCAGCGCGACCAGCTCGGGCAGCCGCCCGACCACCGGCACCAGCGCGACAGCAGGAGCGCGCCGCGGTCCCGGCACGGGCTCCGGTCGGCGCGGGGTCGGGCCGGCGCCTTCGGCACGACACCCCGGCCGGTGCCGGCGGGTCAGGCGATGACGGCCGGCTCCCGCCACCGGGGCCGGCCGCCGCGGTCCAGGTCGTAGCGGACCGCCGCGATCCGACCGACCGCCTCCACCAGGTCGGCGGCGGGCAGCGTGAACGGCAGCCGCAGGAAGCGTTCCAGCGTCCCGTCCAGCCCGAACCGGGGTCCGGGGGCCAGCCGTACGCCGACCTCCTCGGCGGCCCGGGCGAGCGCGCTGGAGATCGGCCCGTCCAGTTCGGCCCAGAGGGTGACGCCGCCGCGCGGCACGGTGACCCGCCAGTCCGGCAGCCGCTGCGCCAGCGCGCCGAGCAGGGCGTCCCGCTGGGCGGCGAGCTGGGCCCGCCGGGCCGCGACGATGGCCGGCGCGTCGGCCAGCAGGTGCACCGCGACCAGCTGGTCCAGCACCGGGCTGGCCATGTCCACCCCGACCCGGGTCGCGGCCAGCCGCTGCACCTGCGGCGCGGACGCGCGGACCCAGCCGATCCGCAGGCCGCCCCAGAACGGCTTGCTCATCCCGCCGATGGTGACCACCCGGGAGTGCCGGTCGAACACGGCGGTCGGCGGCGGCACGGTCGTGCCGTCCAGCGGCAGGTCCACGAAGGACTCGTCGACGACCAGGTCGGTGCCGACCGCGTGCGCCGTGGCGACCAGCCGCTCGCGCAGGTCGGCGGGCATCAGGTGGCCGGTGGGGTTCTGGAAGTCCGGGATCAGGTAGGCCAGCTTCGGTCGGGTCTGCCGCAGACTGCCGAGCAGCAGGTCGGCGTCCCAGCCGGCCTCGGCGCCCAGCCCGTGGGTGGTGATCCGGGCCCGCCGCGCCGCGAGCGCGGCCAGCGCGTTCGGGTAGCTCGGCGACTCGACCAGCACGCCGGCGCCGGGCGCGAGCGCCAGCCGGAGCACCAGGTCCAGGGCGTGCTGGGTGCCGTTGGTGACCATGATCTGGTCAGCCGAGGTGGGCAACCCCCGCTCGGCGTACGCCTGCGCCACCGCCTCGCGCAACTCGACGATCCCGGTCGGGTGGTAGCCGGCGCCGCCCAGGTAGCGGGGCAGGTCCTCGGCGGCGGCCCGGGCGGCCGGCACCAGCTCGGCCGGGGCGGCCAGCGCGGCCACGCCCAGGTCGATCATGTCGTGGTCGTCCTGCGGGGTCCACAGGCCGGTGCTGGCCACCCGGTGGGTGCGGGGCAGCATGGTCCAGCTGCCGGCGCCGCGCCGGCTGGCCAGGTGGCCGCTCTCGCGCAGCTCCCGGTAGGCGGCGCTGACCGTGGTACGGCTGATCCGCAGCGCCTGGGCCAGCTCCCGTTCGGCCGGCAGGCGGACGCCCAGCGGCAGCCGGCCGTCGGCGAGCAGGCCGCGCACCGCGCCGGCCAGGGCGGCGTAGTCGGGGCTGCGCCGGCGGCCCGGAAGGGCATGCCACTGGCCGAGCAGCCGGGCCAATTGGACTCCCCGCACCTGGCTAGTCATGCCACTCCTCCGATATTGGCTCTTCAGCGCTCCGGATTGGCCCCTAGGGTGGCATGCATGGCAACGGTTGGCAATCTGCGGTACCGCCCCCTCCGGCGGCTGACCCAGCTCTACGCGGGCCTCGCCCTCTACGGGATCAGCATGGCCCTCATGATCCGGTCGGGGCTGGGCCTGAACCCGTGGGACGTCTTCCACCAGGGGCTCGCCCGCGGCACCGGGTTGTCCTTCGGCACCGTGACCATCGCGGTCGGCGCGCTCGTCCTGCTGCTCTGGATCCCGTTGCGGCAGCGCCCCGGCATCGGCACGGTGAGCAACGTGGTGGTCATCGGCCTGGTGGTGGACGCCACGCTGGCGGTGCTGCCGGCCGGCGGGCCGCTCGCCGTCCGGATCTGCCTGCTGGTCACCGGCATCGTGGCCAACGGCGCGGCCACCGGCCTCTACATCGGCGCCCGGCTGGGCCCCGGCCCCCGCGACGGGCTGATGACCGGCCTGGTCGCCCGCCGGCCCGGCTGGTCGATCCGGGTGGTCCGCACCGCCATCGAGGTGGCCGTGCTGGCGGTGGGCTGGCTGCTCGGCGGCACCGTCGGCGTCGGCACGGTGGCGTACGCGCTCGCCATCGGGCCGTTGACCCAGCTGTTCCTGCCCCGGTTCACCGTCGCCGAGCCGCCGCTGCCCACCTCGGGCCGGGCCGCGCCGGTGCCGGCCGGCTGAGCGGCGTACACACGTCGTCGCCCAGGGTGCGGGGGGCGGGCCGGGTGTTCCCTTTTGGCCGCGGTGCCCGGCAGAATCTGCGCATGGGGGAGAGCGGATGGCGCTGGAGCGACGCCTGGATCTTCGTCTCGTTGGTGATCGCCAGCGGTGCCGGACGGCACCGCCGGTCCCCGTCCAGCCGGCGGCCCGAGGGGGTGCGGCTGGCCGACGTGCTCTCCACCGCCGACCACCTGAACCAGGCGATCCCGGAGCGGCACGAGGTGGAGGAGGCGGTCCGCCGGCTGGTCGGCGCCGGCCTGGTCGACGTCGCCGACGGCTGGTTCCGGATCACCCCCGACGGTGAGCGGCTGTGGCGCACCCGTCCCAACGCCGGGCTGGCCACCACGGTCGACACCGTGCAGGGCGTGCTGAGCCGCCGGCAGCCGCCGGTCCACGCGGAGTGGCGGCTCGACGAGGCCGACCACGCCGCCGCGGTGCAGGAATATCTGGTGCGCTCGATCCCGGCGCCCCGCCGCTCCCCGGAGAACCGGGCGCACCGGGACTGACGCCCGGCCGCCGCCGCCGGCTCAGCGGACGGGGTGGCCCGCCCCGCGCAGCACGTCCTTGACCTCGGCCACGGTGAGCTCACCGAAATGGAAGACGCTCGCGGCGAGCACCGCGTCCGCGCCGGCGCCGACCGCCGGCGGAAAGTGCGCCACCTCGCCGGCGCCGCCACTGGCCACCACCGGGACGTCCACCACCCGGCGCACCGCCCCGATCAGCTCCAGGTCGAACCCGGCCTTGGTGCCGTCGGCGTCCATCGAGTTGAGCAGGATCTCGCCGGCGCCCAGCTCGGCGCCCCGGCGGGCCCACTCGACCGCGTCCAGCCCGGTGCCCCGCCGGCCGCCGTGGGTGGTGACCTCGAAGCCGCTGGGCGTGGTGCCGGCCGGCGCGCGCCGCACGTCCAGCGAGAGCACCAGCACCTGCCGGCCGAACCGGTCGGCGATCTCGGCGATCAGCTCCGGCCGGGCGATCGCCGCGGTGTTCACCCCGACCTTGTCGGCGCCGGCCCGCAGCAGCGTGTCGACGTCGGCGACCTGCCGGATGCCGCCGCCGACGGTCAGCGGGATGAAGACCGACTCGGCGGTGCGCCGGACCACGTCGAGCATGGTGCCCCGGTCGCTGGAGGAGGCGGTGACGTCGAGGAAGGTCAGCTCGTCCGCGCCGGCCCGGTCGTACGCCGCGGCCAGCTCGACCGGGTCACCGGCGTCGCGCAGGTCCAGGAAGTTGACCCCCTTGACCACCCGTCCGGCGTCCACGTCCAGACAGGGGATCACCCGTACCGCCACCGTCATGCGGCGAGCCTATCCCGTCGGCGGGCCGCGGCGGCCGACCCGGACGGGCTGGCCGCCGCCGACGAGGCCCGGGTCACACCCGGACGAGCATCTTGCCGAAGTTCTCGCCGCGCAGCAGGCCGAGGAACGCCTCGGGGGCGTTCTCGATCCCGTCGACGACCGTCTCGTCGTAGCGAACGCTGCCGTCGCGCAGCCAGCCGGACATCTCCCGGACGAACTGCCCGCGCAGCGCGCCGTGGTCGCCGACCAGGAAGCCGCGCAGGGTCAGCCGCTTGCCGATGACCAGCGCCAGGTTGCGCGGCGCGGCCGGCGGCTCGGTGTCGTTGTACTGCGCGATCATGCCGCAGATCGCGGCCCGGCCGTGCGGGCGCATGGCGGAGATGGCCGCCTCCAGGTGGTCGCCGCCGACGTTGTCGAAGTAGACGTCGATGCCCTCGGGCGCGGCCGCCTTCAGCGACCGGCGGACCGGCCCGTCGTGGTAGTCGAACGCCACATCGAAGCCGAGCGCGGTCAGCCGCTCCACCTTGGCCGCCGAGCCGGCGCTGCCGACCACCCGGGACGCCCCCTTGAGCTTGGCGATCTGCCCGACCAGGCTGCCCACCGCGCCGGCCGCGGCGGAGACGAAGACCGTCTCGCCCGGCCGCATCCCGGCCACCTCGAGCAGCCCGGCGTACGCGGTCAGCCCGGTCATCCCGAGCACGTGCAGGTACGTGGTCACCGGCGCCAGGTCGGGGTCGACGGTACGCGCGGAGCCGGCGTCGACCAGCGCGTACTCCCGCCAGCCGAGGCCGTGCAGCACCCAGTCGCCGGGCGCGAAGCCCTCCGCCTCGGCGGCCACCACCTCGCCGACCGCGCCACCGTCGAGCGGCGCGTCGAGCCGGAACGGCGGCAGGTAGGACTTCACGTCGTTCATCCGCCCGCGCATGTACGGGTCGACCGACAGGTACCGGTTGCGTACCAGGAGCTGGCCCGGCCCGGGCCTCGGCACCTCCGTCTCGACCAGCCGGAAGTTCTCCGCGGTCGGCCAGCCCTCGGGGCGGGACGCCAGGTGGATCTCCCGGTTCACCGGCCCGCTCACGCCGCCGCCCGGACGGTGAGCGCGACGTCGATGTTGCCCCGGGTGGCGTTGGAGTACGGGCAGACCTGATGCGCCTGCGCCACCAGCTGCTCGGCGGCGGCCCGCTCGACGGCGGGCAGGTCGACCAGGAGCGTGACGGTCAGCCCGAAGCCGCCGGCGCCGTTCGGGCCGATGCCCACCTCCGCCTCGACGACCGAGCCGGTCACGTCCGCCTTGGCCCGGCGGCCGACCAGCCGCAGCGCGGAGTGGAAGCAGGCCGCGTAGCCGGCGGCGAAGAGCTGCTCGGGGTTGGCGGCCCCGCCGGCCCCACCCATCTCCTCCGGCACCGCGAGGTCGAGCGCGAGCGTGCCGTCGGAGGTCTGGACGTGGCCGTCGCGGCCGTCACCGGTGGCCCGGGCGGACGCGGTGTAGAGCACCTGCATGAGGGGTCACTGCTCCTTCTGTCGGTGGATGGTCTCGGTGACCCGGGTGAGGGTGTCCCGGATGGCGACCAGCTCCGCCGCGGTGAGCCCGGTGGCCCGGGCCACCCGCAGCGGGACGTCCGCCATCCGCTCGCGCAGCGCCCGACCCTCGGGGGTCAGGCCCACCTCGACCCGCCGCTCGTCGCGCGCCGAGCGCCGCCGGACCACCAGGCCCGCCCCCTCCAGCCGCTTGAGCAGCGGAGAGAGCGTGCCGGAATCCAACCGCAGACGCGCGCCGAGCTCGGAGACCGTGGGCGCGGAGTCGTCGTGCTCCCAGAGCACCAGCAGCACCAGGTACTGCGGGTAGGTCAGCCCGAACCGGTCGAGGATCGGGCGGTAGACGTCGGTCAGCGCGCGCGACGCCGCGTAGAGCGCGAAGCACACCTGCCGGCCCAGCACCAGATCATCGGTCACCCGAAAACCGTAGCGCACAATTGAGTTGTGCACAATCTGTCGGCCGGTCACCCGACGCAGAGCGGCACGTCCGGCGGGACGGTCTCGGACCGCTTCACCACCACGCTCTCGTCGCCGAGTTCGCCCCGCTGCCTGATCGGCTTGGTCTTGAACACCCTGAGGAAGAAATTGACCACGTCGGCCACCACCTTCGGGATCGAGTAGCTGATCCCGTAGCGCATGGTGACGCTGAGCCCGGCGCCCCGGCAGACGATCAGGCCCGCCCCCGAGCCGAGGCTCGCCCCGACCGTGGCGCGCAGGCCGGCATACACCCCGGCGGTGAACCCGAGCGCCCCGATTCCCACGGTGAACTTCACGTCGTACGCGACGAGCAGCCCGCTGGCTCCGATCGAGACGCCGGTGATCGAGTTCGTCAGGCTGTTGCGGACGGCGAAGCCGCTCGGCATGACCGGGCCCCAGTACGGCCGGTGGTACCCGTAGCCGAGAGCGCCGGTCAGCGCGTACTCGCCGGCGGCGTCCAGCCGGCCGTCCTTGGCGCTGAACGCCGTCTTCACCTCCAGCAACTGGTCCACGGTGGCCGAGAAGGGCACCCCGAGCAGCGTCCCGATCGGGACGCTGAACTGCGTCGGCACCACCACCGACCTGGCCAGGTTACGGACGTTGCCGACCGTGGTCGCCGCCTTGACCGCCACCCGGAGGCCGGCGCCGCCGGTGATGCTGAACTCCGCCCGGGTGACCGTGCCGCCGGAGATGGCGAGATCGAACGTGGCCGTCGGCCGGTTCATCAGCAGGGTCACCGAACCGGTCATCCGGATCTCGCCGTCGTCGTGCTCGAACCGCGCGGTGACCCCGTCGGAGCAGCACTCCGTCGTCAGCCGGAGAGGACCCGCCTGTGCCGACTGCTGGTTGGCGACCCGGGCCGGTGGCGCCGCCGGGCGCGGCGCCGGCGCACGGACCGGGCGCGACCGGCCGAGCGGCGCCCCGCCGCCCGCTGCGACCCGGACCTGCCCGCCGCCGACCTCGCCCGGCCCGCCGCCACCGGCGCCGCCGGTGCCCTCACCCGGCTCGCCGCCGCCCGGCACGCCGGTGTCCGCGCCTGGCACGCCACCGCCGGTGCCGCCGCCCGGCGGGGCGTCGGGCGGCAGGTCCGCGGCGACCCAGGCCGGCGTGCCGGCGGAGTAGGCGATCGGCCGGTCCAGCGGCACCGGGGCGTCGGTGCGGAAGGTGCCGTCCCGGATCACCTCGGTCAGCTCGACCGGACCGATGGTCACCGCCAGGTCGCCGCCGTCGCGGCGGGCGTCCACCACCCGGCCGACCGCCCGGGAGGTCAGGAACATGACCTTGCCCGGGGCCAGTTCGTCCGCCCGGTCGGCGTCCGGGTCGATCCGCCAGGTCAGCCCGTCGTCGGTCACCGACCGCACCGCGGCGCCGCCGCCGCCGACCAGGACCACGTCCGGCTGGTACGTGACGTCGGGGTGCGGCCGCGGCGCGAGCCCGTACCGGATCGCGTCCGCGTGGTACGGGTCCATCCGCTCGCCGCCCGGCGGCCGGTCGCCCTGGCAGGCCCCGGTCACCACCAGTACGGCCAGCGCCGTCAGCACGGCGAGCCAGCGGGCGGAGCGGTTCGTCCTCATCGCCGCCGCGCCCCGCTCAGAGTCGTCCGGCCACGGTACGCGCCACCTTCTCCAGCGGCGCGCGGTTCTCCGCCGGGTCGTTGAGCCGGACCAGGCGCACCGACACCCAGACCCCCGAGCCGTTCACGAAGACCGCCTCGTGGCTGGCGTACGCCTCGTCACCGACCCCGGCCAGCGGCCGCAGCTCGTGGCCGAGGTCGCGCTCGATGTCCAGGAACTTCTTCGCCCCGCCGCCGACGAAGACCTCGACCTGGGCGGTCGGCCCGCTGACCGGCCCGTTGTAGGTGCAGGTCTCCCGCACCGGCCGGGCGTCCTCCAGTGGCGTGCCGGCGAGCTGTTCGGCCTCCCGCCTGGACAGCAGCGCGCACGGGTCCGGCGCCGACGCCGCCGGCGTCGGGGACGGCTCGGCGGCCGCGGTCGCGGTGGCCACCACCTCCGGCGGCGGCGCGCCGCCGGCCGCGGGCGGGGTGTCCTCCGTGCCGCCGCAGCCGGCCAGCGGCCCGGCCAGTCCGAGCAGCCCGGCCAGCAGCAGCACGGACGGCCGGTGACGACGAATCTGCTTCACCTCGACGTCCCTCCTTCGTGGATCGATGGCCGGAGCTCCCCGGCGGAACGGTCATGACGGGTCTGCTCCGGCCCGGGGCGCCGCGCCCTCCGGCGCGACGATCCACTCGGCCGGCCCGATCCGGTCCACCCGCCAACCGGCGGCGGCGGCCACCGCCGCCACCGTCTCCGCGTCGGGCCCCTCGACCAGTGCCAGCACCACGTCGTCGGCGGGGATCCGCAGAGCGCCCCGCAACCGGGTGGTGCCGGTGGTCAACCCGTCGACGGGCTCGCCGGTGCCCTCTCCCGGGCCCCGGTCGTAGCGTTCGAGCACGAACAGTCGAGCGGCCATGCGTCGACGCTAGGTCGGCGCGGCGCCGGGGTAATCGGGTGTTTCCCTATCCTTCGACGTCGGCGCGGGCCATCACCGCGCCCAGCTCCGCCCGGCTGGCGACGCCCAGCTTCCGGTAGACCCGGGCGAGGTTCGCCTCGACGGTCTTCGGGCTGATGAACAGTGTGTCGGCGATGACCCGGTTGGTGCGGCCGGCGGCGGCCAGCCGGGCCACCTCCAGCTCGGTGCCGGTCAGCTGGCGGGGCGCCGGCGGCCGGCCGCCGGTACGCTCCGCCTCGGCGCGGGCCCGGCCGCCAGGGCTTCCGCGCCGAGCGCGTCGAACTCGGCGGCGGCGGCGGTCAACGCGTCCCGCGCCTCGCGCCGACGCCGCAGGCGCCGGTACGCGATTCCGGCCACCATCAGGCAGCGGGCCCGGTCCAGGGGCAGTACGTCGACCGGCACCGCGGCCCGGGCGGCGGCCAGTTCAGCCAGCGCGTCCGACGGGTCCCGGCCCAGCGCGCCGACGAGCAGCACCCGGCTGCGGGCCAACCCCAGCGTGGTCCACGGTCGCGGCAGCCGCCGGTGCCGGACGGCCAGCCGGTCCAGCACCGCCTCGGCGGTGGTCAGGTCACCGGCGCCGACGCAGGCCTCCAGCCAGTCCGGTTCGAACCGCTGGGCGATCGGCTCGACCAGGCCCAGCTCGTCGACGGTCACCGCCAGCTCGCCGTAGTGCCCGGCGGCCACCGGCATCCGCCCCGCGCTCAGCGCGACGAAGCCGGCGAGCTGGGCGTAGATCCGCCGCCGCCAGCGGTCGTCCAGCTCGGCGGCCCGGCGCAGCCCCTCCGCGGCGATCCGGTCCGCCTCGGGCAGTCGCCCCCGGTGGGCCAGCAGCAGCCCGTCCAGCCAGTGCTCGCCGGCCGAGTCGGTGCCGTACTGCTCACCCAGCTCGCGGGCGGCGGCGATGTGCGTGGCGGCGTCCGCCCACCGGCCGGCGAGCAGTTCGGTCTCGCCCAGTTGGCAGAGCAGGTCGTGCTGGGACGGCTCGTCGCCACGGGCGACCGCCCGGTCCAGCATCCGGTGGAACCGGTCGCGGGCCCGCCCGTGCTCGTCCACCGACCGCCACCAGATCGCCGGCACCGTGCCGGCCAGCCAGGACGGCTCCTCCCCCTCCAGCTCCAGGCCCCGCGCCAGCAGTTCGGCCCGCGCCGGCAGGCCGGCCCGCACCTCGTTGAAGAAGAGCAGCAACAGGGCGGCGGCGTGCACGGCCCGGTGGCGCGGGCTGTCGGCCAGCAGGGCGACCGCCGCCTCCGCGTGCCGCCGGGCCGTCTCCGGGGCGTCCCGGAAGAGGCTGAGGTGGGCGTGGATCCGGCCGGCCAGCGTCGATCCGGCCGGCGCGGACGCCAGGGCCGTTTCGGCCGCGGTCCAGGCCGCTTCCGCCGGCTCGTCGGAACTCCAGGCGACGACCGCCCGCAACAGCAGTGCCTCCGCGCGCGCCGGACCGGTCAGCTCCTCGGCCGCGCGGTCGGCGGCCGCTCGGGCGGCGGAGTAGTCGCCGCAGTCGTTGCGGCACTCCACGGCGGCCAGCCGCCACCTCGCGTGCTCGACGCCGGGCGACGCGAGCCGGGCCGCGCTGTCGTACAGGCCGGCGGCCGTCTCCGGCGCGCCCCGGCTGCGCTGCCGGGCGGCGGCCGCGGCGATCTCGGCCGCCGCCGCCGGATCCGGCCCGGTGACGCAGCGGGCCAGCTGCCGGGCCCGCTCGTCGGGGTCGAGCGCGGTGTCGGCGAGCAGCCGGTGCAGCCGGCCGCGCACTCCGGGCGGCACGTCGCCGCGGACCGCCGCGGCGTACACCGGGTGGGCGAACCCGACGACCTCGCCGCGCACCACCACCAGGCCGGCCTCCTCGGCCGCGTCGAAGGCGGCCGGCGGCACCCCGGCGCGGGCCATCCCGGCCAGCGTGGGAACTCCGGAGAGGGCGGCGAGGCGCACCGCGTGCCGGGTGTCCGGCGGCAGCGCGGCCACCCGGTCGGCGACCAGCTGCCGCAGCGACGGTGCGGCCGGCAGGTCGGCGCCCGGGGCCGGCAGCTGCGGCAGGCGGAGCACCGCCCGGGCCAGCTCGATGGCGAGCAGCGGGTTGCCGCCGGCCTCGGCGGCGATCCGCACCAGCAACGGCCGGGGCAGCGCCGTCCCGGTCTCGGTACGCAGCACGTGGTGCAGCGCCCCCACACCGAGCGGGCCGAGCGCGATCCGGTCCGGCCGGGCGCCGGTGGCGCCGTGGTCGAGCCCGAGCGGGGCCGGGTCCGTGCCGGCCCGTTCACTGCGCGCGGTGACCAGCACGGCGATCCGCGGCACCAGCCGGCGCACCGCGAACCGGAGCGCGCGCTCGCTCGGCGGATCGAGCCAGGGGGCGTCGTCGACGGCCACCAGCAGCCGCGGCACCGCCGAGTCGGCGGCGGCGAGGCCCAGCAACGACCGGATGGCCACGCCCACCGTCCGCTCGTCGACCGGCTGCCCCGGCTCGTCCCCGGTGAGCAGCACCCCGGCCAGCGCGGCGCGCTGCGGCACCGGCAGCTCGGGCACCCGGGCGGCCAGCGGGGCCAGCAGGTCGGCCAGCGCCGCGAACGGCAGCGCGGCCTCCGTCTCGGTCGGCGCGCAGGCCAGCACCAGCCAGCCGGCCCGCTCCGCTGCGGCCAGCAGCGCCCGGTGCACGACCGTCTTGCCGATCCCGGCCGGCCCCTCCACCAACACCGGGCGGCCCTCGTCCAGCGACCGCCGGGCGCGGCCGACCACCACGTCCCGACCGACGGCCGCCCCGCTCACCGGGTCAGTCTTCCACCGACCGGCGGCCCCGGTCGAGCACCGGACGGCGGGACGCGCCGCGCCGTCCGGGCCGGCTCAGCGGTCGCCGAGGTACGCCTCGAGCTCCACCTCGACCAGGTGCTCCGGGTCCAGCAGGCCGGCCACCACCACCATGGTGGCGGCCGGGCGGACCGCGCCGAAGACGGCGTTGTGCGCCCGGCCGACCTCGTCGGCGTACGCCCGGTCGGTGACGTACATCCGGGTCCGCACCACGTCGGCCGGCTGCGCCCCCACCTCGGCGAGCGCGTCCAGCGCGATCCGCAGCGCCTGCGCGGTCTGCGCGGCGGCGTCCCCGACGTGGGTCACCACGCCGTCCACCGTGGACGTGCAGCCGGCCGTCCAGGCGAGGTCGCCGGCGCGGACCACCCGGGAGTAGCCGTAGGTGGCCTCCCACGGCCCGCCGGAGCCGAGCCGGGTGACCGTCACGCCGCTGTCGCCGATCGTGCGCCCGGTCACGCCGCCGCCAGCGTTTCCAGCGCCTCGGCGACCGTGAAGGCCCCCGCGTAGAGCGCCTTGCCGGCGATGACGCCCTCCACGCCCAACGGCTCCAGGGTGGCCAGCGCCCGCAGGTCGTCCAGGGTGGAGACGCCGCCGGAGGCGATCACCGGGGCGTCCGTGCGGGCGCAGACCTCGCGCAGCAGGTCCAGGTTCGGCCCGCGCATGGTGCCGTCCTTGGTGATGTCGGTGACCACGTACCGGGCCGCGCCGGCCTTGTCCAGCCGCTCCAGCACCTCGTACAGGTCACCGCCGTCGCGCGTCCAGCCCCGGGCGGAGAGGGTACGGCCGCGCACGTCCAGCCCGATCGCCACCCGGTCGCCGAACTCGCCGACCACCCGGTCGCACCAGGTCGGGTCCTCCAGCGCGGCGGTGCCGATGTTCACCCGGGCGGCGCCGGTGCCCAGCGCGGCGGCGAGCGACTCGTCGTCCCGGATGCCGCCGGAGAGCTCCACGTGCACGTCCAACTGCCGCACCACCTCGGCGAGCAGGTGGGCGTTGGAGCCACGGCCGAACGCGGCGTCCAGGTCGACCAGGTGGATCCACTCGGCGCCGTCCCGCTGCCAGGCCAGCGCGGCCTCCAGCGGGTCGCCGTAGCTGGTCTCGCTGCCGGCGGCGCCCTGCACGAGCCGGACGGCCCGGCCGTCGGCGACGTCCACGGCGGGCAACAGGGTCAGGCTCAAGGTTCTTCTCCTCGACTCAGGTACGACGGTCCAGGGCGATCACGACGATCGCCGGCAGTACGAGCAGCAGCAGCACGACCAGCGCGAGACGCAGCGCCAGGTCGTCCACCAGCGACCAGATCAGCATGATCGACGCCAGGGTGAGCAGCACGATCGCGGCGCGCTCGCCGCGGCTGTGCCGCGGCAGCCGGCCGGTACGCCCGCGCCGCCAGGCGGGCGTCATCCGCCGCAGCAGCGCCCGCCGCCGGGCCCGCCGGGCCGACCGCCGCTGCCGGACGGCCCGCTCGCGGGCCTGCTCGGCCTCCCGCTCCGCCCGCCGGCGGGCCCGCTCCTTGCTCACCGGGCACCCCGCCGGCGCACCCCGCCGGCCCGCCGCGCGGGACCTCGCCGGCGGGATCGGTGGCGGACCCGCTCAGCCACGGGTGCCCAGCGCGCCGAGCCAGTTGCGCAGCAGCGTGGCGCCGGTGTCGGCGGACTTCTCCGGGTGGAACTGGGCGGCCGACAGCGCGCCCCGCTCCACCGCCGCGACGAAGTCCACCCCGTGGTGCGCAGTGGTCACCGCGGCGCCCGCCGCGGCCAGCCCGCCCGGATCGCCGGCCGCGTACGAGTGGACGAAGTAGAACCGGCTGTCGGCGGGCAGCCCGGCGAAGAGCACCGAGCCGGCCGGCGCCCGGACCGTGTTCCAGCCCATGTGCGGCAGCCGGGGGGCGGGCAGTTTCGTCACCCCGCCGGGGAGCAGGCCGAGCCCCTTGGTGACCACGCCGTGCTCGTCGCCGTGCTCGAAGAGCACCTGCATGCCGACGCAGATGCCCAGCACCGGACGGCCGGCGGCGACCCGCTCGGCGATCACCGGCCCGGCGCCGAGCGCCTCGATCCCGGCCATGCACGCGGCGAACGCGCCCACCCCCGGCACCACCAGACCGTCCGCCTCGGCGGCGGCGGTCAGGTCGTCGGTCACCGTCACCTCGGCGCCGGCCGCGGCCAGCGCCCGCTCCGCCGAGCGCAGGTTGCCCGACCCGTAGTCGAGCACCACCACGTTGCTCATGCCGGCACTCCGCTTCGCTCCGTACCGCCCTGAGGCACCACAGCGCTGCACCGATGATTCGCTCGCTGACGCTCGCTCATGCCGGCACTCCGCTTCGCTCCGTACCGCCCTGAGGCACCACAGCGCTGCACCGATGATTCGCTCGCTGACGCTCGCTCATGCCGGCACTCCGCTTCGCTCCGTACCGCCCTGAGGCACCACAGCGCTGCACCGATGATTCGCTCGCTGACGCTCGCTCATGAACCCTCCCCCGGCAGCAGCCAGAGCACTCCACCCACGGTGGCCAGCACGGCGAGCAGCGCGGTGATCAGCAACGCGGCCCGCGGCGCGCCCTGCCGGTACAGCGAGAAGACCCCACCCACCAGCACGCCGGCCAGGACCAGCAGCAGGATCGGCAGCGCCGCGCCCATCAGAGCGCCCCCTTCGTGCTGGGGATCGCGCCGGCCGCCCGCGGGTCGATCGCGGTGGCCTCGCGCAGCGCCCGGGAGACCGCCTTGAACTGGGCCTCGACCACGTGGTGCGCGTCCGGGTGGCCACCCGGCCGGGCCGCCCGCAGCACGTCCACGTGCAGGGTGATCCGGGCCGCCTGGCCGAAGGACTCCCAGATGTGCCGGGTCATGCTGGTCGGGTAGACCGGCCCGATGTAGGGCGCCAGCGCCGGCTCGTCGTGCACCACGTACGGCCGGCCGGACAGGTCCACCGCCGCCCGGACCAGCACCTCGTCCATCGGGACGGTGGCCGAGCCGTACCGCCGGATGCCGGCCTTGTCGCCCAGCGCCTGGTCGAACGCGGCGCCCAGGGCGAGCGCGGTGTCCTCCATGGTGTGGTGCGCGTCGATCTCCAGGTCGCCGACCGTGCGGACGGTCAGGTCGAAGCCGCCGTGCCGGGCGATCTGGTGCAGCATGTGGTCGTAGAAGCCGACGCCGGTGCTGATCTCGGCCCGGCCCGCGCCGTCGAGGTCGATCTCGACGAGGACCTTCGTCTCCTTGGTGATCCGCTCCACCCGGGCGGTCCGGCTCATTGCTCGCCTCTCGATCGCGGGGCTTGCGCGCCCATCTACAGCTTCTCCACGGCGGTGAGGAAGGCGTCCGTCTCGGCGGGAGTGCCGGCGGTGACGCGCAGCCAGCCGGGCAGCCCGACGTCGCGGACCAGCACGCCCTGCTCCAGCAGGGCCCGCCAGGCCGTGCTCTGGTCGCCGCCGACGGAGAAGAGCACGAAGTTGGCATCGCTGTCGGCGACCCGCAGGCCCCGGCCGCGCAGCTCGGCGACGATCCGGTCGCGCTGCGCCTTGATCGCGGCGACCGTGCCGAGCAGGGCGTCCCGGTGGGCCAGCGCCGCGCGGGCGGCGGCCTGGGTGAGCGCCGAGAGGTGGTACGGCAGCCGGACCAGCTGCACCGCCGCCACCACCGCCGGGTCGGCGGCGAGGTAGCCCAGCCGGCCGCCGGCGAACCCGAAGGCCTTGCTCATCGTCCGGGTCACCACCAGGCGCGGGTGGCCGGGCAGCACGGCGAGCGCGCTCACCGTGCCGGGCCGGGCGAACTCGGCGTACGCCTCGTCGACCACCACCATGCCGGGGGCCGCGTCGAGCACAGCGGTGACCACCGCCGGGTCGAGGGCGGTGCCGGTGGGGTTGTTCGGCGAGCAGAGGAAGACCACGTCCGGGGCGTGCTCGCGGACCTGGGCCACCGCCTCGTCGGCGGTCAGGCCGAAGTCGACCCCGCGGCGGGCCGGCACCCACCGGGTGCCGGTGCCCAGCGCCAGCAGCGGGTGCATCGAGTACGCCGGGGTGAAGCCGAGCGCGCTGCGCCCCGGGCCACCGAACGCCTGGAGCAGCTGCTGCTGGATCTCATTGGAGCCGTTGGCCGCCCAGACCTGCTCGACGGTGAGCCCGTGGCCGAGGTAGCCGGCCAGGTCGGCGCGGAGCGCCACCGCGTCCCGGTCCGGATAGCGGTTGAGGTCGCGCAGCTCGGCCGCGAGCGCCTTGCCGATCGCCTCGACCACCGGCTCGGGCACCGGGTAGGAGTTCTCGTTGGTGTTCAGCCGCACCGGCACGTCCAGCTGCGGCGCCCCGTACGGGCTCAGCCCGCGCAGGTCGTCCCGGATCGGCAGGTCGTCCAGCGTGGTCACGACCCGGCCCCCGGGAACCGGGCGCGCACCGCCTGGCCGTGCGCGGGCAGGTCCTCCACGTTGGCCAGGGTGACCACGTGCGGGGCCACCTCGCGCAGCGCCTGCTCGGAGTATTCGACCAGGTGGATGCCGCGCAGGAAGGACTGCACGGACAGCCCCGAGGAGTGCCGCGCGCAGCCGCCGGTGGGCAGCACGTGGTTGGAGCCGGCGCAGTAGTCGCCGAGCGACACCGGCGACCAGGCGCCGACGAAGATCGCCCCGGCGTTGCGCACCCGCAGCGCCCACTCGCGGGCGTCCCGGGTCTGGATCTCCAGGTGCTCGGCCGCGTACGCGTCGACCACCCGCAGCCCGGCGTCGAGGTCGTCGACCAGCACCACGCCGCTCTGCTCGCCGGTGAGCGCGGTGCCGACCCGCTCGGCGTGCTTGGTCGCCGGCACCTGCCGGGCCAGCTCCCGCTCGACCGCCTCGACCAGCTCGACCGACGGGGTGACCAGCACGCTCGCCGCGAGCGGGTCGTGCTCGGCCTGGCTGATCAGGTCGGCCGCGACGTGCGCCGGGTCGGCGGTGTCGTCGGCCAGGATCGCGATCTCGGTCGGGCCGGCCTCGGCGTCGATGCCGACCACCCCGCGCAGCAGCCGCTTGGCGGCGGTCACCCAGATGTTGCCCGGCCCGGTGATCATGTCGACCGGTTCGCAGTGCGTGCTGCCCTCGGCGTCCACGGCGGCGCCGTAGGCCAGCATCGCCACCGCCTGGGCGCCGCCGACCGCGTAGACCTCGTCGACGCCGAGCAGCGCGCAGGCGGCGAGCACCCGCGGGTCGGGCAGGCCGTCGTTGTCCTTCTGCGGCGGGCTGACCACCACCAGCGAGCGGACCCCGGCCGCCTGCGCCGGCACCACGTTCATCACCACGGTCGACGGGTACATCGCCAGGCCGCCGGGGACGTAGAGGCCGACCCGGTCGACCGGCACCCAGCGCTCGGTCACCGTGCCGCCCGGCACGACCTGGGTCGTGTGGTCGGCGCGGCGCTGGTCGGCGTGCACCTTCCGGGCCCGCGTGATCGACTCCAGCAGCGCGGCGCGGACCTCCGGGTCGAGGGTGCCCTCCGCCGCGGCGATCGCCTCGGGGGGCACCCGCAGCCGGTCGGGGGCGACCCCGTCGAACCGCTCGCTCGCCGCCCGGATCGCCGGGTACCCATGCTCCCGGACCGCCTCCACGACGGGGCGGATCCGCTCGACGGCCACCGACACGTCGAGCTGGGCACGGGGCAGCAGGCGGCGGGGGTCGCGCACGCCGCCGCGCAGGTCGATCCGATTCAACACCCTTGCGAGTCTAGGCGGCCGGCCGCCGGGGCGACCGGCACCGCCCGTACGCCGGGACGGTGAGCCGGGACACGCCGCCGGGGCGGGGCCCGGCTAGGCTCGACGGCGTGACTGCGCGGCTGCCGGTGTTTCCGCTCGGGACGGTGCTCTTTCCCGGTCTGGTGCTGCCGTTGCACATCTTCGAGGAGCGCTACCGGGCGCTGGTGCGGCACCTGGTCGGGCTGCCCGACGGGGCCCCGCGCGAGTTCGGCGTGGTGGCCATCCGGAAGGGTTGGGAGGTCGCCCCGACCGGGCCGGACGGCCGGCCCACCCCGGGCGGCGGCGAGGTCACGCTGCACGAGGTCGGCTGCACCGCCGAGCTGCGCCAGGTCACCGAGCTGGCCGACGGGGGCTTCGACATCGTCACCGTCGGTCGGCGCCGGTTTCGCATCGCCGACGTCGACGCCCGTTCCGCGCCCTACCTGACCGCCGAGGTGGAGTGGCTGCCCGAGCCGGGTGGGCCGGACGAGACCGCCGAGCTGCTCGCCGCCCGGGTGATCTCGGTCTTCCGGCAGTACCTGGGCCTGGTCCGCGCCGACCCGGACGAGATCTCCGAGCAGCTGCCGGAGGACCCAACCGTGCTGTCGCATCTGGTGGCCGCGACGGCCGCGCTGACCGTGGCCGACCGGCAACGACTGCTCGCCATCGACGACACCGCGGCCCGGCTCCGCGCCGAGCTGCGGCTGCTCAATCGCGAGGCGGCCCTGCTGCGCCAGGTGCGGGCGGTTCCGGTGCCGCTGGCGGAGCTGGCCGCACCACCGACACCGAACTGAGCCCGGCCCCGCCGAGCTCCGGCTCCGGCCGCAGCGACGGCCACCGCGACCAGCCGGCCAGCAGGGTGTACGTCACGGCGGCGCCGAACGCGGGCAGCAGCAGGTTGCCGTGCGGGACGACGAACCACTCCAGTCCGCCTGCCCGCAGGTCGGCCGGCTTGGTGAAGGCCTGCCCGTCCGGGGCGGTCTCCAGCAGCCGCTCGAACGTTGCCAGCCCGATCCGGCGCCCGACCTGCCAGGCGACCAGCGCCGCGCCCAGGGCGCCGAGCGTGGCGGCGAGCAGCCCGACCGGCCCCCGGACCCGGCGCAGCACGAACCAGAGCGCGACCGCGGCGAGCACCCCGAAGCCGAGCCCAAGCAGGCTGAACCAGCCGTCGGCGGCGATCGGCTGCTCGGGCTGCGGCTGGGCGTAGACGGCTCCGCCGGGTGCCTTGACCACCGGGGTGTCCGGGGCGAACGCCGCCCAGAGCAGCCCGAGCGGCGCCCCGAGCAGGGTCAGCGCGAGGACGGCGAGCGCACCGAGCCGCACCGCCCGCCGGCGGGGCAGGTCCGGCTCGTCCGGCTGCCCGGCACCGGGCCACCCCTGCGGTTCGGCGTGCCACGCCACCTCCGCCTCGCCGGAGTCCACGTACCGCGGCCGGTCAGCACCGGCGGGGCCCGGGTGGCGGGGCCCGTCCGCCGCGTCGGAACCCGGCTGGCGGGGCCCTCCCGCCGGGTCGGGGCCCGGGTGGCGGGACACGTCCGCGCCGGCCGGGGCCGGTGCCGTGGGCCGGTCGGTGGCGGCCTGGTCCGGGGCGGACGGCGGCGCGGCGGCGTCGGCCGGTGTGGTCGGGGCCGGCTCGTCGTGGCGGGTGCCGGGCCGGTCGTGGTCGGGGGTGTCCGGGCTCACCCGGTGATCCTCTCAGGCGGCGCGGCGCGGCGGGTCGCCGGTGGCGACACACCCGCTCACCGGGCGAACGGCTCCAGCATCACCCCGGCCGCCCGCAGCCATGCCTGCCGGGTCGGCGGCTGGAGCTGGTGGTACTCGATCGAGGAGCCGGTCTCCAGCGCCGGGTCGTACGGGACCACGGCGACCGCGCGGGTGCGGCTGGCGAAATGCTTCTCCAGGTCGTCCTGCAACGGCGAGCGGCCCGGCGTCGGGCAGGAGATCAGCGTCACCGCGTTCTCCGCCAGCTCCCCCATGCCCACCTCGTGCAGCAGGTCGAGCATCCAGTCGGCGCTGAACGCGGCGTCCTCGCGGGGCACGGTGGTGACCACCAGCTGGTCGGCCGCCTGCATCACGGTGCGCCAGTTGGGGCTCTCCACGTTGTTGCCGGTGTCCACGCAGACCACCTCGTGGGTACGCCGGAGCAGCTCCAGCACCCGCCGGACGGTGAACTGGTCGAGCCGCTGGGCGAACCGGGGGCTCTCCTCGCCGGCCAGCACGTCGTACGAGCCGTCGGAGGCGTGCCGCAGGTAGTCGTCGAGGGTCTCCAGCAGGTCGCTGCCCTCACGGATCTCGATCTGGGCGAGGTCGGTGACCAGGTGCCGGATCGTCCGGGCGTGCCGGGCGCTGCCGGCGCGCAGCCCGAGCGTGCCGCGCAGTTCGTTGTCGTCCCAGGCCAGCACGCCCCGCCCGCGTACGCTGCCGACGGTCGCCGCGGCGAGCACGGTGGCGGTGGTCTTGTGCACGCCGCCCTTGGGGTTGGCGAAGGCGAGCACCCGCGGGGTGCCCAGGTCGCGGCGGAGCACCGCGGTGGCCCGCTCCAGCTCCGGGTCGGCGGCCGGCGGGCGCCACTCGACCCGCGCCGGGGGGTAGCCCCGGTCGGCGACCGCCGGCGGCGGCGCGACCGCCGGCGGCGGGGCGAGCGCCGGCGGCGCGGGGGCCGGGGGCGGCGCGGCGGGATAGCCGGTCTCCGGGCGGTAGCCGTTCTCCAGCAGGGCGTAGCGCGACTCGGCCGGCGGCGGCTCGGGCCGGTAGCCGCTCTCCAGCAGCGCGTACCTCGACTCGGGCGGCTCGGGTCGGCGCTGCTCCGGCACCCGGTACGCCGGCTCGCCCGGGTATCCCGGCTCGGGCCGGTACGCCGGCTCCGCCCGGTACGCCGGGTCCACCCGGTAGGTCGCCTCCGCCCGGTAACCGGGATCCGCGCCGTACGACCGCTCGCCGGGCTGGTTGACGGCCGGCGCCCGCCCGGCGTAGCCGTTGCGGGCCGAACGCCGGGGCAGCGCCTCCGGCGGGGCCGGCGCCTCGGGCGGGGACAGCGGCCCGGGCGGTGGCAGCGGCTCCTCGAGCCGGCCGTCGGGCTCGGGCTGCTCGGCGCCCCGGCCGGCATGGCGGGCGCGGTCGAGCAGCGCGCGCCACCGGGGCGCTGGTTCGGCCGGCCGACCCCAGCCGGTCTCGCTGCCGTCCAAGGCTCGTCCTCCCCAGCACCGTCGAACTCCGCCTGACAGGCTACGAACCAAACCCTATTCGGGCCACACCCGTCCGCGCACCCTCCCCCCGTGGGGGGTTGTCACACCGACGGTGCCGAGGGGCTACCGTCGGTCGCGTCCATAGAGGTCGGCGGGGTGTGCGACGGGGTCGGCGCCGACGGCGAGGTCGGGAGTGACGGATCCGTCACTGCCGGTGCGGGTTCGGACGATTCGCCCACCGACGGGGCGGGCGCCGGGCTGCGCGTGCCCGGCCGGCTCGGCTCGCCGGTCGGCGCCGAGGGGGCGAGGCCGCCGTCGGCCGGCGGCCGGGCCACGTCCTGCTGCTCGGGCAGCGGCGGGGTGAAGACCGTCCGGTCGAGCCGGCGCACCTCGGGGGCCGGGTCGACCACCCGGACGTCGGGCCGGGCGGCCACGCCGCGCAACGCCGCCGGTTCGGCCCGGACCACCGCCGCGTAGACGCAGGCGCACCCCGACCGGTACGCGGCTGCCTCCGCCGCCGCCACCTCGGCCCCGCTGGCGTACACCTGGCGCAGCCCGGGGTCGGCGGTGCCGGCGGCCCGGGACCGGTAGTCGGCCGCCTCCCGGTCCTTGCGCGCGGCGAGGTCGGCCATCGCGGCGACCACGTCCTCCGGCAGCCGCTGGGCGGGGATGCGGACGATCTCGGTCTGCCGGTCGGGCAGCGGCACCCGGCCGAAGACCTCGGCGACCGACACGTCGCCGAGGACCGCCGCCAGCTGCTGCGGGGGCAGGTAGGACGAGAGCGAGACCAGCGCGTAGGTGCCGTCGCCCGGCGCGGCGGTGGCCGGCAGGGTCGCCAGGTCGGCCCCGGCGGCCCGGACGTAGCCGGGGATGGACTCGCCGTTGGCCACCCCGACCCGGGTCACCTCGCCGACGGTGCGGTCGCCGACCGGCCGGTCGTCGGTGGCGAGGGCGGCGGTGAGCAGCACGGCGGCGCAGGACAGCAGCGCCACCGACGGCAGCAGCCGGGGCCGGGCCCGGCCGTGGCCCAGCCGGGCCACCGCCGTGGCCAGCCGCGGCAGCAGCCGCTGGTCCAACTGCCGCAGCAGGTCGGCGGCGCGCACGGAGGTCTCCTCGTCGGATCGTTTCGGGCGGGCGGGCGCCGCGCTAGTCGCGGAGGATCTCGAGCGCGCGCTCCAGGTCGTCAGGGTAGTCGCTGACGAAGCTGACCTCGTCCCCCGTTCGGGGGTGCAGGAAGGTCAACGCGCGGGCGTGCAGCCACTGTCTGGTCAGGCCGAGCCGGGCCGCGAGGGTGGGGTCGGCGCCGTAGGTGAGGTCGCCCACACACGGGTGGCGCAGGGTGGAGAAGTGCACCCGGATCTGGTGGGTGCGCCCGGTCTCCAGCCGCACGTCGACCAGGCTCGCCGCCGGGAACGCCTCGACGGTGTCGTAGTGGGTGATGCTCGGCTTGCCGCCGGAGACCACCGCCCAGCGGTAGTCGTGGGTGGGGTGCCGGTCGATCGGGGCGTCGATGGTGCCGCGCAGCGGGTCGAGGTGGCCCTGCACCACGGCGTGGTAGCGCTTGTCCACCTCGCGGTACTTGAACGCCCGCTTCAACGCGCTGTACGCCTGCTCACTCTTGGCCACCACCATGATCCCGGTGGTGCCCACGTCGAGCCGGTGCACCACGCCCTGCCGCTCGGCCGCCCCGCTGGTGGCGATCGTATGCCCGATCGCGGCCAGCCCACCGATCACGGTCGGGCCGGTCCAGCCGGGGCTGGGGTGGGCGGCGACGCCGACCGGCTTGTCCACCACCACGATGTCGTCGTCGGCGTAGACCACCCGCAGCCCGGGCACCGCCTGCGGCACCACGGTGGGCGGGGCGGCCGGCGCGGGGAGCGTGACCTCCAGCCAGGCGCCGGCCTTCACCCTGTGCGAGTTGGGCCGCACGGCGCCGTCGACCAGCGCGTCGCCGGCGTCAACCAGGGCCGCGGCGGCCGTCCGGGAGAGCCCGAAGAGCCGGGCCACGGCCTGGTCCAGCCGCATCCCGTCGAGACCGTCGGGCACCGGCAGCGATCGGTGGTCGCCGCCCGCGGCGAACACCGAGGTCACGCCCGCTCCCGCTGCTCGGCGCCGGCCGCCGCGGCGGGGGCGCCGGCGGCGGCGTCCGTGCCCGCCCGGCTCCCGTCGCGCTGCCGGCCGGTGAGCTCCAGCAGCACGGCCAGGACCACACCGCAGACCAGGGAGCTGTCGGCGAGGTTGAACACCGGCCAGACCCGGCCGTACGGGTCGAAGAGGCTGACCATGTCCACCACGTGCCCGACGAAGTGGCCGGGGGCCCGGAAGATCCGGTCGGTGAGGTTGCCCAGCGCCCCGCCGAGCACCAGGCCGAGCGAGACCGCCCAGGGCAGCGACCGCAGCCGCAGCGCCATGAACAGGATCCAGCCGACCACCCCGATGGTGATCAACGGGAAGATCCAGGTGTGGTCGGCGCCGATGCTCCACGCCGCCCCGCTGTTGCGGGTCAGGTTGAGGTAGACGGCGCCGCCGAGCAGGCGTACCGGCTCCCGGTCCTCCAGGTTCACCAGGGCCAGGTGCTTGGTGGTCAGGTCGGCCGCCAGCGAGGCCAGCGCGATGCCGAGGAGGATCGTGACGGCCTTGCGCCGGGGCGTGCGGCCGCCCGGCTCAGCGGGGCCGGCTCCGGCGGGCGGTGCTGCGCTCATCTGCTCCCCATCGACACTCGCGGCGGTGCCCGGGCACCGCCTCCTCAGGGCCGCCGGGGAGCGGGCGTCAGCGCCGCTCCTCCAGCTGCTTGCAGGTCACGCAGAGGGTCGCCGACGGGAAGGCGGCGAGCCGCTCCACCGGGATCGGGTTGCCGCACCGCTCGCACCAACCGTAGCCACCCTCGTCGAGCCGCTCCAGCGCGCGCTCGACCTGCGTGATCCGTTCCAGGATGCTGTTGGCGAGAGAGATCTCCTGCTCCCGCTCGAACGTCTTGGTGCCGGTGTCGGCCTGGTCGTCCCCGGCCGAGTCGGTCAGCCGATCGCGCTGCAGCTCGGTGATCTCGCTCAGCGTCTGATCGTACTCGGCGCGCAACTCGTCGCGCCGCGCCGCCAGGGCCGCCCGGATCTTCTCGGTCTCCGCCGCGCTGCGGGTGGCCTTGGCCACCGGCTTGCGGCCGGCGGTCCTGGTCTCGGCTGGCTTCGCCATCGTCGCTCCCTCGGCCGCGGAACCGCGGTGGTCCGCGGCACCTGGACAGGGGTCGCCGACATCGGCGCCCCCAGGTACAAAACGGGCGCGCGGCGACGGGGCCGCGCACTCCGGAGGTTGGCAAGAATACGGAACGTACAGGCGTCCGACAACGCGCCGCACCGTCGCTCCGCTTTTCAGCCCCGAGTCATGCCGTATCGGGACAAAAGGAACGCTAGCAGATCAACCGTCGCGATCCTCGCCGTACTCGCCAAACCAGCGGGCCAGCCGGCCCCGCCGGCTGACCGCCCGCAATCGGCGCTCCGTCTCGTCGCGCACCCCGTGGGTGGCCACGATCAACAGGCTGTCGCCGGTCTTGAGCCGGAAGTCCAGGCCGGGCACGAAGCCCACCCCGTCGCGCAGCACCAGGGTCACCGCGGCGCCCAGCGGCAGTCGCAGCTCGTCGATGTGCACCCCGGCCAACCGGGACCCCGGCGGCACCTCCAGCTGGAGCAGGTCGGCGCGCATCCGCTCCAGCGGCGCGGTCTCCACCCGGATCTCGGTCGCCTCGGCCGGCGCCGTCACCCGCAACCAGCGGGCGACCGGAGCGAGCGTCCCGGTCTGCAGCAGCGTGAAGATCACCACCAGCACGAAGACCGCGTCGAAGAGCCGGTCGGCGCCCGGCACCCGCTCGGACAGCGGGATGGTGGCGAGCACGATCGGCACCGCGCCGCGCAGCCCGGCCCAGGACAGGAACGCCTGCTCGCGCAGGCCGAACCGGAACGGCAGCGCGGACGCCGCCACCGACAGCGGCCGGGCGAGCAGCACCAGCGCCAGCCCGGCGACCACCGCCGGCAGCACCGCCGCGTCCAGCCGGCTCGGCGTGGCCAGCAGGCCGAGCAGCACGAAGAGCCCGATCTGGGCCAGCCAGGCCAGCCCGTCGGCGAAGCCGAGGATCGCCTGCCGGTGCGGCAGCCGGGCGTTGCCGAGCAGCACCCCGGCGACGTAGACGGCGAGGAAGCCGGAGGCGTGCAGCACCGCGCCGGCCGCGTACGCGAGCACGGTCAGCCCGACCGCCGCGATCGGATAGAGCCCCGCCGAGGGGAGCGCGGCCCGGCGCAGCGCCCACCGCCCGCCGAACCCGGCGGCGAAGCCGACCAGCGCGCCGAGGGCCAGCTCATAGCCGACCAGGCCGACCTCGTACCACCAGGGGTGGGCGGCCGCGGCCTCCCGGGAGAGCAGCACCACCAGCAGCACCACCGGGGCGTCGTTCATCCCGGACTCGGCCTCCAGGGTGGCCACCAGCCGGGGCGGCAGCCGTAGCCGGCGCAGGGTGGCGAAGACCGCCGCGGCGTCGGTGGAGGAGAGCACCGCGCCGTAGAGCAGGGCGAGCCGCCAGTCCAGCCCGAGCAGCAGGTGTACGGCGAGCCCGACGACCAGGATGCTGACCACCACGCCCACCGTGGAGAGCGCGGCGGCCAGCCCGAGCACCGGGCGCACCGTGCTCCACCGGGCGGAGAGACCGCCCTCGGCGATGATCACGATGAGCGCGCAGAAGCCGAGGGTGCGGGTCAGCTCGGCGTCGTCGAACCGGATGCCCAGCCCGGCCTCGCCGATCGCCACGCCGAGCGCCAGGTAGACCAGCAGGCTTGGCACCCCGAGCCGGGTGGACAGCCGCACCGCCCCGACCGCGACCAGCAGGACGGCCGCCCCCAGCAGGAGCGCGAGGTCCAGCCCGGGGGTCACGGTCGCCTGGCCCGGGCTTGGTTCACCCGGCGGACCCGTCGCGCAGCCGTCCGAGCCGCTCGGTCAGCCCCGGGTCGGGGCGCTCGATCAGGAAGAGCTTGTCCCGGCTGGCCGCCCCGGCGCGCAGCGAGACCACCGCCGGCCGGACGCCGAGCGCCTCGGCCAGGGCCCGCCGGGCCGCCTCGGTGGCCCGGCCGTCGACCGCCGGCGCGTTCACCGCGACCACCAGCGCGGGCCCGTGCGGCCCGTCGAAGCGGCCGCCGACCCGGGCCCGGGCGGAGCCGGGTTTCACCCGCACGGCGACGGTGAGCGTGTCGTCCATGGTCACCCGGCGCCCGGGTCAGATCCGGTGCGCGTCGGCGAGCAGGGCGGTGGCCGGCGCGCAGTGGGCGCACGGGGAGAAGTCCAGCTCGACGGCCTCGGCGACGGGCAGCGGCTCGTGGACCCGGCCGACCAGGTGTGCGCAGCCGGCCAGGTGGTAGCGGGGACGGCCGTCGACCACCCGCACCTCGCTGGTCAGTCCGGCGAGCCGGGCGACCTGCTCCGGGGTGACGTCCTGCGCGGCCGGCTCGTCGTCGTAGGCCTCGACGCCCGGCGTCGCCGCCGGGGGGCCGGCGTCGGTCACCGGCGGCTCGGGTGGTTGCCGCCACCCGGTGCCGCCGGCGTCGACCGTCGGAGGAACGTGCTGGACGGGGATGTCCGGGTCCGCCAGTGGCGGCCCGTACGCGAACTCGGCCGGGGTGGCCGGAGGGGTGCCCGTCCGCACCCGCTGCGCGGACCCGTCCCGGTGCGCCGTCGCCCGGTCGGCGGCCGCCTGGCGGGCGCCGGCGACCAGTGCGACGGCGGCCAGCAGACTGGCCGCGATGGAGATGATCAGGAGCAGGCTGGAGCCGCCGGCCAGACCGAGCACCAGCAGCACCACCGCGACGAGGATGAGCAGAAGACTGGCGACTATCACGGCTCACCCCCGCCGCGTCCGTACCGATGAGGCGAGGCCGGCGACCGCCACCGTAAGGACGGCCGCCGACCGGTGATCAGCGACCGGCTTCCAGCGCGCCGGAGCGACCGCCGCCGTAGGAGCCGGCGAGCCCCGCGGTGGCCAGGCCGTTGCCGCCGGCTGCCCGGGTGCCCTCGCCACGGGTCATCTCGGCCTCCAGGCCCTGGCCGCGGCCGTCGAGGTCGCGCAGCTGGCTCTCCAGGTAGGCCTTGAGGCGGGTGCGGTACTCCCGCTCGAACTGCTTGAGCTCCTCGATGTGCTTCTGCAGCGCGGTGCGCTTGGCGTCGAGGCCGCCCATGGCCTCCTGGTGCCGCTGCCGGGCGTCGCGCTCGAGCGCGTCGGCCTTGGCGCGCGCCTCGCGGGTGACCTCCTCGGCCTTGGACCGGGCCTCGGAGAGCAGCTGGTCGGCCTCGCGGCGGGCGTCGGAGACGTGGTCGTCGGCCGTCCGCTGGGCCATCATCAGCACCCGCAGCGCCTGCTGCTCGCCGTCGCCGCCGCCGACCGCCGGGCCGCCGGCCGCGCGGACCTGCTCCAGCTCCGCCTGCATCGCGCGCGCGGCCTGCTCGGCCGCCGCCTTGTCGCGCTGCACCCGGTCGAGCTGGGCCTTGACGTCGTTGAGCTCCGCCGCGAGTCGGGCGTCGCCGCCGGGGCCGGCCGGAACGCCGCCACGACCGCCGCGCTCCACCTGGGCGCGCAGCTCGTTGTTCTCCTCGATGAGACGGGCGAGTTCGCGCTCGACCTCGTCCAGGAAGGCGTCGACCTCCTCCTCGTCATAGCCCCGCTTGCCAATCGGCGGCTTCTTGAAGGCGACGTTGTGCACGTCGGCCGGGGTCAGCGGCATCGAAACTCCTCGGGTCAGTTGCGGCCGCGATAGCGCGTCGGTCATCAGGCGGTCCTGATGATCGCCGGCTCTAACACAAACCTCATCAGCACGAACAGGATAACCAGGAGCACAAGGGAGGCCAGGTCGATGCTCACGGTACCAATTCGCAGCGGAGGGATCACACGCCTCAACGCGCTGAGAGGGGGATCAGTGACGCTCCACACGGATTCCAGTCCCGCCGATGCCCCGCGCCCCGGTTGCCACCGGCGGCCGTACTGAAGAACGGCGCTCAGGACAAACCGGGACAGAAGAAGGAGCAGGAAGACATAGAGGATCAGGTACAGGACCTGCAACAGGATCGACAACACGACAGGCGACGTCCCTCGGTCGGCCGGGGTCAACTCAGACTGAAAAAGCCGCCCTCAGCGATCTTGGCCTTGTCCTCCGCGGTGACCTGGACGTTGGCCGGTGAGAGCAGGAACACCCGGTTGGTCACGCGCTCGATCGTACCGCGCAGGCCGAAGGCCAACCCGGCGGCGAAGTCCACCAGACGGCGGGCATCGGCCTCGTCCATCTCGGTGAGGTTGATGATCACGGGAACGCCGTCGCGGAAGTGCTCGCCGATGGTGCGCGCCTCCCGGTAGGTGGTCGGGTGCAGCGTGGTGATCTGGTAACGCTGCTCCTCCTCGGCCACCACCGCCCGCTCCCGGGGCTGCGCCTGCGGCGCCAGGGCGAGGTTGTCCCGGGTGTGGTAGGTCAGCGCACCGGAGGTCTCGCCGCCCGTCGACCGGGTGATGGACCGGACGCTGGACCGCTCCGCCCGCTCCGACTCGGCGCGCTCGGACTCGCCGCCGCGCCCGGTGGACCGCTCCGCGAGCCGGCCACGGTCACCCAGCCGGGGCCGGGGCGCCGGCGGCTCCTCGGCGTCGTCCTCCTCCTCGTCGGCGAACTCCTCGGCGTACCGGCTCTGCCGGTAACGCGAGTCGCGGTAGCCACCCTTGTCGTAGCCACCGTCGTCGTAGGCCCGCTCGTCGTCCTCTTCGACCAGACCGAGCCAGACCCCCGCCTTGCGCAGTGCACCCATCCCGCGCCCTTCCGTCCGCCGTGCGGCACACGCCCCCGTGCCGTGTCGCCTTGTCGCGAGTGGACCATTCCTGCCCACTGGACCGGAACGGCAATCCCCTGGCACGCGATTCGCGTCGCGCGCCACGACCCCCGGTAAAGGGACGCCGTTTCCGAAACAACACAGATGTAATTTCTTCTTCCGCGGTCAGGCTACCGCAGCGTGGGGCGCATTCCGAGCAACGCGCTACCCACACGGACATGTGTCGCGCCGTATCCGATCGCGACTTCCAGGTCGCCACTCATTCCGGCGGACAGGGCGGTGGCTCCCGGATGGACGGCCCGGAACGCGGCGGCCACCTCGGCCAGCCGGGCGAACGCCCGTTCCGGTTCCCAGCCCAGCGGCGCCACCGCCATCAGACCGGTCAGCCGCAGCGCGTCCGCGCCGGCCACCGCCTCGGCCACCGGGTCGAGCCCGGCGTCCGGATCGGCCGAGCCCGGCAGGGCGCCGCCCCGGGCCGCGTCCCCGTCGATGCTGACCTGGACCAGCACGTCCAGCGGCCGGTCCCGGCCGGCGGCCGACGCCGCATCCAGCGCCCGGGCCAGCCGGACGCTGTCCACCGACTGCACCACGTCGGCGTAGCGGACCACCGAGCGCGCCTTGTTCCGCTGCAACCGGCCGATGAAGTGCCAGCGCGGGGTCACCCCGGCGGCGGCCACCTCGGCGGCCTTGGCGGCCGCCTCCTGGTCGCGGTTCTCCCCCACGTCGGTGACGCCGAGCCCGGCCAGCGCCACCACGTCACCGGCCGGGTAGGTCTTGGTCACCGCGATCATGGTGACCTCGGCCCGGTCCCGGCCCGCGGCGGCGCAGGCGTCCGCGATCCGGGACCGTACCCGGGCCAGGCCGGCCGCGAGTTCGGCACGCCGGTCGGGGCGTACCGAGGTTGGACTGTCGGTCATGCCGGCACTCCGCTGCGCTGCGTGCCGCCATGAGGAATCTTCACACTGAGCCTGATGATTCGCTCGCTGCGCTCGCTCATCGGCGCGGCTCAGGACCCGTTCTTGAGGAAGTCGGGGACGTCGACGTCGTCGAAGAGCACCCGACGCGGCGACTGCGGCGGCGCCGGCATGGTGGCCGGCGGCGCGACCGGCGCGCTCTGCTGCGCCGGCTGGTTCTGGTTGGTCTTGCGGGCCGGCTCGGCCGCCTTGTACGAGGGCGCACCCCCGTCGAAGCCGGCCGCGATGACGGTGACCCGCACCTCGTCGCCGAGGGCGTCGTCGATGACCGCGCCGAAGATGATGTTGGCGTCCGGGTGGGCCGCGTCGGTGACCAGCTGGGCGGCGTCGTTGATCTCGAACAGCCCCAGGTCGGAGCCGCCCGCGATGGAGAGCAGCACGCCGCGCGCGCCGTCCATGCTCTGCTCCAGCAGCGGGCTGGAGATGGCCGCCTCGGCCGCCTCCACCGCGCGGTTCTCGCCCCGGGCGCTGCCGATGCCCATCAGCGCGCTGCCCGCTCCGCTCATCACGCTCTTGACGTCGGCGAAGTCCAGGTTGATCAGACCCGGGGTGGTGATCAGGTCGGTGATGCCCTGGACACCGGAGAGGAGCACCTGGTCGGCGGTGCGGAAGGCGTCCATCATGCTGATGTTGCGGTCGCCGAGCGCCAGCAGCCGGTCGTTCGGGATGACGATCAGCGTGTCGCACTGGTTGCGTAGCTCGTCGATCCCGGACTCGGCCTGCACCTGGCGGCGCTTGCCCTCGAAGGAGAACGGCCGGGTCACCACGCCGATGGTCAGCGCGCCGAGCTTGCGGGCGATGTTCGCCACCACGGGCGCCCCGCCGGTGCCGGTGCCGCCGCCCTCGCCGCAGGTGACGAAGACCATGTCGGCGCCCTTGAGCACCTCCTCGATCTCGTCCCGGTGGTCCTCGGCGGCGTTCTTGCCGACGTCCGGGTTCGCGCCAGCGCCCAGGCCACGGGTCAGCTCGCGGCCGACGTCGAGCTTGACGTCGGCGTCGCTCATCAGCAGCGCCTGCGCGTCGGTGTTGATCGCGATGAACTCGACGCCCTTGAGCCCAACCTCGATCATCCGGTTGACGGCGTTGACGCCGCCGCCCCCGATGCCGACGACCTTGATGACCGCCAGGTAGTTGTGCGGAGGTGTCATCTCCGGTCCTTTCCCTTCGAGATTGGCTTCGCCCCGACCCGGTACGGCGTGGCCAGACCAACGGTCGACGACAGCTGTCACCAGCGAGGATCAGGGGTGAACCCTCACCCTCTACTAGAGGCTCACAGTTATGTCAACCACTGATCCTCTTCGGGGCAACGTAAGCGCCCCCGCGCGATGAGCCAAGGACCTGCCCGGCGTGTCGCCCCCTGGAGCGGAACGGGTCACGTCGGACGGACCGGGCCCGGCCGCCGCGCTGACCGGCGGCTCACCGGAAGGTCACCACGTCCGGCGCGCTGACGTCGATGGTGTCGGCTTTGCGACCCAGCAGCGCGGTGGCCACCCGGGCCTTGTCCGCGCCCCGGGTGGCGTCCCCCCAGACCACCGTCCGGTCGTCGCGCAGCCGCAGGCTGATCCGGGCCAGGCTCTCCACGGTCACGTCGACCAACTCGGTGCGCAGCTGCGGGGTGAGCGCGGCGACCACGTCCAGCGCGGCCCGGGTGCCCGGGTCCGCCGGCCCCGGATCGGCGACCCGGACCAGGGGCAGCTCCGCCGGGCGCCGCGGCAGCGTCCGGAACACCACGCCGGCCGCGTCGACCACCACGAACTCCTCGCCCCTCGGCACCACCGCCACGCCGGTGCGTTCGGTCACCCGGACCACCAGCGCGTCCGGCCAGTCCCGGGACACGGTCACCCGCTCCACCGGCGGCAGCGCGCCGATCCGCCGCTGCACGACGGCCAGGTCCACGGTGGCCAGCGGGACGTCGTCGGGCACCCCCGCCGCGTCCCGGACCTGCACCGGGGTCACCAGGTCGGCGCCCTCGACGCGGACCTCGCGCACCCCGAACAACCCCGTGCCGAGCAGGGTCCAGGCGACCAGCCCGGCCAGCGCGAGCACTCCGGCGGCCACCGCCCAGGGCAGCGCCGCACGCATCCGCCGTTGCCGGGCCCGGGCCATGAACCGGCGGGTCGACGCGGGCACCGCGTCGCTGCCGGCCCGGACCAGCTGCCAGCGGCGGACCGGGCCGCGCCGGCCCGCCCCGCCGTCCGCGCCGCTGGTCCGCCCCCGGGCCGGGCCGGGGCTCATCCGCCGGCGGGCGCCGTGCCGTCCGGGACGACGCCACCGATCGCCGGGCTGTCCACGGCCGGGCCGGTACGCCGGGCCGACAGCGCGTCCAGCAGCTGGTCGCCCATCAGCGAGATCGGCGGGGCGCCCATGGTCACCACGACGTCACCCGGCCGGGCCCGCCGGGCCACCTCCGCCGGCGCCGCCTCCCAGGAGTCGACGAAGACCTTCCGCTCGGCCGGCAGCGGCACCGCCTCGATCAGCGCCGCCGACCCCTCGCCCGGTTGGCGCAGCTCGCCGGGGCCGAAGACCTCCAGCAGCACCAGCTCGTCGGCGATCGCCAGCGCCTCGGCGATCTCCGCCTGCAGGTCGCGGGTGCGGTAGAGCCGGTACGGCTGGAACACCACGATCAGCCGGCCGTCCCCGGCCACCTCGCGCAGCGTCTGCAGCGCCAGCGTCATCGAGGTGGGGTGGTAGGCGTACTCGTCGTAGACCAGCACGTCGTCCGCGACGCCCTTGCGCTCGAAGCGCCGCCGCACGCCCGGGAAGACCGCCAGCGCGGCCTCCGCCGCCTCCAGCGGCAGCTCCAGCAGGTACGCGGCCAGCACCGCCGAGGCGCTGTTGAGCCCCATGTGCCGGCCCGGCACCGGCAGCCGGAACTCGCCCAGCGACCGCCCGTCGATGCCGGCCAGGTAGCGCACGCCGCGGGCCGACGAGGTCATGTCGGTCAGCCGCAGGTCGGCGTCGGCCGCCTCGCCGTAGGTGTGCACCCGGCGCCCCTCGGCGCGCAGCGTCTCGGCCAGCCGCCGCCCGCCCGGGTCGTCGGCGCAGGTGATGATGAACCCGTCCGGGTCGGTGAGCCGGGCGAACTCGGCGAAGGTGGCCTCCAGGTTGGCCAGGTCGCCGTAGGTGTTCAGGTGGTCGGCCTCGACGTTGGTGATGATCGAGACGTACGGGCGGTAGATCAGGAACGACCGGTCGCTCTCGTCCGCCTCGACCACGAAGTACTCGCCGGTGCCGTGGTGGGCGCCGGAGCCGACCTCGGAGATCTCGCCGCCGATCACGAAGGACGGATCCTGCCCGGCCTGCTGGAGCACCATGGTGACCATCGAGGTGGTGGTGGTCTTGCCGTGGGTGCCGGCCACCGCCACCGTGCGGCGGCCGGTCATCGCCGCGGCGAGCGCCTCGGAGCGGTGCAGCACCCGCAGCCCGCGCCGGCGCGCCTCGACCAGTTCCAGATGGTCCTGCGGGATGGCCGACGAGTAGACCACGGTGTCCACGCCGTCGAGGTTGCTCGCCTCGTGGCTCATGTGGATGGTGCCGCCGAGCGCGCGCAGGCCGGCCAGCGACGGCCACTCCCGCAGCTCGCTGCCGGAGACCGGGATGCCCCGGGTGAGGAAGAGCCGGGCCAGTCCGCTCATGCCAACGCCGCCCACCCCGATCAGGTGGATGGTGCCCAGGTCCTCCGCGGTGAGCGTACCGGCCGGGGTGAACTGCGCGGTGTTCATGACAGCTGCCTTCCAGTCGCGGCGCGCCCGCTCACCGGGAGACCGCCTCGTAGACGAAGTCGAGCAGCGCCTCGTCGCCGTCCCGCCGCCCGTAGCCGGCCGCGGCGGCGCCCATCGCGGCGAGCCGGTGCGGGTCGCGGATCAACGGGATCACCGTGCGCTCCAGCCAGTCCGGGGTCAGCTCGGCGTCGTCGACGAGCAGCCCGCCGCCGGCCTCCACCACGGGCAGCGCGTTGCGCTTCTGCTCCTGGTTGCTGTGCGGGTAGGGCACGTAGATGGCGGGCAGGCCGATCGCGGCCACCTCGGCGCAGGTCATCGCCCCGCCCCGGCCCAGCATCAGGTCGGCCGCGGCGTAGCCGAGCTCCATCTCGGACAGGTAGGGCAGGGTGACGTACGGCACCGGCAGGTCGGTGGGGATCGGCACCGGCTCGTTGCGGGCGCCCATCACGTGCAGCACCTGCACCCCGTGCCGGGCCAGCTCCTTGGCCGCGCCGGAGACCGCGAGGTTGATCGACCGGGCGCCCTGCGAGCCGCCGGCGACGAAGAGCACCGGCAGGTCGGGGCGGAGCCCGAAGTGCGCGCGGGCGGCGTCGCGCAGCGCGGCCCGGTCCAGCCCGGCGATGCGCTGGCGCAGCGGAACGCCGACCACCCGCGCGTCGCGCAGCGACTCGGCCTGCGCCGGCTGGTGCGGGAAGCCGACCGCGACGTGCTTGGTGAACTTCATCCCGAGCCGGTTGGCCACGCCCGGGGGGACGTTCACCTCGTGGATCACGATCGGCAGCTCGCGCCGCCAGGCGGCCAGGTAGGCCGGCACCGAGACGTACCCGCCGAAGCCCACCACCACGTCGGCGCGCACCTCGTCGATCACCTTGCCCGCGGCGCGGGCCGCGGTCCACATCCGGCCCGGCGTCTTCACCAGGTTCATGTTGACCGACCGGGGCAGCTGGTAGGCGGGAATCTGGCGCAGGTCGTAGCCCTGCGGCGGGATCAGTTCGTTCTCCAGGCCCTTGGGTGTGCCGAGGCAGGTGATCCGGACGCCGGGGTCGTGCCGACGCAGGCAGTCGGCGAAGGCGAGCAGCGGGTAGATGTGTCCCCCGGTGCCACCTCCCGCGAGCACCACCGAACGCAGCGGACCCATCACCGTCTCCTCTCGTCCGCCGACCGGCCGCGGCCCCGGGTGGACCGGACACCGCGCGGTTCGGCCTGGTCGTCCTGCCGCCGCTCCCGCGCCCGGGGCACGGACCCTCGGGCGGCCGGCGGCGTCGCCGTCCGGCGGCGCCGCGCGGGAAGCGGTGGCAACGGGGCCCACACTAGTCGGACCCATCGGGCCGGCGGACGGGCATGCAGTGCTCTGGCCGCATCGGGCTCGGCGCGGGCGAAGGAGGCCAGCATCCCGACCGCGGCGAGCGTGACGACCAGGGCGCTGCCGCCGTCGGAGATGAACGGCAGCGGCAGGCCGGTGATCGGCAGCAGCCCGACCACCCCACCCACGTTGATCACCGCCTGGCTGACCAGCCAGGTGGTCACCGCGGTGGCGGCCAGCCGGCGGAACGGGTCGTCGACCCGGCGGGCGATGCGCAGCCCGGTGTACGCCAGCACGGCGAACAGGGTGAGCACCACCGCGCAGCCGACCACGCCGAGTTCCTCGGCGATGATCGCGAAGATGAAGTCGTTGTGCGCCTCGGGGAGCCAGTCCCACTTGAGGCTGCTCTTGCCGAGCCCAACGCCGAACCAGCCGCCGTGCTCGATGGCCAGCCGCCCCTGGAAGATCTGGTAGCAGCCCTCGAGCTTGCAGTCCTCCGGGGCGGGCGGGTTGAAGAAGGACATCAGCCGGGCGAACCGGTAGTTCTCCTCGCCCTGCTCACCGGAGCCGGCGCCGAGCGAGGCGACCGCGATCAGCAGGCCGACGCCGATCAGCCCGAACACCGACAGCCCGCCGAAGACCCGCAGCCGGACCCCGGCGGCCCAGAGCAGGCCGACCACCAGCGCGAGCAGGCAGAGCATGGTGCCCAGGTCGTTGTACCCGACCAGCACGAAGAGCAGCCCGACCACCGGGAAGAGCGGGGTGGCCAGCTCGCGCCACCAGCCCAGCGCGGCGCCCTTGCGGGCGATCACGTGCGCGCCCCAGAGCACCAGGGCGAACTTGGCCAGCTCGGAGGGTTGCACCTGGATGCCGCCGATGAACAGCCAGAGCAGCCGGGCCTCGATCGGGCCGATCCGGGCGGAGTCCTGGCCGGTCAGCCGGGCGTAGGCGAGCAGCAGGTTGAGCACCAGCAGCAGCCCGACGGCGGTGAAGAGCAGCGGCCGGCCCAGCGACCGGTAGGTCGTCGCCGGCAGCCGCTGGCAGGCCCAGAACGCGCCGATGCCGATCACCGCGAAGATCGCCTGCTTGGTGAGCGAGGCGGAGGCGTTGCCGTTCTCGGCGTAGTCGCGCACGCTGGTGGCCGAGAAGACCATGGTCAGGCCGATCAGCAGCAGCAGCCCGGCGCTGGAGAGCAGCAGGTAGTAGGAGGCCAGCGGACGGTCCAGCAGGCCGCGCAGCGCGGCCAGCCCGCCCGCGGCGTCGAGGCCGCGCAGCGCCGCCGCACCGCCCGGCTCGTCCGGCCGGCGCGGCGCACCGGCCGCCTCGGCGGTACGCGTCCCGCCCGGCGACGTGCGTGCCCCGGCCCGGGTCGTGCCCTCGGTTCCTCGTGCCTCCCCCACCCCGACATCATCGCGGTTTCCGGGGCCGGCCACCCGCGCAACCGCCCCCTCGGCGTGTCGAACCCGCTCCCTCCGGAGGGTCAGGTGACGGCGGCGAGGAACTCGCTGTAGAAGAGGCCGAGGGCGATGGCCACGCCGATGCCGGCGATGATCCAGAATCGCACCACGATGTTGACCTCGCTCCAGCCGGCGAGTTCGAAGTGGTGCTGCAGCGGGGACATCCGGAACACCCGCTTGCCGGTGGTCCGGAACGAGATGATCTGGATCACCACCGACATCGTGATGATCACGAAGAGGCCGCCGATGATCGGCAGCAGCAGGATCGTCCGGGTGGACATCGCCATCCCGGCGATCAGCCCGCCGAGGCCCAGCGCGCCGGTGTCACCCATGAAGATCCGCGCCGGCGAGGTGTTCCACCACAGGAAGCCCACACAGGCGCCGGCCGCGGCGCCGGCGATCAGGGCGATCTCCAGCGGGTCGCGGACGGTGTAGCAGTAGTCCTGGGTGTAGTTCGGGTCGGCGCACCAGTGCCGGTACTGCCAGAACGCGATCAGCGCGTACGCCGCGAGGACCATCACCGAGGCGCCGGTGGCCAGGCCGTCGAGGCCGTCGGTGAGGTTCACCCCGTTGGTCGCGGCCATCACCACGAAGATGAAGATGACCACCGCGCCGATCTTGGTGACGTCCAGCGCCGGGATGTCCCGGATGAAGCTCAGCGTGGTGCTGCCGACGGTCTCGGTGTTGGTCACCGCGCCCGAGGCGTCGGTCATGGTGCTCGGAAAGTAGAGCGCGACCACCCCGAAGACCGCGCCGACCAGGATCTGGCCGAGCAGCTTGCCGCGCTTGTTCAACCCGCCGCTGTGCCGCTTGCGCACCTTCAGGAAGTCGTCGATGAACCCGACCGCGCCGGAGAAGACCATCAGCCCCAGCAGCACCAGGGCGGTGATGGTCGGCTCGACCTGGGCGATCTGCTGGTCCGGCAGGGTGGTCAGGGCGAGGTGACCGGCGACGTACGCGATGACCGTGGCGATGATGAACACCACGCCGCCCATCGTCGGCGTGCCCTTCTTGCCCTGGTGCATCGCCGGGCCCTCGGCACGGATCGGCTGGCCGGCCTTGAGCCGGGTGAAGACCTTGATCGCGATCGGGGTGCAGAAGAGCGAGATCAGGAAGGCGACCCCGACGGCGACGATCACCGCCCTCATGCGGCGGTCTCCCCGGTCGCGTCCGCGGCGTCCGCGCGCAGCGCGTCGGCCACCTCCCAGGTGCGGTACCGGGAGCCCTTCACCAGGACGACGTCGCCCGGCCGTAACTCGCTCCGCAGCACCTCGACGGCCGCCGCCTGATCGGTGAGCAGCACCGACTCTCCTCCCCAGTCACTTACCGATGTCGCGCCCTCGTGGATCGGCGCCGCCGGCTCGCCCACCACGAGCAGCCGGTCGACGCCCAGTTCGGCCGCGAGCCGGCCCACCCCGGCGTGCCCGTCGTGCTCGAACGGGCCCAGCTCGGCCATGTAGCCGAGCACCGCGAGGGTACGCCGGTCCCGTCCGATGCCGGCCAGCGCACGCAGCGCGACCGCCATCGAGGCGGGGTTGGCGTTGTACGAGTCGTCGATCACGGTCACCCCGTCGGGACGCTCGAAGACGTCCATCCGGCGGGTGGAGACCAGCCCCAGCTCGCCCAGGGCGATCGCCAGCTCGGTCAGCGGCATGCCCAGCTCCCGGGCCACCGCGGCCGCGGCGAGGGTGTTCGAGACCTGGTGCCGCCCGGTCAGCCCGAGCCGCACCGGGGCGTCCCCCTCCGGGGTCACCAGGGTGTACGCCGGCCGGCCCCGCTCGTCCAGCGTCACGTCGACGGCCCGCACGTCCGCGTCCGCCGCCTCGCCGTACCGGACCACCCGGGCGACGGTACGCGCGGACATCGCGTCCACCAACGGGTCGTCGGCGTTGAGCACCGCCAGCCCGTCCGCCGGCAGCGCCTCGACCAGTTCTCCCTTGGCCAGCGCGATGGTCTCCCGGGAACCGAACTCACCGATGTGCGCCACCCCGACGTTGAGCACCACGGAGATCCGCGGCGGCACCACGTCGCACAGGTAGCGCACGTGCCCCACCCCGCGGGCGCCCTTCTCCATCACCAGGTAGCGGGTGTCCGGTCCGGCCTGCAACGCCGTGTACGGGTGCCCCAGCTCGTTGTTGAACGAGCCGGGCGGCGCGACCGTCGGCCCCAGCCGCGCGGCGAGCTGGGCGATCAGATCCTTGGTGGTGGTCTTGCCGGACGAGCCGGTGAGCCCGATCACGGTCAGCCCGGGCAGCCGGTCCACCACCGCGCGGGCCAGCCGGCCCATCGCGGTGAGCGCGTCGCCGACCAGCACCATCGGCACCCCCGGCACCTCCCGGGTGCCGAGCACCGCGACCGCCCCAGCCTCCAGCGCCGCCGCGGCGTAGTCGTGCCCGTCCACCTTCTCGCCCGGGAAGGCGACGAAGAGCGCACCCGGGGACACCTTGCGCGAGTCGAACTCGACCGGGCCGGTGACCCGCACGGCCGGGTCGGCGGCCACCAGCCGGCCGTCGACCGCCGAGGCGACCTCGGCCAGGCTCAGCGCGATCACCGGTGACCCGCCAGGTCCCCGAACCGGGCGCGCAGCGCGTCGGCCAGCTCGGTGCGGTCGTCGAACGGGAGCACCTCGCCGCCGACCTCCTGCCCGCGTTCGTGGCCCTTGCCGAGCAGCGCGACCACGTCGCCGGGCTCGGCCAGCCGGACCGCCTCGTCGATGGCCGCCCGGCGGTCGGCCACCTCCTCGATCCTGGCCGCCGTGCCGGCCCGCCGGGCACCGGCGAGCACCTCGGCGCGGATCGCCGCCGGGTCCTCGGTGCGCGGGTTGTCGTCGGTCACCAGCACCACGTCGGCTCCCTCCGCCGCGGCGGCGCCCATCACCGGCCGCTTGCCCCGATCCCGATCGCCGCCAGCGCCGATCACGCAGATCAACCGGCCGGCGCTGAGCTCCCGGAGGGCGGCCAGCGCGGCCACGATCGCGTCCGCCTTGTGCGCGTAGTCGACCACGCCGCGCACCGGGCCGTCGGCCACCAGCTCCAGCCGCCCGGGCACCCCGCCGCAGGCGGCCACCCCGGCGGCGGCGGTGGCCGGGTCCACCCCGGCGGCGACCAGCGCGGCGATGGCCAGCAGCGCGTTGGCCACGTTGTGCCGGCCGGGCAGCGCCACGCCGGTGGGCAGCACCAGGCCGTCCGGTCCGTGCGCGGTGAAGTGCTGCGCGTACCCCTCGCCGCCGACGCCGTCGGCCCACCAGGACGCGGTGCGGTCGCCGGCCGCCGAGTAGCTCACCGTGGCCGGCTTGAACAGCGGCCGCAGCGCCGGGTCGTCGTGGTTGAGCACCTCCACCGCGCACCGGCCGTCGAAGAGCTGCGCCTTGGCGGCGAAGTAGTCCGCCGTGTCGGCGTGGAAGTCCAGGTGGTCGGAGCCGAAGTTGGTGTAGCCGCCGACGGTGAACCGGACCCCACCGACACGGCCCATGGCGAGCGCGTGGCTGGACACCTCCATGACCACGGCGGTGACCCCGCGCTCGCGCGCCGCGGCGAGCATGGCGTGCAGGTCGGTGGCCTCCGGCGTGGTGCGCACGCTGTCGATGCGCAGGTCGCCGAGGCGGGTCTCCACGGTGCCGATCAGCCCGGTGGTGTGGCCGGCCGCGCGCAGCCCGGACTCGACCAGGTAGGCGGTGGAGGTCTTGCCGGCGGTGCCGGTCACCCCGATCACGGTCAGCGCCGCGGTCGGATCGCCGTAGACGGCGGAGGCCAGGGTGCCGAGCACGGCGCGCGGGTCGGGCACCACCAGCGCCGGCAGGCCGGCCTCGGCCGCCGCGGCCGCGCCCGCCGGGTCGGTCAGCACGGCCACCGCGCCGGCCGCCGCGGCGCCGGCGGTGAACTCCGCGCCGTGCCGGCGGGCGCCGGGCAGCGCCGCGTACAGGTCGCCGGTGCGGACCTCCTGGCTGGCGTGGGTCACACCGGTCACCACCGGGTCGGCGGCGCCCGCCGGGGCCTGGACGGCGAGCCGGGCGGCGAGGTCGCCGAGCCGGACGCCGGGCACGGTACGGGGACGAGGATTGCCGGGCACGGCGTCAGACCCTACCCGGTCGTCCGGTTCCGGCCGCACAGCCGCCCCGGTGGTTCGTCCGCACTCACCGATGATGTCCCGCCATGCCTGGTCAGCGCGGATAGACCACGAACTTGGGCGCCTTGCCGGGGGCGGACGGCGGCACCCGGTGGTGGTGCAGGGTGAACTGCATCATCTCGCGGAACGCCGGGGCGGCGATGTCCCCGCCCCCGCCGCCCGGGGTGTGCGCGAAGACCGCGATCACGTACCGCGGCTGCTCGGCCGGGGCCATCCCGATGAACGACGCCACCTCGCCGGGCTGCTTCTGCCCGTCGACCAGCCGCCAGCCGGTGCCGGTCTTGCCGGCGACCCGGTAGCCGGGCACCGCCGCCGCCGTGCCGGTGGCGCCGTCGACGGTGGTCACCGCCTCCAGGACGGTGCGCAGCGCGGCCGCGTTCTCCGGGCTGAGCACCGACCGGGTGACCGGCGCCTTGCCCGGCGTGCGCTTGCCGTCCGGCCCGATCACCTCCTTGATGAGGTGGGGCTGGACGTACGTGCCGTCGTTGGCGATCGTCGCGTAGGCGGCGGCCATCTGCAGCGGCGTGGCGTCCACGCTGTGCCCGATCGGCACCGACCCGTACGACGACCCGCTCCACTCGTCGGCGGGCAGCAGCCGGCCGGTGGCCTCGCCGGGCATGCCCACCCCGGTGGGCTGGCCGAGCCCGAACCGGCGCTGGTAGTCGATGAGCCGGTCCCGGCCGAGCTTGTCGGCGATCTCGATGGTGCCGACGTTGGACGAGTACGCCATCATCCCGGCCAGGCTCATCCGCCGGCCGTTGGCCGGGTGGGTGTCGGAGAACCAGGTGTCGCCCATGCGGATGCTGTTCGGGATCGGCAGCGTGGTGTCCGGGGCGATCACCCCCTCCTGCAGCGCCGCGCCGAAGGTGATCGCCTTGTGCACCGAGCCCGGGTCCACCACGAAGCTGGTGGCCGCGTCCTCCCGGTCGGTGGGGTCGCTGGGCACCGGCTTGGCCGCGTTGTAGGTCGGGTGGCTGGCCTGGGCCAGCACCTCCCCGGTGGCCACCTCGATCACCACCGCCGCGCCGGTGCTTCCCTTGCTCTGCGCCATCGCCTCGCTGAGCACCCGCTGCACCTTGAACTGCAGGTCGCGGTCGATGGTGAGCTGCAGGGAACTGCCCGGCTTGGGCGGGGTGGTGCGGCTGTAGCCGCCGGGGATGGGGGCGGCCAGGTCACCCAGGCCGACCTCGTAGACCCGCTTGCCGTCCTCGCCGTGCAGCAGGTCGTCGTAGCGGGCCTCCAGCCCCTCCAGCCCGTTCATGTCCTGGCTGGTGAAGCCGAGCAGGTTGGCGGCCAGGTCGCCGCCGGGCACCTCGCGCCGCTCGTCCCGGTGGGTGTTGATGCCGGGCAGCTTCAGCTCCATGATCTGCCGGGCCCGCTCGATCTCGACCCCGCGGGCCAGGTACTCGAACTGCGACCAGACGCCGTCCGGGCGCTTGCGCTGGGCCATCCGCCCGGCCAGGTCGGAGGCGGGGATGCCGAGCAGCGGCGAGAGCGCCTTCGCGGTGGCCTGCGGGTCCTTGATCTGGGTCGGGTCGGCGTAGACGTACCGGGCCTCGACGCTGTGCGCCAGCGGGGCGCCGGACCGGTCATAGATCGCGCCCCGCGGCGCGGGCAGGGTGACCGTGCGGGTCCGGTCGGCGACCCCGCCGCCCGCGTACGCCGGGGTCTCCACGGCCTGCAGGTAGACCAGCCGGATGCCGATGGTGGCGAAGAGCGCCAGGGTGAGCACGGTGCCCAGCCGCAGCCGGCGGCCCGGGTCGGCCAGCTTCGGCGGCCGGCGCGGCTTGCGGACCGGCCGCCGGCCGGCCGTGCGGTCCGGCCGGCGCGGGGTGCGCGGCGCGGGGCGGCGGCG
>NZ_JBRIQN010000009.1:0-213991 GCF_052981855.1 Micromonospora sp. LZ34
CTTACGCGGCAGGCACTTCGCCGTCTCTACCGAGCCTTCTCAACCCTCAAGATCACGGACACCGTGAAAGACCGAGGCTAGGGCCCATGATGGTCCAGTGATGCACGAGTTGAGCCGGCTGGGCGAGCGGCCCTTCGAGGACCTATGCCGGGCACTGGCGGTCCATGTCCTCGGAGTCGGTATTCAGGCGTTCGGTGACGGTCCCGATGGAGGGCGCGAGGCGACCTTCGAGGGGCCACTCTCCTACGTCGGGGCTGACGGTCCGTGGGACGGCTACGGGGTGCTGCAGGCGAAATATCGCCGTGTCGGGCTCGGCAGCAAGGACGCCGATTGGCTCTGCCAGCAGATCACACGTGAGCTCAATGCCTGGCTCGATCCCAGCCGCCAACGGGTGAGTGCGGGTCGGCACCCGGAGTATCTGATCATCGCCACGAACGTGCGACTGTCCAGTTCGCCTTCCACTGGTGGCATCGACCGGGTACGTGTGCTGCTGCGCGGCTACGCCGATCGGCTCGGCCTCAAGGACGTCGCCCTGTGGGAGGCCAACACGCTGTCGATGTACCTCGACGCCTATCCCGGGGTACGGCAGAGCTTCTCCCACCTCATCTCGCCAGCAGACGTGCTTGCCAGAACCTTCACCACGTTGGGCCGCATCGATGACGCACTCCGCCCGCTCACCATTCAGGTCGGCCAGGGAACGCCGGGCAACGAGCGGGCGTTCCGAGCGGCCTACCAGGCAGCCGACGGCCAGCGAGTTCTCGGAGAGCCCACCAGTGAGGTCTACGACGACGGTCCTGGCTGGGTGCAACATTTCCGCGGCAGCTCCGGTCAGCCCGAGGCGGTAATCTGCGCTCGGGCCGGGCACGACCCAGTCGCCATGGACGCCGCCATCTGGGATGCGCTGCGGGCGGCCAGTCCGGGACAGCTCACCGACGTCGGCTACCCTGTTCGGTCCGCGTCGCCGGCGTTCATCGACGGCACTACTCGCAGGGTCACCCTTGACGGGGGCCTGTGGGGGCCGGGCGAACTCGTGCGCCGCGACGACGGTTCGTGGCGGTGGCAACCACAGCTACGCTTCAGCTTCGAGACGCGCGAGCAGGACCGGTGGACCTCCACCGCCAACCGCATGGACCTGCGGCTACGGTGCGCTGCACGACTGCTCTGGCAGCACACCGAACGGGCCATCGGCACGGCGGGCCGTAAGCGACTGCATGGCGCCCTGACCGCCGGTCCGCTACCCGAGCTCGCGGCAGCCTTGGCCCGGCGCATGGGCCTGTCCACCGAAATTGGAAGCTGGGAACGCACCCCGTCCGACGAGGGCTACAACGACCAGCGCTTCGCCAGCTACCGCCTCCGCCTCGCCGGCGAGTCCGAACGCACAGCCCTGGCCCTGTGGGCACGGTTCCAGCTGCCCGACGGCCTGCAGCCCACCATCGTCGCCCTCGTTGATCTACGGATCGACGTCACCGCCTTCCCGTCATCAGGCAGGACACCAAGCGACGCGGTCCCCCGCCTGAGTCTCAACGATCTACACCGCTTCTTCACGGCAGCCTGGACCACAGCACATCATGACCTTCCGCTCGCCGTGACCGCGAAGCCGCAGGACCAGGCTCCGGCCGGACCAGCCATCACCGAACTGCACCTACAAGCCGAGCACGCCAACACGCCGACTCACGGCCACATCCGCGACCTGCAGGAACTGATCGACCTGACCACGCTCGGCGAACCCACCCGAGACTCGCTTCCCCGCATGTCGATCGCCGTCACCTCTGCGCCAGTGCCGCCGATGCAGGTCGACGACCTCGTCAGCGACGCGCTGCGGCACATGGCCGCAGGCTTCGGCTTCCTGGAACCCGAGGATGACGCCTGAACCCTTGAAGACCTCCACGACCGCCGAAGGCTGCCCTGGGCAAAAATAGCTGGCAGGCTATGCGTATGCCGGCACGCGATGTGATCATGTGGGCGCTTGATGAGGTCATAACCGACGAGGATCAGCGGCGTGCCTCGACCCGGGTAACGGACGTGTTCTACCGGCACAGCCGGCCGAAACCCGGTGCCCTCATGCTGGGCATCGGCTTCGCCGGTGACGACACCGACGAGGCCGGCGCTGTGGTACTCATCGGCCTCGCCCGTCGCTCACAGCAGGTAGCGACTGGCAAGGACCGCACCTCGATCACGCCGGTGTTCCGCCTTCCCGAACCAGTGCCGGTCAAGCGCCTGCAGGCGGCGCTACCGCCAGACGTGAAGCGACGCCTCGACCTGCGGAGCCGGCTGCCCCATCCCCTCGATCCGGCACGGCTGCCTCCGCAAGCCGGTGCCGCCGTGGTCGCCGCGCTGCACCACCTCTCACCCGCAGCCGGGCAGTGGATCACGGCGCTGCATGAGGCCGACGAGCCGCTGACCGGGCCGCACGCTGCTCGGTTGCGTGAAGAGCGTGACGCCGTCTCACTGGCGATCGACATCTCCGGCGTGCCGGCGCCCGACGACCTGCTGTACACCCCGGGCGACGGGCTCAACCCCGGCGAGGCGTTCGGCGCCACGTTCAACCCGCTGTACCTCACGGGCAACCCGTTGTCGGTGGCCGACAACGAGGACTACCTGCTCGCCGAGGACCTGCGCCGCTTCGACCCCCACGGTCAACTACAGATGCGAAGCTCCAGCATCGCCCGATTCACCGACGACCAGTTCGCGCTGACCATCACCAACGTCAACCGCAAACCCCTGGAGAAAGCCCTGGGCGTCGACCTCATCTACTACGACGAGCTCGCACACATCTTCACACTCTGCAGTACAAACGCATGCCCCTGCGCGCCACCGGCCGAGACACAGGCACGGAGCGGTGGGCGTACACCGGCCAGGCGGAGCTCGAGGAACAACTGCAGCGGATGGACATCGGCTTGAACGAGCCGGTCAACTCCCGGGACTGGCGCATGGTGCCCAGCCCGTTCTGGTTCAAGTTCGTCCGCGACCGGGACTTCACCCCCGGCGACCCATTCGTACTCAAGGGCATGTACGTACCCGCCGACTACCTTCAACGCGCCATCGCGGATGGGAGCCTACGTACCGGTTCTCGCACCGGGTTTGAGGTCACCTACGGCAACACCCGATACCTTCCCCGAGATGTCTTCGTCGCACTAGTCCGCCGCGGGTTCGCTGGCACCACCAGGGCAGGAAGCGAGGCCGTACTGGAGGTCGCCGCCCAGCGATCCCAGACGCGGGAAGTCGTTCTGGCCATGAAGACGCGGCGCGGCGAAGACGAGCGCCCGAACCGCGCCTACCACGCCACGGAAGCACTCTTCTGATCCGGCACGGTGCTTCCCCGAAATCGGCTATGCGCCTGCTCAACCAGGTCCATAACCACCTACGCGCAGTGAAGGCTCCCCAATAGACGTCGGACCTGACCTGGCTCACAATGGAGAATCTTGATTGCTGTCAGGCGCATTGACCTGCGGGTTCTCGGCGCCGAACGAGGAAATCTACGCACTAAATCGATTGGCTGGCGCCGGTTATGGAAAAGCGGGAGCGAGGACGAGCTTCGGCGGCGCAAACGAACGTAGCTGAGGCGCAACAGGGCTGGGTAGGCAGGTGGATGATCGTAGCGCACCGACGTGGATCGTTGCGAGTGTGGCGGTGACGGCTATGTCGGCGCTCCGATCAGCTGGGGCACCGGCGTGCCGCTCTGCTCGTCCTGATGTGGGTCCGTGGTGACGGCTTCGATCAACGGTAGCCACCGCGACGGGTCGCGTCGGAGAGGTTCGCCGCGCCAGTTGGGTACGTCGGCGGCGACGGTGACGAGGAGGTCCTCCCGTGCCCTGGACGCCATGACATGAAGGACTGCGAGTTCGTCGCGGATCTGGTTCGGGTCGTTGGATTTGATGGCGGCGTAGTGGGGCATGAACGCCTCCTCCAGTCCCACGATGATGACCTTCATGAACTGCTGGCCCTTGCCTGAGTGGCCGCTGAGCAGGTGCAGTCCGGCGCCGGTGGGCAGGTCCGGGTCGCCGGCGACGCGGATGGCGGCAAGTGAGTCGGTCAGCGGGGTCTCGTCGGTGCGTTCGTGTAGGGCCACGCAGGCGGAGGTGATGTCGTCGCGTAGGTCCAGGTCGTCGGGGTCGACGGCTTCGTGGCAGCGGCGCTGCAGCTCGTCGATGCGGGATTGGTCGGTATCTGCGGCGGCGATGGCGGCCGGGGCGTGGGTGCGCAGTAGCTCGACAACGCGGGCGGAGTACATCGGGTCGTCCCAGATCTCGGCCGCGATCCCGGCGGTGCGGACAGCCTGGTCGACGTAGGCGCGGCGTGTGCCGGCGCGGGCCATCACTCCGATGCTTGCCGTCGGGTCCTCGGCCAGCCAGGTCTGGACCTGGTTGATCACCGCGTTGGCCTCGGCGTACACGTCGGGTGACCGAAGGATCGCGACCCGCCCGCGGCCCTGCCACTTGTCGGGCTCGGCGCACTCCAGCGGCTGCCCGCCGAGTTCCGTCGCGAGAGAGCTGACGGCGCGCAGGACGGCGGGTGATGAGCGGTGCGAGCAGTCCAGCCGTACAACGGTTGGGTTACGGGCGCGGATCTGGGCGAACACCCAGTCGGGGTCGGCCCCGGCGAATCGGAAGATGCCCTGCGCTTGGTCGCCGCCGAAGACTATCTTGCCGCGGCCGAGTTCATGGACCATGAGGTACTGCAAGGGGTTCAGGTCCTGTGCTTCGTCGACGAGCACTGCGGTGTACCGGGCCCGGTACAGGTCGAGAATGGCTGGCAGCGCCAGCAGCCGGACGCCATAGCGCAGTACGTCGTCAAAGTCGAGTCGGCCCTCGGCGTCCAGGCGCTCCTGGTAGGCCATCGCCGCCGGCAGCCCGCAGGCGCCCAACCGGGCATGGACCTCCTCGTCGGTGATGAGGGCGCGCTTGGCGGCCACCAACGCGGCCGTGAGCACGTCCACCTTGACGCCATGCACGCGGGCGGTGGTGCGGCACAGCTCTTTCAGCCATCCGTCTTGCGGGGCGAGGAGCAGCGGGTTCCCGCCGATGGTGGTGCCGTGGTTGCGGAACAGCCGGTGGGCGAACGAGTGGAACGTGACCACGTCGACGTGGCGGCGCGCAGCCACCGGACCGAGGTGCGTGCGGATCCGGCTGTCCAGGTTCGTCCGCGCCCGTTTGGCGAACGTCAGCACAAGGATCTGATGGGGTTGGCGCACCTCGCCGGTGCGGACCATCTCGGCGGCGTGCTGGGCCAGGCGTTCGGTTTTGCCGCAGCCCGGCGCGGCGAGCAGTAGCACCTCGCCCACCGGCAGGCGAACCTCGTCCGCGTCGTCGGATTCCCGAGGGCGGGGTGTCGCGGTCATAGTGCCCGTAGCCTTTTCATCAGGTCGACGATCACTGGGATGGCCGCTGCATCCGCGGCGGTGATCTGGGTGGCGAGCGCGGCGGCGACCTTGATCTTTCCCTGGCGGCACCACTTGGCCAGCGACTGCTCGGTAATGTCCTTCTCGTCGGAAACCCGGCACGCGCCCACGATTGCCCGCCGGTCATACATCCCCGACGCCTCCAGCGCGTCGAGGACGCGCGGAGCACCCAGGCCGCGGACGTACTCGTCCTCCAGGTCGGTCCGGCTGATCAGGACGTTGTGCTTATCAAGGTCGGCGACGGCGCAGCCGAGCACGCCAGCGACGATCGCGGCCTCGGCTTCGTCGACGAGGGTGAGCATGGCGATGTTGAACCCGGCCGGACCGAACAGCCTGAGCGGGGGACCGAAGTTGGTGGCGCCGTTGACGACGACCACGCTGATGCCCGCCTGATCCAGGTCCAGGGCGGAAGCACGAGCGAGGGCGTGCAGGAGGACTCGATCGGAGATGCCCTCCACCGCCACAAGCGCGCGGGCGGTCAGCGGTTCCAGCGTGGTGTCCAGCCACGAGTGCTGGCGGAACTTCCAGTCCTCGTCAAGGTTGAGGGGCACTTGGCGGATCGTGCCGTCCGGGGCGAAGGCGACGATCTCAGACGGCCGGAACGCGGCGAGCACTTGTGGAGACTGGGTGGCCAGGATCGCCTGCGGCACCTCGGCCAGGACCGCGCCGATACGGGCCTGAGCACGCGGGTGCAGGTGAACTTCGGGCTCGTCGACCGCCACGATCCGCGCGGCGCGACGGTGGACCTGGTGCAGCGCGATCGTGGTCAGTGCGCGGAGGCCGTCGGACTGCTGGTGCAGCCGGACGGGGCCACGATCGGTGCGGATGTGGATGTCCACATCGCCGAGCAGCGCTTCGCCGTCGACGTCGCGCAACTGCACGGACATGTCGTCGCGGTCGACCTGGCGGGGGTACACGGCCGACAGTGCGGTCGCGATGCTCTCCCGCAAGGTGACCAGTGCGCTGGCTTTGTCCAGGACCGTCTGGTACTGCCCCAGCGCGGTCCGCAGGTCGGCCGCTTCGCTGCCGAGATCCACCTCGGCGAGCAGCGCCCGGGCGGTGCCGGTACGCCCGCCACCGAGTTCGCGGTTGGCGGACCGGTCGGCGGGCAAGTAGCTCCAGCCGATCGCGGAAAGCTGGTTGGGGCGGACCGGCCGGGCCACGGCCACCTTGACGAACTCCCGCTGGACCGTCTTCAGCTCGGGATCGATCTGGTCGAGGGTGACGGTGAGCCGGATTGTCAGCTGCATCTGCGGCCCCGCCGGGGTCGTCAGCACCTCGACGTCGTCGGCGAACCATCCCTTGTCCTCGTTGTCGAGACCGGTCAGTGTCGCCTCGACGACCAGCGGCGCAGCCTGGTCCCGAAGCATGTCCGGCCCGAACCAAGCGTGCAGCTGGCTCGTTGAAGCCTTCAGCAGCGCGTTCAGGGCTCGTATGACGGTGGTCTTGCCTACGGCGTTCGTACCCACGAGCACGAGATGACGCCGGACCTCGAAGTCGAGGTCCGGAACTCGGGCATGGTTGACGATGCGCACCCGCGAGAGTCTCACGGGATCCCCCCTGTGTGTCGAAGCCGGCGCCAGCATCGGTGGCCCGATCGCTACTGAGCCGCACCCATCGATCGCAGCCGTCATCCCTGCCGTCAGGCCACGGGCGAGGTCACCGGCCTGCAGAAGCCTGCGGCAGCCGGCGCCTCAGCTATCACACCGGACCGTACCAAGGGTATCGAGGTCTGCCCGGACGGCACGCCGGCCATCGCCGAGTTCGTGATCGACGTGGTCGTGCCGCCGTTCCGATGTTGTACGGGCTCCACCCGGGGCACGGACCTGCGCACGCGACCGGGATCGACGCCAGCGTGGACCCGTTCCTCGATCAAGGGGCTCCCGCCCGAGACGCGCTGATGATCTGACTCAGGTGGCTGCTGGCCAAGGTGCACGGCGGCGCGGCAATCGCCGGGCCTGGCTCCACCGACGAGCCGGTACAGGCCAACCCCAACCGGGGGCGGTGATAGAGCCGGTCGGAACTGCGCCGTCGATGACCAGCGGATGGTTGCGGAGCACATGCTCACGCGGTGCGCGCTCCGCTGCCGTGGCCAGCGGACTGTAGTATCAGTGCATGCGCACTCAAAGTGCGCACCAATGCGGAAAATCTGTGTCCGAGGGGGGACTTGAACCCCCACGCCCTATACGGGCACTAGCACCTCAAGCTAGCGCGTCTGCCATTCCGCCACCCGGACTTGCATCGTCCAGCCTACCGCGCCGGCCGGGGTGAGCCCGTCACCCGTTCGGCCGCCCGGCGGGCCGCACGGGGAGTTACTGTACACGGCCGGGGTGGATCATGCACATCGGCTTACGCCCCTCCGGCCGGAGCCCTCCGCGCCCAGCTCAGCCGGCCTCCGCGGGCACCGGAAAGGGGTGGGCCCACGCGCCCGGGTAGCGTCCGGCCGCCGTCTACCGGCAGCATGGCCACGTGTCCCATCCCGCTTCCCTGGCCGTCGTCCAGCAGAGGGCCCTCGCGTTGCGCGCCGCGGGCGATCTCACCGCCGCCCGCCGGATGCTCACCGACGCCATCGGGTCCGCCCGGCCGGCGTACGGCGAAGACCACCCGGACGTGCTCAACACGGCGCACCTGCTGGCTCGGCTGCACCGGGAGGCGGACGACCCGGGTGCCGCCCGCCGGGTGCTCGAGGAGGCGTTCGCCGCGGGCGAGCGCCGCTGGTCGCACGCCGAGCCGCTGATGCTGGCGCTGTCGTTCGAGCTGGCCGGGGTAGCGGACGAACTGGGCAATCGGCACGAAGCCCGCCGTAACTACCTCCGCGTCGCCACCGCCGGGCCCGCCGTGCTCGGTGCCGACCACCCGGCCGTACGCACCGCCCGGCAGTACCTCGGCGACGCCGCTCCCGCCCCTCAGCCCCCCGCCCCCGCCGCCGGCCAGACCGGCCCGGGCGGCCGGCCCGGCCCGGCGGCGCTCACCGAGCCGACCGTGTCGCTGACCACCATTCCCGCCACCGACCAGCCGTACGGCGGCTCGACGGCCGCCGCACGCCCGCCGCAGGCGCCCGCCGCGCACCCGGCGTCCGCCCCGGTGCCGCCGGTGCCCCCTCCGCCTCCGGTTGCGCCCCGAGCCACGGTCACGCCGCCTCCGCCGCCGACGCGCTCCGCCCCGGTCGTCCCGCTCCCGCCGCTCGCCGCCACGCCCCCGGCACCGCCCGCCGCCGGCCCGGCTATCCCGACTCCGCCGCGCCCGGCCCCGCCCGCGCCGCCGGCGCACCACCAGGCCGGCGCGCAGTCGGCACCGGCCCACGCCACACCCCCGCCGCCCCCGCCCCACCTGTCCCGCCCGGCGCCGCCGGCTCCGCCGGGCCCATCGCAGGCCCCGCCGGTGCCTCCGACCGGCCAGACCGGCGGTACGGCGGCACCGGTTCCGCCGAACCCACCTGTACCGCCTCCACCGCCGTTGCCGGATACCCTCGCTGCGTCGTCGCCGGTCCCGCCGGCACGCGCCAGCGCCGCGATGCCGGTCCCCCCTCCGCCGCCGACCGCGCCGGCACCGCGGACGCCTCCCCCGCCGGCGCGCACCGCCGCGGCTCACGCACCGACCGCACCGGCGGCTCCGCCCGTCCCGCCGCCGCCGCGCATCCCCGCGCCCCCGGCTCCACCCGTCTCGGCGGCCAGCGCGGGCACCACCGCGCCGATGACGGTCGGCGGGGCCGGACCACAGCAGCTTCCGCGGCCGCCCGCCCCTCCGCAGCGTTCCGACGGCCCGGCCGTGCCGGCCCCGCGGCAGTCGCCGTGGGCCCCGGCGCAACCGCCCACCGACGCCGCCAGGCAAGTTCCGGCCCGACCGCTCGCCGCCCCGCAGGTCCCGGCTCAGCAGTTCACCGGTCCGGCCCGGCCGGTCCCGGCACCGCCGCCGGCGGACCAGGCTCGCCAGGTCTGGGCACCGCCCGCCGCGCCGCGGTCCACCGGTCCGGCAACGCCGGTCCCGGCACCACCCGCGACGCCGCACTCCGCCCCTGCGGCACCGCCGGTTTCGGCGCCGCCTGCCACGCCGCAGTCCAGCGAACCCGTCCGGCCGGTCTCGGTGCCGCCCGCGGCCGCCGGCCCGCCGGCCCCGGCCGGTTCGCCGGTGGTCACCGCTCGGCCCGAGCCGGTAGGGCCGCCACGGCAGCGGACAGCCGAGGAGCCTGCTCCGTCCGCCCCGGCACGGCAACTGCCGGAACCGCCCCCGATCCCCGCACCGGGGTGGGACAAGCCGACCGTGCAGGTCCAGCAGATCGGACCGCTGCTGGCCGAGGAGGTGGCCCGGGTCGGCACGCCACCCGTGGCGACCCGGCCGCAGACGCCGAGTGTTCCGCCCACACGGCCGGTCAGCCCACCGCCGTCGGCCGCGCCGGTGAGCGCGGCCTCGGCGGCCCCGGTCAGTGCGCCGCCCGCCCACCCGGTCAGTGCGCCGCCCGCTCATCCGGTCAGTGCGCCGCCGACCGCGCCGGTCGGCTCGCCAGCGATGAGCACTCCCCCGGCACCGCCGGTCAGCGCACCCCCGGCACCCCCGCACCCGGTCAGCGGACCACCGATCAGCGCGCCGCCGACCGCGCCGGCCATCCCGCCACCGGTCCACCCGCACCCGGTCAGCGGCCCGCCGATCAGCGCGCCCCCCGGGCCGGGACAGCCGGTCCTCCCGCCGCAGGCGCACCCGGTCGTCCCGCCGCCGGCACACCCGGTCAGCGGGCCACCGAACCCGGCGTACCCGGCCAACCCGCCGGCCCCAGCGCAGCCGGTCAGCACGCCGCCGGCGCCCCGGTACCCGGTCAGTGGCGTGCCGCTGGTGCCGCCACCGGTCAGCGGAGCGCCGTCCCCGGCGTACCCGGTCCCACCGCAGCCGGTCAGCGCACCGCCCGGGCCTCCGCACCCGGTGAGCGGGCCGCCCGTGGCGCCGCCGCCGGTCAGCGCGCCGCCGGTGCCACCGTGGGGGATGACCGCGCCGCCGTGGGGCAGCATGGCGCCGCCGCAGCCGCTGGCCGCTCCGGTCGCGGACCCGGAGCCCGAGCCGGACGAGTCGACGGACGACGACGAGGACGGGGACGAACCGGCCTACGTGGACCTCGACCTGGACCAGCCGCGGCTCGAACCGGCCCCGGAACCGGCACCCTCGCCCGACTCCGCCGGCACGGCCGCGCCGCCGGTGTCGGCGTACCCGCACCAGCAGGCGTACCCGCCGACCCAGCTGCCGGCGTACTCCCTAGAGGAGCCGGAGTCGGGCGGCCGCAGCCGGACGGCGGTGATCGTCGCGGTGGTCGCCGCGGTGCTGGCGGTGGCGGCGGTCGCCGGGGTGGGCGCGCTGGTGCTCGGCCGGGACGCCGCGCCACCGGCCGGTCCGGCCTCGCCGGCGCCGACCGCGGCAACCGCGACCGGCCCGCCGCCGACCGACCTGAAGCTGCGCGACGATTCGGCCACCATCACCCTGACCTGGACGGACCCGTCCAGGGGCGCGGCGCCGTTCATGGTGGCCGGCGGCCGGGTCGGGCAGTCGCTGGGCGTGATGGCCAGGGTGGACCCGGGGCAGACCAGCTACACGGTCAACGGGTTGAACTCCCGGGTGGACTACTGCTTCACCGTGCTGGCGGTCTACTCCACCGATTCGTTCGCCACCTCTGGGCAGGTCTGCACGGACCGGGAGGGCGGCGCCGCGCCGCGCTGACCGTCCACACGGCCCGCGAGCACGCTGGGTGTCCACAGCGGGACGGTGCGGGTTCCCCCGTCCTCGACCGGGCCATATGATGGCACCCGGCTCAGGGGGAGGGGTCGCCGACAGGCGCGCCACCTGCCAGGACGACAGGGGAGGCACCGGGCTGTGGCCACCATCGACGCCGCCGTGCCCGCCGGGACCGACGCGGCCCGCCCCCGCTCGCGTTTCCGGGGCGGGCTGGTCACGATCGCGACGGTGGCCGCGCTGCTCGCCGCCATGGGGTTGACCGTGCTCGGCCTGGGCACCGCCGACAATGCGGTGGCCAGCTACGACGCGAGTTCCTGGCTGTGGAGCGCCGCGCGCGGCGAGATGGCCCGGGTCAACGGGGTCACCGCCCGGGTGGACACCCGGGTGGAGGTCCCCGGCACCCGACGGCACCCGATGCAGGTCGCCCAGACCGACCGGCTGCTGATCCTGCGCGACCTGAACACCGGCCAGGTCAGCTCGCTGGACCTGGCCACCCTGCAGATCACCGCGACCACCCGCACCACCCCCGGCCTGGGCGTCAACGTCGCGTTGCACGAGGACGCGGCGTTCGTCGTCGACGCGGTGCAGGGCGTGGTCCGCCAGCTCGACCCGCGTTCACTGGCCCCGGTCGGCGAGCCGGTGCGCTACCCGCCGGGCATCACCGGCGGGTCGTTCGACGGCGAGGGCCGGCTCTGGATCGCGGTGCCGAGCGAGGGCACCGTCTCGGCGATCACCGCCGCGACGCTGCCGTCCGCGCCGGCCTCGGCCGCACCGGCCGGCGCCGGGCTGAGCCCGAAGCAGGTGGAGACGTACGACGTCGCGGAGGCAAGCCACGAGCTGGTCGTCTCCACCCTGGACGACGGCGTGGCGGTGCTCGACCGGACGGCGGGGATGCTGGTGCGGGTGCAGCGCGGTGAGGTCCGGAAGGTCCCGCTGACGATGACCGCCCCCGGCGCGCTGCCGGCGCGCACCAGCGGGCCGGTCGTGCCAGTGACCGTGGCCGACGAGCGGAAGGTGCACGCGGTCAGCGCCGGTGGCGAGGTGAAGGCGTTCACCGTGCCCGGCACCGGCGACCGGCTCAGCCCCGCGGTGGCCTGGGCCGGCCGGTTCTACTGCGCCGACGAGGCGACCGGCACGGTCTACGCGTTCGACGCCGGCGGCCAGCTGGTCGACACCATCCAGGGGAAGGCGACCGGCCCGCTGGAGCTGGAGGTCCGCGAGAACCACCTGTTCATCAACGCCCCCGACTCGGCGACCGCCCGGGTGGTGAACGACAAGCACCAGGTCCGCGAGGTCGACAAGTACGCCAACGACGTGCTCGGCGGCGACCCGCCGCCGGCTCCCCCGCCGCCGCCCCCGCCGAAGAAGCCCAAGGTGGGCAAGCCGAGCGCGCCGCGCAGCGTCACCGCCGCCGCCGGCAACGCGCAGGCCCGGGTGAGCTGGCGGCCGGCCGCGGCCAACGGCGCGCAGATCATCCGGTACGTGGTGGAGGGCGCCGGCCAGCGGCACGAGGTGGGCGCCAACCAGCGGGCCGTGGAGATCAAGGGCCTGACCAACGGCGAGACGTACCGGTTCTCGGTGCACGCGGTGAACGCCAAGGGCGCCGGTCCGGCGCGGACCAGCAACCCGGTCATCCCGACCGCGGCGGTGCCGGATCCACCGGCCGGTGTCACCGCGCAGGAGCGGCCGGACGGCACGGTGCTGGTGCGCTGGCCGGCGGCGAACGGGCAGGGCAACACCATCGCGAAGTACGTGGTGACCGCCACCTCGGCGGGCGCCAACGCCCCGGCCGGCGAGTCGCGCAGGACCGAGCTGGTGGTGCCGGCCGGTGAGCTGGAGTACGGCACGCAGTACGCGTTCACCGTGGTGGCGGTCAACGACAAGGGCGCCGGTTCGGCGGCGTCGCCGGTGAGCAACACGGTGGTGCCGTTCGCGGCGCCGGGACAGCCGGTCGGGCTGCGGGCCACCACGGTCGCCGACCGGCCGGGCACGGTCGCGGTGCAGTGGTCGCCGGCCGAGGCGAACGGCCGGCCGGTGACGAAGTACCTGGTCGACGTCGGCGGGCGCGCAAGCGAGGTGACCGACACCCGGACGACGGTGAGCGGCCTCGGCAACGGGCAGAACGTCACGGTCAAGGTGAAGGCGGTCAACGAGGCCGGCCCCGGCCCGGAGGCGACCGCCACCGCGCGGACGGTGGCCGAGCCGCGGGTCACCGTGACCGGCTCGTCGGCGACCGCCACCGCGGCGACGGTGACGTTCACCGTCGACGCCGGCGGCGGCCAGGCGTCCTGCTCGCTGAGCGCGCCCGGCGAGCCGGCGAAGACCGGCGCCTGCTCCAGCATCACGATGAGCGGCCTGACCCCGGGCACGAAGTACACCTTCACGGTGACCGCGAGCAACGCCGCCGGCAAGGGCACCGCCACCCGCGCGCAGACCACCGACGCCCTGTACGGGATCGCCACCTGCAACAACGGTCCGGACGGCGAGCAGCGGACGTACTGCGACAAGGACGTCAGCGGCCGCAACGGCAACGAGATCTTCTCGGTCACCCGGCAGGACAACGACCGCCAGGTCGGTTGGGCGAAGCCCGGGACCCGGCTGAAGGCGTACTGCAAGAAGTCCGGCGCGCACGTCGACTCGTGGATCTACAACAACCAGAAGGCGAGCACCTGGTGGGTGCAGGTGGAGTACAGCGGGAAGAACTACATCCCCTGGGCCTGGCTCAACCTGGAGGGCGGCGACGCCATCAACGTCCTGCCCACCTGCTGACCCACCCAGGCAAGGAGCCCACCGACCGTGAACACCCACGAGCCGCTCACCCAGCCGGAGGTGCAGGGCTTCGCCGCTCTCGCCGCGCGGCTGGCCGAGAACGTCAACTCGGTCGTGCTGGGCAAGCCGCAGGTGGTCCGGCTGGCGCTGACCGCGCTCTTCGCCCAGGGGCACGTGCTGCTGGAGGACGTGCCCGGCGTCGGCAAGACCACCCTGGCCCGGGCCATCGCCGCGACCGTCAAGGGGCAGTGGCGGCGGATCCAGTTCACCCCGGACCTGCTCCCCTCGGACGTGTCCGGGGTGACCATCTTCAACCAGGCCACCCGGGGCTTCGAGTTCCACCCGGGCCCGGTGTTCGCCAACATCGTCATCGCCGACGAGATCAACCGGGCCTCGCCGAAGACCCAGTCCGCGCTGCTGGAGGTGATGGAGGAGCGCACCGTCACCGTCGACGGCGTCCGGCACCCGGTGCCGCAGCCGTTCCTGGTGGTGGCGACCCAGAACCCGGTCGAGATGGACGGCACCTACCGGCTGCCGGAGGCCCAGCTGGACCGCTTCCTGGTGAAGCTCTCCGTCGGCTATCCCGATGAGGCGGTGGAGGTCGAGGTGCTGCGCGGGGCCACGGTCCGCTCCCCCGAGGCGCTCACCGCGATCACCGACACGGCGACCGTCGGGGAGATGGTCCGGATGGCCCGCCGGGTGCACATCGCCGAGCCGCTCTACGCGTACGCGGTCCGGCTGGCCGCCGCCACCCGTACCCACCCGCAGGTGCGGGTCGGGGTCAGTCCCCGGGGAGTGATCGCGCTGACCCGGGCCGCCTGCGCGTACGCGCTGATCGACGGGCGGGGCTGGATCATGCCGGAGGACCTGAAGGCGCTGGCCGAGCCGGTCTTCGCGCACCGGCTGCTGCTCAGCCCGGACGCGCAGGTGCGCGGGGTGACCGCAGCCGAGGTGCTGCGCCAGGCTGTCGCCTCGGTGCCGGTGCCGCTGCCGTCCGGCCAGCCGGCCCCGGTGCAGGGCTGACCGGCAGGTCGGCGTGGGGATCACCGCCCGCGGGGTCGGGCTGCTCGTCGCCGCCGTCGTGCTGCTCGGGGCGGGCTTCCGCTTCGCGTACCCGGAGTTGACGCTGCTGGGCGCGGCGGCCGCCGGCGCGGTCGGCTACGCCGTGCTGACCGCGGCCTGGCGGCCCCGCCTTCAGGTGGATCGCAGCGCCGACCCGGACCGGGTGGCCCGGGGCGAGCCGGCGAGCATGACGGTGACCGTCCGCAACACCGGCCGGCTGCGGGCGGCGAGCCTGGTGGCCGAGGACCGGTGCGGGGACCGCGCGGTGCCGGTGCCGCTGCTGCGGCTGCGACCCGGCCGGGACACCACAGTCCGCTACGACGTGCCCACCCGGCGCCGGGGCGTGGTGCCGGTCGGGCCGCTGCGGGTGACCCGGCGCGACCCGCTCGGGCTGGTGTTGGTGGCCCGCCCGTACGGCGGGACCGTCCCGGTCTGGGTGCACCCGCGGATCCACCCGCTGAGCGCGGTGCCGACCGGGGCCGGGCGCAGCCTGGACGGCCGGGTGGACGCGGTTCCGCATGGTTCGATCACCTTCGACTCGCTGCGGGAGTACGTGGTCGGCGACGAGCTGCGCCGGGTGCACTGGCGCACCAGCGCCCGGGTGGGCGAGCTGATGGTCCGGGAGAACGTGGACACCAGCCTGCCCCGGCTCGTGGTGCTGCTGGACAACCGGGCCACCGCCCATCCCGACCGGGCGGACGGCGTGGCCGAGAGCTTCGAGTCCGGCTGCGAGGCGGCGGCGTCGATCGTGACCGCCGCGTTCCGGGAGGACCTGCCGGTGGTGCTGCTGTTCGTCGCCCCGGAGTCGCCCGCCCCCGGCGGCGGATTCGCCGGCGGCGGGCCGCTGGACCGGCTCGCCGCGGCGCAGCTGACCACCGCCGACGACGCGCTGCGCGCCGCCACGAACCGGCTGCGGCAGGACCGGCTCGGCGACACGCTGGTCTTCCTCACCGGCCCCGGCGGCCGGGACGACCTGGGGCACGTCGGCGCGCTGCGCGGCGCGTACCCCTCGGTGGTGGTGGGGGTCTTCGGGGCGGCGGAGCCGACGCCGGCGGGCGCGGCCGGCCTGGTGGTCGTGGACGCGGCCGACGGGGCCGCGTTCGCCGCCGAGTGGGACGGGGTGCGCCGGTGGTGACCGTGACCGGCCCGCCCGCGGCCGATGCGACCACCGGCGGGCCGCCGCAGCCCCCGGGCCCGGACGGGCGCCTGGCGGCGCGCGTCAGCCCGCTGCTGCGGGCGGTGCCGGTGCCGCTGGCCCTGGTCACGATGATCGGGCTGGCCGGCGCGGTGCTCGGCCGGGTCTACGCCGGAGGGCTGCTGACCGGGCTGGTGCTCGGCACCGCCGTCGGGTCGGTGCTGGTCAGCGTCGCGGCCCGCCGGCTGCCGTCGTGGCTGGTCGCGCCGCTCTCGGTGCTGGCGATGGCCGGGTGGACGGCCTGGTCCCTGCGGCTGACCGCGCCGCGGGCCGAGCTGCCCGGCGGGTTCGTCGAGGTGGCGGTGGACGCCGCCCGCAACGGCATCCCCCGGCTGCTGACCGCGATGATCCCGGTCGAGCCGACCCCGGACACCGTGCTGGTGCCGCTGGTCGCCGCCTGGCTGGCCGGGCTCGCCGGCGCGGAGGTGGCGCTGCGGGCCGGTCGGGTGCTGCTCGGTTACCTGCCGCCCCTGCTGCTCTACGCGGGCGCGCTCTACGTGGTCGGCCCGAACGCCGACCCGGCGATCCGGCCGACACTGGCGCTGGTGGCCGCCGCGGTGCTCGGCCTCGCCGTGTCCGCGCACGGCACCCCGGCCGGCGCGGACCCGGCGGCCGGGATCGCGCCGGCGGTCCGCACCGCCGTCCGGGCCCGGCTGGCCGCCGCGTCCGCCGCCGGGGTGGCGGTCGTGGTCGGGCTCGCCGCGCTGGTCGGCCCGCTGGTCGCCGCCCGGGTCGAGGACCGGCCGGTGGACCCGCGCCGCTACGTGGAACCGCCGCAGGTGGAGACGCTGGACGAGAATCCGCTGATCCGCATCTCCGGCTGGGCGCTGAACCCGGAGCAGAAGCTGCTCGACGTGCGCACCGACCGGCCGGGTGCGCCGGAAGCCGCGCCGACCGGGGATCCGGCGGGCAGCGCACCCGGCACGCCGGCGGGAGAGAGCCCCGTGCGGATCCGGCTGGCCGTGCTCAGCGACTACGACGGGGTCACCTGGCGGGTCGGCGCGACCTACCGCAACGCGGGCCGGATCCTGCCGGCGGCGGCGCCGGCCCCGGACAGCACCGTCGAGACGGTACGGCAGGAGATCACCGTCGCCGACCTGACCGGGCGGCTGCTGCCCGCCGTCGCCACCCCGCGCGAGGTCACCGGGGCGCGGGTGGCGTACGACCCGGCGACCGGGACGCTGATCCGGCCGGAGGGGCTCAGCCCGGGGCTGCGCTACACGGTGACCTCGCAGCGGGAGGAGCCCGACCTGAACCTGCTCGCCACCGCGAACGTGCCGGCCGGCGATCAGGTGGCCCGGGTGCTGCGGGTCGCCGACGGGGTGCCCGAGCCGGTGCGCCGCCTCGCCACCCAGCTGGCCGAGGAGAACGGCGCGCCGTACGCGCGGGCCGCCGCCGTGGAACAGTTCCTCGCCGAGCACTACCGGCTGGTGGCGGACGCGCCCAGCGGGCACGCGTACCCGAATGTGAACTTCTTCCTCTTCGGACCGCGCAACGGTGGCGGGCAGCGCGGCACGTCCGAGCAGTTCGCCGCGGCGTTCGCGGTACTGGGCCGGCTGACCGGGCTGCCCACCCGGGTGGTCGTCGGCTTCGAGTCCACCGGCGACGGCCCGGTGCACGCCGCCGACGCGTACGCCTGGCCGGAGGTGCTCTTCGAGGGGCTGGGCTGGGTGCCCTTCGACCCGCTGCCCCGCCCCGACCAGGAACCCCGGCCGGTCGAGGAGGACTTCCGCCCGACGCCGGACGACCCGCCACCGTCGGAGGCGCCGGAGCCGACCCTGGAGCCGACCGCTGAGCCGGCGCCGGAGGCCGCGCCGGGCCCACCGGTGCCCGGCGGTGGCGTACCGACGCCGGTGCTGGTCGGCGGCGGGGCCGGCGGTGCCGTGCTGCTGGTCGTGGCGCTGCTGCTCACCCTGCTGTTGATGCGGCGGGCGCTGACCCGGGCCCGGCTTGAGCGGGGCGACCCCGGCCAGCGCATCGCCGGCGCCTGGCGGGAGCTGACCGACGCGCTGCGGCTGGCCGGGCATCCGGTCGGTGGTGACCTGGCCGCCACCGAGGTGGCCGCCCGCGCCCGCCGCGCCCTCGCCGACGCGGCCGGCCGACGGGCGGGTGTCCCGGCGGGCGCTGTCGCGGACACCGCCGAGGGCGGGAGCGGCGGCGGACCGGCCGGGACGGTGGGCACCCAGGTGGAGCCGCGGGTTGGGCAGGTGGACGAGTTGGCCGACCTGCTCAACCAGGTCGCCTTCGCCCCCGGTACCGCCACCCCCGAGCAGGCCGACCGGGCGGCCGCGGTGGTCGGCGACTACGTCGGCGCGCTCCGGGCGGCGCGTCCCTGGTGGCGCCGGCTCCTCTGGTCCGTCCACCCCGGTCCGCTGCGCCGCCGGTCGGAATGACGTGGTGACCGCCGTTCGTGGCCGGGCCCGGGCGTCCGGCGGCAGGGCACTACCCTCGCCGGCATGAGCGCACGCGTCGGTCCGGTCCGGGCGCCCCTGTGGCGTGACCGCAACTTCGGCACGTACTGGATCGCGCAGTCGCTCTCCGCCGCCGGCGACGCGTTCGCCTACCTGGCGGTGCCGCTGCTGGTGCTGCACGCGACCGGGTCGGTCGCCCAGATGGGCCTGCTCACGGCGGTGGCCGGGGCCGCCTCCGTCGGCGCGGGGGTCTTCGGCGGTGTGCTGGTCGACCGGTACGACCGGCGCACCCTGATGATCGCCGCCGACCTGGCCCGGTTGGTGCTCTACAGCCTCATCCCGCTCGCCTGGCTCGCCGGCCCGCAGGTCTGGCTGCTTTTCGTCGTGCTGCCGATCTGCGAAGCGGCCGGGATGGTGTTCCAGGTCGCCGCGGTGACCGCGGTGCGCAACCTCGTCGACCGCGACCGGATCACCGAGGCCAACGGGCGTCTGCAGGCGACGTACGCGCTGGCGGCCGTGGCCGGGCCGCTGCTCGCTGGCGTGGTGTCCGCCCGGTTCGGCCCCACCGCGGCCATCGCGATCAACGCGGCCAGCTTCGCGCTGTCGGCCGCCGGCCTCTGGCTGGTCCGGCTCCGGCGGCCCGTGGAGGATTCCGCCGAGCCGGTGGTCCGGGAGAAGCCCCTGGCCGAGTTCCTGGCCGGCGCACGGTTCCTCTGGCGTCAGCCCGTGCTCCGCTCGCTGACCGTGCTGCTGTCCATCTTCATCTTCCTGACGTACGGCTTCACCGACGTGCTCGTTTACCACGTCAAGCACGACCTCGGCGGCTCCGACCGCACGGTGGGCACGGTGCTCGGGCTGGCGGCGCTGGGCACGATCGCCGGGGCGCTGCTGGCGGCGCCGCTGCGCCGCCGGCGTGGCTTCGGTGTCACCTGGGTCGGCGCGCTCTCGACCTGCGGCCTGGCCATCGCGGGCATCGGGGTCGTCGGGAACGTCGCGGCCGTCACCGTGCTCACCGCGGTGTACCTGTGCGGCGTCAGTGTGGGCGGGATCTGCTCGATGTCGCTGCGTCAGGAGATCACGCCGGACCACCTGCTGGGCCGGGTCACGTCGGCGTTCTGGAGCACGCACTACTCCCTCGGGCCGGCCGGCGCCGCGGTGCTGACCTGGGCCGCCGGCCGGTACAGCGTCACCGCGGTCGCCCTGGTCGCGGGCGCGGGGTGCCTTCTGGTCGCGATCAGCGGGCTGTTCACGCCGATCCGCCGGGCCGGCTCGGAGCCGGCCGTCCACCGGTCGAACCTCGCGCCGGCCGTGTCCAGCGAGGCAGCCTGACACCCGGCACTCGCGTCTACGCCCACCGACGCCATCTCCAGGACCAGGGATTTCCCACGCCGGTGGAGCGGGTCCCGGCAGACTGGCAGCAGCAGATCCACCGCTGGAATCGCAGATCACGATCCCCGGCGAGTCAGTGCGAACAGGTTCTGATGGAGGCCATGCGGATGCAGGAGGACGAAGCGGGTACGCACGATTCCGGGCCGCCGCGGGACGAGTACGATTTCGTCATCGTCGGATCAGGCGCGGGCGGCGGTCCACTTGCGGCGAACCTGGCGCTGGCCGGGCACTCCGTGCTGGTGCTCGAAGCAGGGGACGACCACGCCTGCCCGTACTACTCGATCCCGCTCATGCATCTGTATGCCGGCGAGGACGCCAACATGCGTTGGGATTTTTTCGTGCGGCACTGGGACGAGCGGGCGATACAGGTCAAGGACTCCAAGTTCGTCGCTGAGCGGGACGGAGTTCTCTACCCGCGTGGCAGCACCCTCGGCGGGAGCACCGCGGTCAGTGCCACGATAACGATCTACCCGCATCCCAGCGCCTGGGACCGGTTGGCCGACCTGACCGGCGACCCCTCGTGGGGTTCGGCTCCGATGCGCAAGCTCTTCCACCGCCTGGAATCCTGGCAGGGCGTCGACGCGCTGCCTCTGCCCGGTGACGACGAAGCAGCGCGCGACCGCAAGGCCGCGCACGGCGCGGAGGGATGGCTCGCCACCACCAGAGCCCACCCGCAGATCGGCGGTCGGGAACCAATGTTCCTGGACATCATCAATGCGATGGAACAGGCCAGCAGGCACCGCTTCGGCATCCCGCAGGAGATCCCGCTGCCGCGTGATCCCAACGCACTCGACACACCGGCTGACTACCAGGGCATGGCGTTCATTCCCGTGTCAGTGCGCGACGGTCACCGTAACGGCAGCCGGGAACGGTTGCAGGATGTGCGGCGCCGGGCGTCGAACAAGCTCGACATACGACTCAACACACTCGCCACCAAGGTCGTGTTCAACGGGGATCGCGCAGTCGGGGTGGAATACCTCGAGGGCGCACGGCTGTACGCCGCAGCACCGGTCATTTCGAACGCCGACGACCCTGGGCGACATGACGGCGAGGTCCCTGCTGATCCGCAGCCATCGGTGGTGTATGCCCGGAAGGAAGTCATCCTCGCAGGCGGTGCGTACAACACCCCGCAGCTTTTGAAACTGTCTGGCATTGGGCCCCGGGCGGAGCTGGAACAGCACGGCATCGCGGTGCGGGTCGATGCGCCCGGGGTCGGCGCGAACCTGCACGATCGCTACGAGGTAACGGTGACCTGGGAGCTGGACCGGAACTACCCGATCTTTGACGGCTCGGAGATGGACGTGCCCAGCGACCTCACGGGGGCCGGCGACGCGCTGTTCTCGGAGTGGCGAGACAAGGCGAACGGGCCGTACGCCACCAACGGCACACTCGCCGCGATCATCGCGAAGTCCAGTGTCGCCAAGCAGGAATCGGACCTCATCGTCTTCTCAATACCGATCGACTTCCACGGGTACTACCCCGGATACTCACGCAAGGGCATGGAGTTCCACAACCGGCTCTCGATGCTGGTTCTCAAGGCGCACACCAACAACCGGGCCGGCACCGTGAGCCTGCGATCAAGCGACCCGCGCGAGGTGCCGGACATCCGCTTCCGCTACTTCGAGGAAGGCACCGCCGGACACGAGGAGGACCTCGAGGGTGTCGTGGAAGGCATCGAGATCGCCCGAGAGGTGGTCGACCACCTGCAGTTGGCCGGGGTGGCCCGCGAGATGGTGCCCGGAATTGCGGTCACCGACCGGGCCGCGCTGAAGGATTTCGTGCGTCAGCAGGCCTGGGGACACCACGCCTGCGGCACAGCGAAGATCGGGCGGCCTGACGACCCGAACGCGGTGCTCGACGGCGACTTCAGGGTACGCGGGGTGCAGGGCCTGCGGGTCGTCGACGCCTCGGTCTTCCCAGACATCCCAGGGTTCTTCATCGCATCGGCGGTCTACATGATCAGCGAGAAGGCCAGCGACGTCATCGCCGCAGAGCATCAGGACGACGACAACAGCAGTCCGGCTATGACCCAGGCCTCGGCAAAGTCGTCAGGTGCTGCCGAGTAGGGCCAAGCCCTGGGCACCACTGCCCTCGGACGGATCACGAGCGCTCGGCGGCGCGGGTCGGCTGACTTCCACCGACCGCGGCCGGCCAGGCAGCGTGACTCGCGGTGCCGCCGCCAGCCGGCGTCGATCCCTTCGACTCGAACGTCGACGGACCGGCCCGACTTGGCTCATTTAGTGCGTGCCGTGGATGGCGTCGGCGGCGGTGTTTGTGTGCTGATGTTACGCATTAGCCCGGCGGAGGCGTTCGGCTGCCTGCGCCCGCAGCGCATCGGCGCCCGCCGGGGTGCCACCGCACAGTGCCATCTCCCGGGCGTTGTACGCAGCCATCCACAAGCTGGCCGCCCATGCGATCTCCAGCTCCACGGCCGTGAAAAGGCGCCGTCGAATGTCTTGATAAGCCACCAGGAACGCCTCGGAGCTTTCGATCGGCGCCAGCGTGGGCGGCCCGGAACTGGCGAACGACCCGCTCGCCGCTCCCACAAGCGCTGCCTCCGGCTGCCACGCCAGGCTGTCCCAGTCGTGCACCGCCCGCACCTGCCAGCCCTGCCACCGCAGGTTCTGCGCCTCGAAGTCGGCGTGGCCGAGCACGCACGGCAAGCCGGCGGCCAGCAGCCGCTCCCGGGCCCGCTCAGCCGTCTCGACAATGTGCTCGGACACGACACTCTGGTCCCGGCTGTCGAGAAAGTCGATCGCCGGCCACACCCCAGAATCGGTGTGGTCCCAGCGCACCCAGGGCGGATTCGGCAGCGGCGGCGCGACGGGCACGCCGGCAAGTTCGGCCATCAGCCGGGCGAACACCTCCGCGCAGCGCATAGCAATGTCCGGGCAGTCCCCGTGCAACACCTCGCCGCCGGGCCGGAGTTCCTCGGCGTGCACGACCAGTGCACCGACACCGACCACCGGCGTGAGCGGCCGGGCACACGGAAACCCGCGCTCGGCCAGCCGGGCCTGCGCCGCGACACACGACGAGGCCCGGCCGTCGTCGGCGCGCGCCTTGACCACGACGTCCCTGCCACCGGCCAACCGCAGACCGAACACCATCGAGACCTGTCGCGACTGGAACAGCACGCCGGCGGGTTCGCCGCCCAGATGGTCAAGACACCAGGCCGGCAACCAGTCCGGCAGCTCGTCGAACGGCACACTCAGGACTGTGCCATAGTCACCGAACGCACCGGAGGCGAGATCGTCTGCTGGACGATCACCGGACCTCCGTGACGATCCGCCCTGCCCACACATCGCCCGATGCAGTGCCGCAGTCCTCACCGACCCGCACCTGTAGCAGCTTCAGTAACTCAACGACCTGGATTAGTGCGCAGTTTCTGCTCTCGCGAACCGGAAACATGCAGGTCACAGCCTCAAGCCGGCGCAGAGCCCCGAAATGGTGAGCCAAGTCGGGTCAGCGGTGCTGTCGGCAGCGTGACTCGCGGTGCCGCCGCCAGCGGCGTCGATCCCTTCGACTCGAACGTCGACGGACCCGGGAACGGCCGGGGCGGGACCTCCCTGCCCCGGCCGTAACCCCCAGGTCGGTTCACCCGTCCCGTCAGCGCAGCCTGTACGCCGTGGGAAGGGTTTGCCTGACCGTGTTGCCTCCGCTGTCGGTCGCGCTGATCCGCAGCCCGACACCGGCAGCGGCCTGATCCCGGTTCGGATGCTTGATCTCCGCGGTGAAGGTGTTCTTCGCCGCGGCACGGGTGATCGCCGGCTGCCAGGTCTTACCGCTGTCGAAGCTGGCCTCGACCTGCAACGAGGTCACCGAGGGCGGGGTGGTGAGCCGCTCCTGGTAGTAGCCGACGACCGTGATCCGGTGGGCGACCCCGGCCCGGGCCGTGTTGTCCAGGGCCAGGCCGAGGTCGTACTTCAGGAAGATCAGCGGCTCGGGCCGGCAGGCGGCCGTGTTGTTGCCGACCACGTCGCCCATGCACGGCTGCAACTCCGAGGCGTCCCCTTCGGTGGGTTTGTCGGAGGTGTACTCCCACACCGTCGTGACTCCGTTGGTCTCCGCCTCGAACGTGTACCGGGCCGATTCCGCCGGCAGATCGTAGGCGACGATGTCCCCGCCGACGGAGCAGCCGAGGGCGAACACCGCTGCGGTGACCAGCGCGGCGATCGTACCCTTCCGGTGCCGCGACGACGGCACGCTCGTGTTCATCGCGTTAGTCTCCTTAGCTGTCTCGACCGTCATCGCCGACCCCCGACGAGATCCGCCGTGGCGCCGGAGTTGCCGCCGATCCCCCAGGTGAGCCGTTCGAAGCGACGTTCGACCTCGTCGCCGGACTCGGTGAGCAACCGGAAGGTGCAGGCGGGCGGCTCGCAGGCGTCGCTTCCGAAGAAGTACTCCGCGATACCCGTGTTGTTGACGAGCCCGATCATCGCCTGGCGGCCGCCGCCGCTGCCGGTCAGGTAGAGGGTCGGGTAGAAGGTGTCACCCTGCCGGCAGCCCGAGCACAGATACCCGGTCTGGACCGTGAAGCCGGACTTCGTCCGCACCTGCGGCACGGCCCCCGGCACGGTCGGTCCGGTGTTCCAGTGAAGTGTGTTCCGGCCGGTCAGAGCGACGTCCTGCATCTCGCCGCGGCTCTGGCCGAGCACCGAGGCTCCGGCGTAGTCGGCCCAGACCGTGAAGAACCGGTTGATGGCGTCGCCCTGCCGCTTGACGAAGGTGGTCAGGGTCCGCTGCGTGGCCGTGCGCGGCATGTCCAGGGACAACGCGTCCGCACCGGACCGGGGCTGCTGCTGCCAGGTGATGCTGCTGATCTCTCCCGGACGGTCGGCGTGGAGGTGGTGGTCGACCCGGTCGAAGTCCCTGGTCCTGGTCCGGTACGGCAGGTTCGACGGGATCTGACCGGCGGCGCCGAACGAGGCGTTGTAGACCGTCGGTGCGGCGCTGCCACCCAGGAGGATCCTGACGTGCCGTGAGTCGGCCTGGAGCCGCTTGATGAGCCGGTCCGCCGCGTCGTACGACACGCTCACGATCGGCAGCGCGGCGTACGGTTGGACCGCGGGGCAGCTCTGCGCCCCGTCGGTGCACGTGGTGGTTTGCGTCGGGAAGGTGCCCAGCGAGGTGAGGCCCCTCGCCGCGACGAGCACGCCGACGGCACCCGCGGCGGCGGCGGCTGCCACCCGTTCGTCCCGCAACCGCACGAAGTCGCAGGTGTTCGTGCAGATGTCGGTCGGCGTCAACAGCACCAGCTTGCCCCGGGCGTCGACCCTGGCGAGGTCGGCGGCGGACCCGGTGCCCGCGTGGACCACCGGCACGAGCCCGCGGGTCGCCAGCCGAGGAACCGGGACGACGATGTCACGGTTGAGGCTCGTCTCGTTCTCCTGCCAGGTCTGCTGGCCGGCAGGCATCGAGACGTCCGGGGTGTGGTAGCGGCTGGACAGGCTGAAGGTGGAACCGCCACCGATGACGTTCATGGTGACCACCGGAGTCGCCAGCACGCTGTAGGTGTTGTGGCTGAGGGTGCCGGTGCGCACCTTGCCGGTCGGCAGCGCCCACCAGTTCGGCTCGTCGGCGCCGTACTGGGCCGTCAGCTCCCCCGTCACCCCCCACGCGCCGGTCGCGGAGAGCCGCTCGAAGTTGGTCAACGCGTCGTAGGTCTCGGTGGCCGCCGGAGCCTGCACCTTCAGCGGCTTGAGCCTGCGCAGGTCCAACGTGACCGTGGTGGCCTTGGTGAGGTTCACCTCCGCCACCATCGGTACGGCGACGTGCCACTCGCCGGCGGCGTCCTGCCACTCGACGACGACCGCGGCCGCGAAGGTGCCGCCGAAGAGCGGCGCGGTCATCGTGTCCGCACCGTCCATGGCGACCGGGCCGTCGTGCAGAAGCACCTTGTCGTCGACCGGCAGGAAAATGGCGTCGCCGTACCGGACGGTGGTGGCGTCCTTCGGGTGGACGACGTTCACCGTCAGGCCGAAGCGCTGGGGCTCGAGGAAGGCGTTGACCCGTGAGGCCGCCCGCAGCGCGCCCGTCGAGTCGCGGGCGTTCACCAGGCCGGTGTAGCGGCCGAAGGCCCCGTCGGTGCCGAGCACCGTGCCGTCGACCGTCACCGATACCTCGGTCGACCCGTTGGCGGGCACGGTCACCTCGTCGGTGCTGAGGGTGAACAGGCCGGCCGGGGCGGGCTTGTCGCCGGAGGCGATCGACGTCGTGAGGTGCAACGTGATCGCCTCGTCGGTGTGGTTGGTGTAGGTGACCGTCTTCGTCAGCGGCGAGTGCGGGTACGCCAGCCGGCCGAAGCTCAGGCTCCCGCCCGCGATGATCGTCGGGTCGACCGCGGTGGCGACGTTCACCCGGCCCACGCCCTGGGCGTAGAGGTCGTGCCCGAGATCGGTGGCGGTGCCCATCAGCAGCGCCTTGATCTCCTGGCCGGTCAGGTCCGGGTGCTGCTGGGCGATGATGGTCGCGGCGCCGGCCACGTGCGGCGTGGCCATCGAGGTGCCGCTGGCGCTGGTGTAGTGCTCGTCCACCGCCGTACCCATCGACGTGCCGGCCGCCCGGGCCGCGACGATGTCGACACCCGGAGCCGCGATGTCCGGCTTGGCGGCGCCATCCCCGACCCGCGGCCCGCGGCTGGAGAAGTCGGCCATCTCGTCGTCCTTGTCGACCGCCGCCACCGTCAGCGCCTCGTCGGCGGCGCCGGGAGCGCCGACCGTCCCGCTCTGCGGACCGCTGTTGCCGGCGGCGACCACGAACAGCGTCCCGGTGGCGCGGCTGAGCTCGTTGAGCGACTGGCTCATCGGATCGGTCCCGTCGGTGGCACTCCCACCGATGCTCATGTTCACGACCTTGGCCCCGGAGTGGGCGGCCCACTCCATGCCGGCGATGATCGCGTCGAGCTCGCAGGATCCGCCGTCGTTGCAGATCTTCCCGACCCGCAGTTGGGCGCCGGGCGCGACGCCCTTACGCAACCCGTTGGACGCGGCTCCGGTGCCGAGGATCGTGGCTGCCACGTGGGTGCCGTGCCCGTGCCCGTCCCGCGGGCCGTTGGCGTTGCCACTGAAGTCGACCTGCTCGACCACCTTTCCGGCCACGTCCGGGTGGTCGGGGTCGATTCCGGTGTCCAGGACCGCCACGGACACGCCGTTGCCGTCGTACCCGCGGTCCCAGGCGACGGGCGCGCCGATCTGCGGTACGGAGGAGTCCAGGCTGATCCGGGCCAGCTCGTTGAGCCACACCTTCCTGACCCCGGCCAGGGACCCGGCGGACCGGGCGGCGGCCGCGTCGGAGGCTGTCTTGCCCCGCACGTCCTGCCACCACTGGCCGTCGCCGGCGATGGTCAGCGAGCGTCCGCTGATGCTCGGTAGTGTCTTGCCGACGGTCGTTCCGGCGGCCTTCGGCGCCTTGTCCGCCATGGCCTTCTCGGCGTAGGTGACGAGCACCGGCACCTCGCCGACCGTGCCGGACGCGGCGAGCATCGCCAGCTTGGTCAGGTCGAACAGCCCCCAGTCGAGCAGTCCGTTGCCGAGCAGCGACAGGGCGTCGTTCGGTACGACGTGTACCTGGCCCATGCGGGTGATGGTGTGGAACACGACGGCGGATCCGTCGGGCCGCGCCGCGCTCTCGGTGTCGCGGACGACCGGCTTACCGTCGGCGTTGACACCGACGTGCACCTTGTCGCCGGTGATCAGCGTCAGCGGGAGGGTTGCGCCGGACGCGGCGACGGCCCGCAGCAGGTCGTCGTTGGCGTGGACGGTCACGTTCCGTTTCTGTGGGACATCGGGTAGCGGCGCCTGTCGGGTCGGCTCGGTCGCGTGTGCCGCCGTGGTCGACACGACCATCGCGAAGATGGTCAAGCCTGCGGTCATCGCGCCCAAGCGTCGCCCGAGACGCTTCGTTGCCGGGCTTCGCCTCATCTCTCGGTCTCCTGCCATATTTACGACTACGGATATGCCGGGGTACGGCGTGTGGGGCGCCGGTCGTCCGAACGCCCTGTGCCTGCGAAGGCTTTTGGCCTTCGCACGCCGGAATGGATTTGGGCGGCGCGGGGGCGGACCCGCCGCTCGCCAGCGGCGATCACGGTCTGACCATGGGCCTCCTCGCTAGAGCGGTTCGTACTCGCCGGCAACGTCGGCACCGCCGGTAGCGGTCGGGGCGTCTGCCGAGGTGGCTGGGGGTCCTGCCGGTGCCGGTTCGTCCTTCGCACCGTGCGCCGGCGCGGTCGGGTCACCTGCCGGCTCGGACGTCGGCGGTTCTGCGGGCAGCATGGTGACAAGTGTGAATTCGTGCCCGGTCCCGGCTCGATTGGTCAGATGCGGGATTTAAACCGGTCGCTCGCTCACGCGCTATTTATTCGCGCCCGGAGATGGCGGTTGAATTTATTCGTCGGCCGCCGGCGGTCGCCCCTGCTCGCCGGCGAGGCCCAACTCCACGACTCTGATCGCGAGCGCGGTCCGCGACGTCACGCGCAGCTTGCGCATGGCCGACTTCAGCTGGCTGGCCACGGTCTGCGTCGACACCACCAGTGCGTCGGCGATCTGTCGGTTCGTCCGGCCGCCGACCAGCAGCCGGGCCACCTCCAGCTCGCGCGGGGAGAGTTGGTTGCCGTAGCTGGGCCGACCACGGCCCCGCGCCGCCCCGGTGTGGCACCCGCGCTCGTGCAGTGAGCGCGCCACCCGGTCGGCGTCGTTGTGAGCGCCAAGGTCCGACAACGCCCGCGACACCTGGGACAGTATCGGCAGGCCGGCCTCGTGTTGGCCGGCGGCGAGCAGGCAGCGGGCGTGGCGCTCTTGGGCGAGCAGGGCGTCGTACGGGCGGGGCAGCGCCTGCCACGCGGTGGCCGCCCGGGCGAACAACGCTGCGGCGCGAGCGAGCTGACCGTCGGCTTCGGCCAGGATCGCGCGGCACACCACCAGGGACGCCTGCGGCGCCGGCGCGTCCTTGTCGCCCAGGGCCCGTTCGAACGCGGTCACCAGGTCGGCGGCGCGGTCACGCTGGCCGGCGGCCACCAGGGCCGCGACGCGTACCGGGGCGACCTCCGTGGCCCGGGGCCAGATGCCACTGTGGACGGCGATGTCGGCCGGCTCGTCGGTGAGGCGGAGCGCCTCGTCGACGTTGCCGTCGCGCAGGCACAGCTGCGCCAGCGCCGCCGCCGCCTCGACGCGTTGCTGGTCGTCGCGCCCGGCAAGGCGCAGACGCTCCTCCGCTCGCTGCCGGTCTCCGGCGGCGGCCTGGATCAGGCCCGCCACGAGGGCGGCCTCGGCCCGGTCCTTCAGCCACACCCCGTCGTCGTCGTCCACCAACTCCGCGACCCGCTCCGCGAGCCCCGCCCAGGCGCCGCTGAACCAGTCCAGGTGGGCCTGCGTCGAGGCGATGCTGCCGACGTTGCCCAGGAGATCGTGCTTCTCGACGAGCGCCAGGGCCTTGGCCAGCCGTGTCCGGGCTTCGTCGTACCGTCCCCACCGCATCGCCGCTTCGCCGACGTTCGTCTGGCCTATCGCGACGAGCGCCGCCTCCCGCGGACTCGTGGGGTCGTCCGGGATCTGCCGGGCCTGTGCCCACCCGGCCTCTTCGCCGAGCATGATCAGCGCGAAGGCGCGTTCGAGGAAGAGCCGCAGGCGCTCGTGGGGCGCGATCGACGGCGCCACCGCGGGCGCCTCGCGCAGCCACCGCAGATGCTCCGCGGCCGGCCGCGCGTCCGCGAGAGGTATGGCGAGGAAGATCCGCGCTCGCGCCGCTTCCAGCGAGTCCGGCGCGAGGTGGGCCACCGCCTCGGCTATCTCGGTCCGGCCCGTCTCCATGGCTCCCGCCACCATGAGCACCCGGCCGAGCTGGAAGCGGACCAGTGCCTCCTGTTCCGGCGTCAGAGCCTGGGCGTGGAGGGCCCTTCGCAACGATTCGATGATCTTCGAGTACGGGTCGGACCCGGGCAACGACTGAAAGTGGATCTTCGTCACCAGTCGTAAAAGTGGCTGCATCGGCAGCGCGACGGTGGTGACCAGGTTGTGCAGCAGCAGGGCCGAGGTGGCCACGTCGCCGGACTGGGTGGAGAGATCGGCCGCCCGCTCGGTGTAGCGGCAGGCGGCGTCGACGTCGCCGGCCTCCCGGAAGTGCCGGGCCAGCTGTGCCACCGGCGGCAGCGCCGAGTTCTCCAAGGCCCGACCGGCGCGCAGATGCATGACGCGCCGCTCCTGGAGAGGGATGGCCTCGTACACGGCCCGGCACGCCAGGGAATGCCGGAACGACCACTGGCCGCGCTCGTCCTCACGCAGCAGGCCGCAACTGACCGCGTCGGCCAACTGGGCGATGGCCCGCTCCTCGGGCAGACCGGTCACCGCGTTGAGGATCGGGCAGTCGGCCGGTTCGGCGAGCACCACGGCGGCGTACAGGACTGTCCGCGTGTCGGGCCCGAGCCGCCCGACGCGTTCCAGCACGGCATCGCGGATCGTGGGTGGCACTTCGATGTGGTCCAACCGGCGGCGCGCCCACGCCCCGTCCTGGCGGATCAGGTCGGCCCGGTCGTGCATCAGTCGCACCGACTCCTCCACCGCCAGCGGTATGCCTTCCGTTCGTGAGTGCAGGAAGGCCGCGAACTCGGCGGAGACATGCTCGTCGGCGAGCATCGAGGAGACGAATGTGGCGGTCTCGCCGATCCCCAGCGGCTTCAGGGTCAGCCTGACCAGGTGCGCGTCGGCGGGCAGTCGGGAGGAGAGCCGCAACAGCAGCGAGTCCGGTGGCAGCTCCTCCGGCCGATACGTCACCACCACGCTCACCGGCTGGGGTCGGCGGGAGACCAGGAAGAGCAGGAACTCCAGGGTCGCCTCGTCCGCCCAGTGCACGTCCTCGAGCGCGAGTACCGCCACGTCCAGCCTGCTGAGCAACTCGACGAAGGCCCGGAACAGCCGGTGCCGGGCGGCCGTCGCGTCCTCCAGCGGCTCCGGCGCCGGCGGTAGGTTGGCCGCCCACTCGGGAAACAACGGCCGGAGTGCGCCGCCCAGGCCGCTGAGCCGCAGCCCGGACACGTTGCCGACGCCATCGCGGACCGCGTCCACAACGGCGCCGAGAGTGTACGGCTCGCGCAACGGCGGACAGGCGCCGACCAGGGCCCGACGTCCACGTTCGGACGGGGACGCCAGGAACTCCCGCAACAGCCGGGTCTTGCCGATGCCCGCCTCACCGTCGAGCAGGACCACGGCTGGCGGTTGCCCGAGCGCCTGGCCGAGCACGGCGAGTTCCCGGTCCCGTCCGACGAACCGTGGCACGGAAAGCACGGGAAGTTGACCGGCATCGGTGTTGGCCCGTCTAACCAACGCCCGCCCCCTCCCGGTCGATGGTCTGGCCGATTCTCACCTGCCAGCCGGGTTGATGTCCACCAATTTGTATTCATTCCAAATAGCGGGACTGCCCGGATGTGGTGCACCAGGAGATACGCGCGGCGCGCGGTCGACTCGGCCGCCCATGCTGCCCGGATACGACGCGCACAAAGTCCGAGTGACGTGTATAAAGCTCGACTGACGCGCATATAGGTCGACTTTGGCCACGCCACGGCGCACGGGGGCCGAGCATCCTTCGTGGCCGTTTTTTACCAACGCGATAGGGCACCCGCTGTTGATCGTCGGGAGCTCTGGACCGGACAAGGGGCTCCCGGGCCGCGCTGAAGACCGCCTCCGCCCATCGTCTCGCCGACGCCGCGCCCGCAGGGCAACCGCGCGCCTGGCTCAACCCGCCGGCGCCACCAAGGGACCAGCAACGCCGCCGTTGGGGTGCTGCACCCGACGTTGCCTCAACGGTGCTGTCGAATGCGATCCCAGGTGCTCGGTGGTTCGAGCCGTACGCCGGTGCGGAGCACGGTGGTGACCGGGTCGCCCTCCCCCGCAACCGCGGTGACCCGGCCGTGTTCGACCCCGGCCGACAGTTGTTCCGGTACGGCCGGGATGTCGACGTCCAGCCGTACCGGAATGCCGGGCCAGCCCACCACCGCCAGGTCCGCCGAGGCGTTGATCGTCGTGCCGGTGCCGAGCGGTCCGCGCACGGTGGCGACCTCTTCGCCGGCCCGGACGACCGGGCGCACCGCGATCGCGGCGGCGGCGGTGCGGACCAGCGGCCGGGTCGCCCGGAACACCCGGTCCAGCTGCACGGGAGTGTTGGCGCCCGGCTGCCCCAGCACGGCACCCACGATGGTGATCTTCCGGCCGCCGACCTTGACCACGGCGGCGAAGACCAGGCATCCGCCGGCCTCGTCGGTGGAGCCGGTCTTGATCCCCACCACGCCGTCCTTGCCGACCAGGGAGTTGTAGTTGCGCACGGTGCCGGCGACCGGCAGGGTGGCCTGCTTCTGCGCCACGATCTCGGCGAACGCCGGCAGTTCCATCGCCTTGCGAGCCAGGATCACCTGGTCGACGGCGGTGCTCACGGTGTCCGGGGCGAGGCCGGCCGGATCGGTGTAGTGGGTGTCGGTCATCCCGAGCGCGGCGGCGGTGTCGTTCATCTTGTCGACGAACGCCGCCACGCTGCCGGCGTCCCAGGCGGCCAGGATCCGCGCCATGTTGTTCGCCGACGGGAGCAGCACCGCCTGGAGCGCCTGGCGTTCGGTGAAGACCGCGCCCGCGACGACCGGCACCAGGGACTCGCCGCGCGCCAGCTCCCTCGGGTACGCGGCGGCCTGCGCCGCGCTGACGGTGAGCTCCGGTCCCTGCTCGCCCCGCTTCAACGGGTGCTCGGTCAGGATGACGTACGCGGTCATCACCTTGGCCACGCTCGCGATCGGCACCGGCCGGCTTCCGCCCGACGTGCCGAGCGAGCCCAGCCCGTCGACCGAGAGGGCGGCCTGCCCGCTCTTCGGCCAGGGCATCTTCGGGGCCGTGCCGGGGATGACCGTGGACGCGGGCAGGGTCCGGGTGACGGTCGACGCGGGCAGCGGGTGGCGCAACGGCTCGACCGCGACCAGTGCGGTACCGGCCAGCACCAGGGTCAGCAGGCCACTGATCAGCAACCGGCCGCGTCCGCGACGCCGGGCCGGCGGTCGTGGCGAAACCGGTTCGATCACCTGGGTCCGCGCGGGGTCGTGCATCCTGATATCTCCCGTCTGGCGCGCCGGCCGCGCTGCGGCGTCTGCGGTGCGCTTGTTCCTGCTGATGGGTTGACGACTGGTTGAGGGACGCGTCGCCGTCGCATCGGCGGCCGGCCCGGGCTCAGGTGAGGGTGGCCACCACGTACGCGGTGGCCTCGGCGATGAGGGCCTGATCGTATTCGGCGTCCCTGGTGGCCTTGCTGGACATGACCGCGACGACGAGCGGCGCGGAATCCGGGGGCCACACCACAGCGATGTCGTTGACCGTGCCGTAGTCACCGGTCCCGGTCTTGTCGGCCACGGTCCATCCCCGCGGCACACCGGCCCGGACGCGGCGGGCGCCGGCGCCGGTGGCGTTGCGTTCCAGCAGGCCCCGGAGGAACGCGCGCTTCTCGGCGGGCAGGGCGTCCCCCAGCACGATCTTCTGGTAGTCGCCGCCGATCGCCCGGGGCGACGTCGTGTCGCGGGGGTCGCCCGGGACGGCCGTCACGATCGCCGGCTCCATCCGGTCCATCCGGGTGACCGGGTCGCCGAGGCCGCGCAAGTACGCCGTCAGCCGGGTCGGGCCGCCGAGATCGCGGAGCAGGAGGTTGCCGGCCGTGCCGTCGCTGTGGCGGACCGCGGCGTCACACAGCTGACGGATCGTCATCCCCCTGGCCACGTGCCGCCTGGTGATGACGGAACTCTTCATGAGATCGCGCCCGGCATACTTGACGATCGTGTCCAGGTGCGACAGCGGGTTGTGATGCAGCACGGCCGCTGCGGCCAGTCCCTTGAAGGTCGAGCAGAAGGCGAACCGTTCGTCCGCCCGGTGCGCCACGGCCCTGCCGGTGCCGGTGGCGAGGGCGTACACCCCGAGGCGCGCGTCGTACCTGCGCTCCAGTTCGACCAGGCGCTCGTGCCGCTCGGCCGCGGCGTCGGCCGCGGGACCGGCCGCGGAGGGAGCGGTCGCCGCGGGAGCGGCAGCGGCGGGGCCGGAGGCAGGCGTCGTGTCGTCGGCACACCCGGCCAAGGGCAGTAGCGCCGCCACCCCCAGGAAGGTGCGGCGGGTGGTGGGTCGTGCTGACACGCCAGGAGTCACTGGCCGAAGCGGGCGCCCGCACGGCTGGGTTGAGGTTCGCATCGCTGGTTACACGCGTGACCCACTCGGCGCGGTTGCATCAGCGCAGACCGGTCCCGGCTCTTACTTTTAACAAAGTTAATTGATAACCTCCCGTCCATCGACGAAGAGGAATGCCATGGGACTTCGACGCACGATGCCCACGCTGGTGGCCGGCGCGGCGCTGGTCGCCAGCATCGCGGCGCTGCCGACGGTGCACGGCTTCGCGGCGACCACGGGTGGCCCGAACACCACCTTGGCCGCCTGCGCCGCGCCGGCCTGGGCGGAGGGCACCAGTTACCCCGCCGGCAGCCGGGTCACCTACGCCGGCCGGTTGTACCAGGCGCTGGTGACCCACACCCCGCCGCCGGGCGCCGGTTGGAACCCGCCGCCACACCGTCGCTCTGGACCGATCTCGGGGCGTGCGACGGCACACCGTCGCCCACGCCCACCGGCACGTCGTCTCCCACGCCGACGCCCAGCGGGACGACCACCCCGCCCGGCTCCGGGACCTGTGCCGGCAAGCCGAAGCCGACCGGCAAGGTGCTCCAGGGCTACTGGGAGAACTGGGACGGCGCGGCGAACGGCGTCCACCCGCCGCTGGGCTGGATCCCGATCACCGACCCGCGCATCCCCGCGCACGGCTACAACGTGATCAACGCGGCGTTCCCGGTGATCCGCGCCGACGGCACGGTGCTGTGGGAGGACGGCATGGACGCCACGGTCCGGGTGCCGACCCCCGCCGAGATGTGCCGGGCCAAGGCCGCCGGGCTGACCATCCTGATGTCGATCGGCGGCGCCACCGCCGGGATCGACCTCAGCTCGGCGGCGGTCGCCGACCGCTTCGTCGCGACCATCGTGCCGATCCTCAAGCGGTACAACTTCGACGGCATCGACATCGACATCGAAACCGGCCTCACCGGCAGCGGGAACATCTCCCAGCTCTCCACGTCGCAGGCGAACCTGATCCGGATCATCGACGGGGTGCTCGCGCAGATGCCCCCGGCCTTCGGCCTCACCATGGCGCCGGAGACCGCGTACGTCACCGGGGGCAGCGTCACCTACGGGTCGATCTGGGGCGCGTACCTGCCGATCATCAAGCGGTACGCCGACAACGGCCGGCTCTGGTGGCTGAACATGCAGTACTACAACGGCAGCATGTACGGCTGCTCCGGCGACTCCTACCCGGCCGGCACCGTGCAGGGCTTCACCGCGCAGACCGACTGCCTCAACGCCGGGCTGGTCATCCAGGGCACCACCATCCGCGTCCCGTACGACAAGCAGGTGCCCGGCCTGCCGGCGCAGCCCGGCGCCGGTGGCGGCCACATGGCCCCAGCGACGGTGGCCCAGGCCTGGAACACCTACCGCGGCGGCCTGAAGGGGCTGATGACCTGGTCACTGAACTGGGACGGGTCGAAGGGCTGGACCTTCGGCGACAACGTCAAGGCCCTCCAGGGCCGCTGAACCACGCCCGGGCGGATGCCGGCACCTTCGCGGAATCCGGCATCCGCCCGGGGCAACCTAGGCCTTCCCCGTCGAGCTGGCGTCCCGGCGCGAGGCGCCGTGGGCGGGCTCGCCCACCGATCTTCTCGCCGGCGCCGTCGCGCGGACGTCGTCCCACGTCCACACCGAGCGAAGCCCGATCGCGTCGTGTCCCGACAGTTTGCGCGTCGTCGCCAGGTACCGTGCGGCGAGTTGGCCGAGGGCCTTGCGTTCCTCCCGGAACTCGTCCCGCGTCCAGCGGCGGGACATGGCACATTCCCAGAGTCGGTCGACCTCCCGGTCGAGGCTGGGCACCAGAGCGGTGCCGGCCGGCGAACCGACCAGCAGCACGGCGTACATCGCGCTGTTCCAGGCGATCGTCGCCTCCCGGTAGTGCTCCATCGCGGCCGACGCCTCGTCGCCCCGCTTGTCCTCCAGGTAGGCGAGGTTCATCAGGCGCCGGACCAGGGACTGGAGCGCCGACAGCAGGTCGATCGCTGCCTTCAGCTCCGCGTCCCGTCGCCACCGGGTCCGTTCGTGCCGGACGGTCGCCAGAGCCACGAGGAGCCCACCGGCAATGGCGAGCACGCCCCCCACGAGTGAGCCGAGGACAGCCTCCATGGCGTCCAGTGTGGGGCCGCGACACAAGGCGAGCGACGACGTCCTCAGGCGCGCAGGCGGCGGACGAGTTTGCGCAGGCCGGCCTGCCAGCCGTCGGGATCCTCGGCGCGGCGGCGGGCGTACCCGGCGACCTCGGGGTGCGGCAGGATGAGGAAGCGCTCCTCGGCCAGCCCGGCGATCACCGCGTCGGCGACCTGGTCGGGGGTGAGGATCGCGCCGGACGCGGCGATCACCCGCGCGCCGAGGTGGCCCGCGGCCAGCCCGTCGGCGAGCATCGGGGTGTCCACTCCCTGCGGGCAGAGCGCGCTGACCCGCAGGCCCTGGTCCCGGTAGGTGACCGCGAGCCACTCGGCGAAGCCGACCGCGGCGTGCTTGGTGGCGGTGTACGGGGCGTCGCCGACCGCGGTCAGCACCCCCGCCGCCGAACAGGTGGCGAGCAGGTAGCCGCCACCGCGGGCCAGCATCCCGGGCAGCACCGCCCGGGCGGCGTAGACGTGGGCGAGCACGTTCACCCGCCAGGCGCGGTCCCAGTCGGCGTCGGGCAGTTCCACTCCGCCGCCGGTGGCCACGCCCGCGTTGGCGCAGAACAGGTCGATCCGGCCGTACCGCCGCTCGGTGTCGACGACCAGCGCGCGGACCTGCTCCTCGTCGGTGACATCGAGGGCGGCAGGGTGGGCGACCGGCCCGATGCCGGCGGCGACCGCGTCGGCCGCGTCGGCGTCGAGGTCGGCCACCACCACGGCGGCGGCGCCCTCGGCGGCGAACCGGCGGGCCAGCGCGGAGCCGATCCCGCCGGCCCCACCGGTGATCACGGCGATCCGATCGGTCAGGTTCACCTCAGCCCTCCCGCCCGCCGGCCGCCGCGACCGGGGCGGGGCCGAGCCGGTCGATCAGGCCGGCCAGCGCGGCCGCGCCGCCGGCGGTCAGCTCGGGCGTGGGCAGCAGCGCCAGCACCGGCACGTCCACCCCGGCATCGGCGTAGCGGGCGACCTGGTCGCGGCAGCGCTCCGGTGAACCGTGCAGCACCAGCGCGTCGACCACCTCGTCGGGCACCGCGGCGCCGGCGCCGCGCCGGTCGCCGGCCGCCCAGGCCCGCCACATCGGCCCGAGCACCTCCTCCCGGCCCAGCCAGCGGTGGAACTCGGCGTACGCCGGGACGGTGAGGTAGCTGGTGATCAGCCGGCGGCCCAGCGCGCGGGCGTGCGTGGCGTCCTCGGTGGGGCAGACGAAGATCCGGGTGACCACCTCGAACCCGGGCCGCCGCTCGCCGACCTCGGTGAGCGCCCGGGGCACGTCGTCGGCGGCCAGCCAGTTGAGGATGACGCCGTCGGCCTCGGCGGCGGCCAGCCGCAGCATGCCGGGGCGCAGCGCGGCGAGCAGGACCGGTGGCGGTACGGCCGGCGGCCGCTCCAGGGCGAACCGGCGGACGGTGAAGGTGTCGAACGCCGCGTCCACGGTCTCCCCGCCCAGCGCGGCCCGCAGGAAGCGCAGCACGTCCCGGGTCCGCCGGAACGGTTCGGTGAACGGGACGGCGTTCCAGTCCCCCACCACCACCGGCGAGGAGGCGCCGATGCCGAGCGCGAACCGGCCGGGCGCGGCCTCGGCGAGCGCGGCGGCGCTCATCGCGAGCAGCCCGGGGCCCCGGGTGAACACCGGGGTGATCGCGGTGCCCAGGCGCAGCCGGGGCTGCCAGGCGGCGCCGAGCGCCAGCGGGGTGAACGCGTCGGCGCCGTTGACCTCCGACGACCAGACGTCGGTGAACCCGGCCCGGTCGAGGGCGGCGTAGACCGCGGCGTGGTCGGCGAGCGGGATCCCGCCCAGCGGCACCGTCATTCCCCATCGATTCGTCACCGGTCGATCGTGCCCGCTCGCCGCGGCCCGGATCAAGATTCCGCCGGCTGGTTTCCCGGTTGCCGGGCGGCCGGGCGGGCGGCGGTGCTACGACTTCGGGATAGGCGTGTGCGACACCGGGGCAGGCTGACCGTGGCCGGCCTCGGGAACGGGCGCCTGCTCCCCTCAACCAGGGCCACCAGCCGGGCGACCTTCCTCGAACTCTTCTTCGGCCTGGTCTACGTCTTCGCGCTCACCTCCATCTCGGCCCGGGCGTTCGAGGACCTGGCGCCGGAGCCCGGCGGCGCCGACGGCTGGGGCGCGGTCACCGGCGGAGCCAAGCCGCTGCTGCTGCTGCTCGCACTCTTGTCGGCCTGGCAGGGCACCGCCTGGATGACCAGCCGGTACGACCCGCACCACTTCTGGTTGCAGGCCATCGTCATCACCGCGCTGGTGGCCAGCATGGTGATGGGGTGGCGGTCCTCCGGGCGTACGGCGAATCCGGGCTGATGTTCGCCGTGGCGTACGTGGTCGCGCAGCTCTCCCGCCCGCTGATCCTGCTGCTCGCCCTGGGCCGGCACCCGTACCGCTGTTGAAGGTGCGGATGCTACTCGTGCTCAGCACCACCGGCACGCTCTGGATCATCGGGGCGCTGCTGCCGGCCAACCCGCGGGTGCTGCTCTGGACCGCCGCGCTGGCCGTCCAGTACCTCGCCGGCCGGTTCGGCTGGCCGATGCCTCGGCTGGGCCGCTCCGCAGCCTCCATGTGGGACATCACCGGTGAGCACCTGGCCGAGCGGTACCAGCAGTTCTTCCTCATCGCGCTCGGCGAGACGATCCTGGTGGCCGGTTTCCCTATAGCGAGGGCCCGTACGGCGGCCGCTATGCGATCGCCTTCTGGCTGGCACTGGCCACCTCGATCGTGCTCTGGCGGATTTACGTGCAGCGCGCCGGCCAGATCCTCGCCGAAGCCGTCACCCGGGCCCGGCAGCCGGTGGCACTCTGCCGGTCCGCGGCCGACACCCATCTGTTGATGGTGATCGGGCTGACCGCCACGGCGATCGGCTACGAGCTGGTGAGCGAGCATCCGCTGGACCGCCCCGAGCCGGCCTAGCTGGCAGTGGTGGTCGGCGGGCCGGCGCTCTTCCTCGCCGGCCGCGCCCGGCTCGAATACGAGGTCTTCGGCCGGGTGTCGCCGTCGCGCTGGATCGTGGCCCTCCTGCTGCTGGGGCCGATCCCGTTCCTGGCACATGTGGTGTCGCTGGCGGCGGCAGCCACAGCGGCGGTGCTGCTGGCGGCGGTCGCGGTGGCCGACGCCCGTTCGGGCACGGGGCGGCCCGCAGGAGGCGGCCGCCGCCCTTCTGGGCATCCAGCCTAGTCGATGCATTCCGGCCCCAACGTGCTGATGCGGTGGCCATTAACGTTCGCCGAATTAGGCCGGGTTGGGGAAATGTCGTACGGGTGGTGTTGGCTTCGGTTTGTGCCTCGCCGTCGGGATCCTGCCGCGCCGCGGGTCGTGCATCGCACGGCCCGGGTGGGGTTGCGGGTGACGGCGGGGCAGCGGCGGCGGTGTTTCGGTCTGTTGCGCTCGGCGGGTGACGTGTGGGCGTGTGTGTTGAAGGTCAACGCGTGGCGGCGCCGCCACCACGGCGCTCCTCTGGTCAATTACCAAGAGTTGTGTCGGGAGTTGGCGGCGTCGGGGCCGGGCACGTTCGCCGAACTGGACACCACGGGTGCCCGGTCGGTGCTGCGCCGGTTTTCCGACGCGTGGTTCGCGGCGGCGAAACGCCGTAAGGCGGGTGAGGTGTCGGCCCGGTTTCCGCGGCGGCGGCGGGGGCTGCTGCCGGTGCGTTGGTATCACGGCAAGTTTACCGTCGACGGGCGCCGGGTGCGGATCCCGACCGCGAAGGGCACCCCGCCGTTGTGGGTGCGGCTGGCGCGGGATGTGCCGTATGCGCTGGAGCAGGTTCGGTCGATCACCCTGTTGTGCGAGGGTGGGCGGCTGTTTCTCGACGTCACCGCCGAAGTCCCCGTCGTCACCTATCCGCCGGGTGAGGAGCCGGATCCGGGCCGGGTGGCCGGGGTGGACATGGGAATCATTCACCCCTACGCGGTGGCCGGCCCCGACGGTGAAGCGTTGTTGGTGTCGGGGCGGGCGATCCGCGCTGAGCACCGCATGCACCTGGCCGATACCAAGGCCCGCCGCCGGGCGGGGGCCCGCCGGGCCCCGAAACCGGGTCAGCGGGGGTCACGCCGGTGGCGCAAATGTCGGCGTCGGGCGCGGCTGGTGGAGGGTCGGCATCGGCGGCGGGTCCGCCAGGCCCAGCACGAGGCCGCCCGGGCAGTCATCACCTGGGCCCAGCAGCAGCGGGTGGGGGTGTTGCACGTCGGTGACCCGCGCGGGGTGCTCGACCTACCGGCAGGGCGGCGGCACAACCTGCGGCTGCGGCAGTGGCAGATCGGCCGCCTCCTGCAGGTCCTCACCGACAAGGCCGTTCTCGCCGGCATCACCATCCGCCTCGTCGACGAACGGGGCACCTCCTCGACCTGCCCCGCCTGCCACCGGCGGGTACCCAAACCTCGTGGGCGGACGCTGACCTGCCCGCACTGCCACTTCTCCGGGCACCGCGACCTGGTCGCGGCCGCCAGCATCGCCACCCGCACCCCGGGCGGCGGACCCACCACCCCGACAGCCATCGTGCTGCCACGGGTGGTCACGCACCGTCGAGCCGGCCGGCACCTACCCGGCGCCGGCCAGTCCCGACGTGACCCCCGCCGCCCACCCCGGACGGCGCGAGGATCAGTTGGCCAGCGGAGGCCCGCCCCACCACGCGGTGGGGAGTCGCTCGCCCGAAAGGCGAGGATCCACAACACCGCCGGACACCCGGTGAAAGTTAGTGAACACCGCACTACTCTCCACGCGTGACCTTCTCCATCGTCGCCCGCTCCGCCGACGGCCGCCTGCACGGCGTGGCCGTGGCCAGCAAGTTCCTCGCCGCCGGGGCGCTCGTCCCGGCCGCCGAGGCCGAGGTCGGCGCGCTCGCCACCCAGGCGAACGTCAACCTCGCCTACCGACCGCAGGGGCTGACCATGCTGCGGACCGGGGTGGCCGCCGCCGACGTAGTGGCCGGGCTGGTCGCCGCCGACCCGGACCGGGCCCATCGCCAGCTCGGCGTAGTCGCCGCCACCGGGCCGGGCGCGACCTTCACCGGCGAGCAGTGCCACGACTGGGCGGGCGGCCAGGCCGGCGACGGCTGGGCGGCGCAGGGCAACATCCTGGCCGGCCCGCAGGTGATCGACGCGGTGCGGGACGCCTGGCTGGGCGGGGGCGCGCTGCCGTTCCCGGACCGGCTGCTCGCCGCGCTGCGCGCGGGCGACCAGGCCGGCGGTGACCGGCGGGGGCGGCAGAGCGCCGGGCTGCTGGTGGTCGAGCGCGGCGGCGGGTACGGCGGCACCAGCGACGTGCTGGTCGACCTGCGGGTGGACGACCACGCCGACCCGGTGACCGAGCTGGGCCGGCTGCTCGCGGTGCACACCATGCTGTTCAGCCGGCCCGACCCGGCCACCCTGCTCGACCTGACCGGCGCGATCGCCGCGGAGGTCGGCGCGCTGCTGACCGCGCTCGGCCACCCGGTCGATCCGGCCGACCCGGAGGCGGCGCTCTTCTCCTGGGCCGGCATGGAGAACCTGGAGGAGCGGCTGGTGCCGGGGCGGATCGACCCGCTGGTGCTGGACCACCTGCGCAAGGCGGTGCCGCAGGTGCCGGCTCCCCGGACCGGCACCTGAAGTCCAGAGGTTCAGGGTTCGAGTCCCTGGCGGCCCACTCCATGACGTGATCTCGCTGCTGACTTGCGCTTCTGCGGTTCGCGTGACCGGAGGGCGCGTCCAGTAGGTGGCGGTGCGCGAACCACAGGGACGGCCGCATGCTGGGGTACGCCGCCGCTCGGTGGATACGGACCCGGCGAGGTTCCGCGCTCTGTCTGCGTGTTACTTGCGGCTATCCGGCGCGAGCCGACGCGGCGGTATTTGCTGGACTGCGACAACGCGTTCGGGCGTGCCGGCTCAGGCTGATGGCGGGTCGGCAATGATGCGCGCGAGAGTGCGTCGGCCCATCCGACTCATGGTGGCGTTGGTCTGGTGGTAGTACCAAACCACCCCCATTGCCTGCTGGAAGGCCCACGCTTTGCCACGCTCCCATTCGAGATCGTCGCAGCCGAGTTGCTGCCGAAATGCCTGACGTGGCTCGCGTTCCAGCAGGTGCCAGGCACTTACGAGGTCAAGGGCAGGGTCGGCAGGCCCCAGTCCGCCCACGTCGAGAACCCCGGCCAGCCGCCCGTCGGAGACGAGGACGTTTCCCGGAATGAGATCACCATGGTTCATCCCGTCCGGGGCCTCGCCCCGCGGCAGTTCTCTCATGACCTCCCAGATCCGGCGGAGCAGCGGGACGTCCAGCAGCGTCTCGCTGTGCCCGAAGCAGGTCTCCATCCACCCGTCGTGCGCTGGTAGCTCGCCACCGCGACCCTGGCCTGTGAACGTGCGTCCCCGTGCGTCGATGGCTCGCACGCCACTGACGAACTCGGCCAGATCGTGCGCGAACGCGAACGAGTCACCGGGGTCCTGGTCGGTGGCTACGACACCGGGTACCCACGTCTGTACCGACCATGGAAGCGGGTAGCCGACGCCGGGCTCACCGATGGCGACCGGCTCGGGGGTGGGAAATCGAGTACGACCCATCAGTTCTCGGGCCGCTTCCGCTTCGCGTTCCAGCCAGCCCTGCGCCGCGTCGACCTCACAAGGCTGAAGGGGGAACCGGGCCGTGAACCGTTCCCCGATACGGAAGATGGCATTGACCGTTCCCTGCGAAGCGACGCGCCCGACAGGCAGGCTCCGCCACTCGGGGAACTGCGCGTCCACCAGCTCACGCACCGCGTTGAGTGAGACTGTGAGCTGGCCATCGTGCATCGGCACATCCGGCGATAGGGGTGCGCGGTGGGTAGAGGCTGGCACGACAATCATCCTTAGTCAGGTGTTCTGGGCGGCGACTGTGGCTCGAGGGTGGCCGGTGGCAGGGCTTGACGCCAGGTGGCGGGCAAGAGCGATCGCGGCGAGGAGCGCCAGGACCGCGCATACGCCCAGCCACCCGAAGTGGGCGTAGGCGCGGGCTCCGAGCCAGGAGCCGAGGCTGCCGCCGAGGTAGGCGCAGGTCATGTAGGCGGTGTTGAGTCTGCTCCGGGCTTCGGACCGCAGGGCGTAGATGCGTACCTGGTTGGCGACCATGCCGGACTGCATTCCGACGTCGAGCAGCAACGTGCCGAGCGCCAGTGCCGCGAGGCCCCCCGCCCCGCCGAGACTGGCGAACGCGAGGACGGCGGCCGAGGCGATGATCCCGAGCAGGCAGGCCAGGTTCACCGCGTCGCTGCCCCGACGGTCCACCTGCCGTCCGGCGACCGGGGCGCACAGCATTGTCGCCGCGTTGACCAGTGCGAGCGTTCCGACCGTCGGTGCGCCCAAGTCGTATGTGGGGCCGGTGAGCAGCAGCGCGACGGCGGTCCAGACCGCGGAGAAACCGGCGAAGACCGTCGCCTGGTAGAAGCAGGATCGGCGCAGGTCGGCCTCGGTGCGCAGCAGGCGCAGCGACTCGGCCAGCAGCGCCGGGTATCGGTGCCCGGACGGCGGTCGCGTTGTCGGCAGTACGCGGGCCATGACCACCGCGATGAACAGCACGGATACCGCCGCCGTCAGGTAGGGGGCCCGCCATCCGAACCAGTCGCCGATGGTGCCCGCGACGGTGCGGGACAGCAGCATGCCACCGATGGAGCCGCTCAGCAGGGTGCCGCTGACCACGCCGCGCTGGTCGTCGGCAACGAGGCCGGCTGCCATCGGGCCGATGATCGGCGCGACCACGGTCGTGACCCCGACCAGGGCGCTCGCGCCGACGAGCGGCGGCAGCGCGGGCGCGACGCTCGCGGCGAGCAGCCCCAGCCCGGTGAGGCCGAGCAGGGTGACGATCAGCGGGCGGTGCGGAAGCCGGTCGCCGAGCGGCACCAACAGGAAGATCCCGGCGGCGTAACCGAACTGCACCGCGCTCACCACCAGGGCGGCCGAGTCAGCGCTGACGTGCAGGCTGGCGGCGACCAGCGGGCTGATCGTCTGGGGGAAGTAGATGTTTCCGACGGCAACCCCGCAGGTGAGGGCGAGGAGCACCAGCAGCCTGCGACTCATTTGCGAACCGCCCGTCCGAAAGCGTCGATCACGTCAGTCCACCGGCCCGCCGGCGACGTAGATGACCTGGCCGGAGACGAACCCGGCTTCGGGGCTGACCAGGTACGACGCGGTGTGCGCGATGTCCTCGGGCTGGCCGACCCGGCGCACCGGGATGGTCTGCGCCACGATCCGCTGGTGCTCCTCGAAGCTGCGGCCCCGCCGCTGGGCCCCGACCCTGGTCATGTCACTGACCACGAAGCCCGGCCCGATGGCGTTCGCCGTCACGCCGTGCTGCCCGAGCCGCAGCGCGAGCGATTTGGTGAAGCCGATCAGACCGGCCTTCGCGGCGGCGTAGTCAACGCGGCCGGAATCGCCGAGCGCGGAGATGCTCGACATGTTGACGATCCGTCCCCAGCCGGCCGCCATCATGTAGGGGGTCACGGCCCGAGTGAGGAAGAACGCCCCGCGCAGGCTGACCCCGGTGACCGCGTCCCACTGCTGGGTGCTCGTCTCCTCGACGCCGGCGTTGGGGCCGCCGATGCCGGCGTTGTTGATCAGCACCGTCGGTGGTCCCAACTCGGCGGCGATCCGAGCGACAGCGGCGGTCACCGCCGACTCGTCGTTGACGTCGGCGGCGAACGCCGCCGCCGTTCCGCCGTCGCGGGTGATGGCATCCACGGTGCCGGCGCAGTCTTCCTCGACCAGGTCGACCACGGCGACCGCGAGGCCATCGCGCGCCAAACGCCTGGCCACTCCGGCGCCGATTCCGCGTGCCGCGCCCGTGACGATCGCCGTGCGCCGAATGGCCTGGTCTGTCATGTTGATCTGTGTCATGCCGGAAAGTCCACGGCACCCCGGCGACGATCGCCAAACGATGTAGCATGCAGCTAAATGATCAGCTTCATGCTCGGCGTCGAAGACCTCGCGGACACCCGCTTCGCGATCTCGCCGATCCACGAGGCCGTGCTCAGCCTGCGAGTATTGCGCGAGCCTGGCCTGCACGCGCTGCACCTGCCCTGGCGCAGGTCGGTTCTCGGCAGACTCGACGCGCCCGGTGCCGACCTGCTGATGTCCCTGGTCGGGCCAGACCGCTGCGTTCCGGACTTCCTCACGCCCCGGCCGGCGAGCTTCGCCGCGACCTTCGAGGACGAACTGGCCGCCGTACGCCGAACACCTCCGGACGTCGTACGCCGCGATGTGCTGGCCGTGTACCCACGTGGCGCGCTACCGACCGTCTTTCAGGAAATCACCGCGAACGAGGATGAGCCGGTGCTCGCACTCCGCGACGCCATCTGCGACCGCCTGCACCGCTATTGGCAAGCAGCGATCAAGCCGACTTGGCCGCAGATGCGACTCGTCCTGGAAGCGGACACGACCTACCGCGCCCGACAACTGGCCGTAGGAGGCGCACGCCTGCTCTTCGCCGACATGCACCCGAATCTGCGCTGGCAGGACGGCGTCCTGCACATCGACAAGATGATCGGCAGGCACCACGTCGCGGCAGCCGGCCGAGGACTGCTGCTGGTGCCATCCATCTTCTCCCACAGGCCCGCCCCGCCAGTCAGCCCGGACGAGCCACCAATGCTGGCATACCCCTGCCGTGGAGTAGCAACGCTCTGGGCGCCGACACCGACCGCCGACGCGACCGCCGTCACATCGCTCCTCGGCGCGCCCAGAGCGCGACTGCTCCACCTCCTTGCCGAACCGCTACCGACCGTGGAGATCGCCCGCCGGCTCACAGTCACACCCAGCGCCGTGTCACAGCACCTACAGGTCCTCCACGCGACAGGCCTGATCACTCGCGCCCGCGACGGACGGCACGTGCTGTACCGGCGCAGCCCTCTTGGCGATCAGGTCGTCGGCCAGTCGGCGGAGCAGTGATCCCAGTGGACCAAGGCGCTGCCCTTTCGGTGATCATGTCCACCAGTCACGTCAGACCACTCGCCTACGCACCACGGAAACCGCTACAACAGGCCCCTGAGCTGCGGGAACCCGGTTCGGGTTCTGCCGCATTGAGTCCACTTCCACGGCCAACGTGATGTGCATGCCCGCCGGCGGCTGAACCGGCTGCTTTACGAGGAAGGCCGGTTCAAGGGCAGGGCCGCCGGTCAGCCGCCGAAGGACAGCCAGCGGAAGTCGGCGGCCTCGACGGCGGCCCGCTCCCGATCGGTGAGGTCGGCGCGGCCGGTCGCCTTACGGATCAGCGTGAGCCGGTCCCAGCCCAGCTCCGCCGGGACCGGGCGGCCGCCGGTGAGCAGATCGGCGACCACCTCCCCCGCGGTCAGGGTGAGCCACGGCTGCCGGCCCAGCGCCGCCGCCAGGTCCAGGCCGTGCACCGCGACCTCCACCACCCGGGTACGCAGGAACTCGCCCAGCTCCATCGCGTCGCCGTGCCGGGTGCGCACCACCCGGCCGGGCGGCGCGGCGTCGACCGCGCCGAGGGTGGCTCGCCAGGACCGGTCGACGTCCGCGACCAGGGCCGCGCCGTCGAGTTCCCGGGCCTCCCGACGGCCGGCGTCGATCCGGTCGGCGTCCACCGCCGGGGCGAACTTGGCCGCACCGTAGTAGCCGGCCGCGTCCACCTCGGCGCGGGCCGGAGCCGGCGCGGCGAGCATGTCGACCAGCCGCCCAACGCCGGTACGCACGTGCGCGAGCAGCTCCCGCACGCTCCACGGCCGGCAGTCTGTGGGCCGGTCGAGATCCGCCTCGTCGAGCTCGCGCAGCACCTCGACCAGCCGGGCGCACTCGTCGCGGAACGCGCTGCGTACCGTCTCCACCTGTCCTCCCCCGTCGGTGCGTGCCGCCCGTACCTTTCCACACGGTCCTCGGGCCGGCTCGCCGGGCCCGACCGGCACCGGCCGTTTCGGCGCCCGCCAGGCGGGTACGCGCGACCGGGCCGAACGAGAGGAGCATCAGGGATGGCCGGGATCATGATGCGCAGTACCGCGTTCAACGACCAGGACCGGCTGCCGGACCGCTTCGCCCACGACGGCGACAACGTCTCGCCGCCGCTGCAGTGGGCGCAGGTGCCGGAGTCCGCGGTCGAACTGGTCCTCTTCGTCGAGGACCCGGACGCCGGGAAGACGCCGTTCCTGCACTGGCTGGTCACCGGGATCTCGCGAAACTCGGACGGCTCGCCGGAGGGCGGCGTGCCGCTGGGCGGCCGGGAGTGGCCCAACGGCTTCGGCGAGACGGGCTGGGGTGGCCCGCAGCCGCCGCGGGGCGACGACCCGCACCGCTACTTCTTCCGCCTGTACGCGTTGGAGCGGCCGTTGGAACTGCCCGACGCGCCGCAGGTGCCCGACGTCTACCGGGCGCTCACCGACAAGGAGTTCGCCAGCGGCACGATGGTCGGCACCTACTCCCGCTGAGCGTCAGCCCGGGCGGCGCGGCACCAGCCGGTGCACGGCGGTGAGCACCAGCGCCATCACCAGGCCCATCGTCCCGGCGACGCCGGCCGCGGTGCCGGCGTAGCCGACGAACAGTGGCCGCCGGGACAGCTCGTCGGGCGGGGTTTCGCGCAGGTCGACCAGCCAGGACAGGGCGAGCGCGCAGGCCACCACCGCGACCGCGCCGCCGATGCCGAGCACCGCCGCGGCCACCCGGTGCGCGTCGGCCGACTCCACCTGCGCCTGCTCCCGCTGGCTGACCAGGAGCAGCAGCCCGGCCAGCGCCGACCAGACGCCGACCACCAGGAACGCCGCCAGCGCGTCGCTGGGGCGGTGCCAGCCGGCGGAGAGGGTGGCCACCCCGGCGACCGCGGCGTAGCCGGCGGCGAGGAACGCGCCGACCGCCCGGACCCTGCGGGGCAGCACGAGCACCAGCGCCACCGCCACCGAGGCAGCGACCGTGGCGTGCCCGCTGGGCAGGCTGTTGCCGGCGTACGCCCGTTCCGGGTCGATGCCGTAGTCGGGCCGGTCCAGGCCGTGCTTGAGCAGCTGGGTGGTCACGTTGGCGCCGACGATCAGCAGGGTGGCCGTGACGGCCAGGGCGATCCGGCCCCGGATCAGCGCGATGAAGCCGATCACGGCGGTGGTCACCACCAGGGACACCACCGACATGGCGTTGAGGATCCGGTCCACCGGCTCGTCGATGCGATCCTGGCCGATCCGGTTGCCGGTCAGCGCGACCGTGTCGACCCACTGGCCCACGCCGGTGTGCACCGCGATCCGCCACACGACGAGGAAGGCGGCCGCCTGGACGATGGCCAGTACGACCAACCAGACCGCCGTCCATCCCCTTGCCGTCGTGCGCACCCGCACACGGTAGCCGGACCCCTGCCGCGGTCCGGCGACAGCCCGCACGCCGACACCCGATCGATCAACCACACCGCGACGGGTACCCGGTGGACGGTTGTGACAACCGCACTAGGTTGGGGCCGACGGGAGGAGGTGACGGGTGGCCAGCGGACCGGAGCACACCACGCCGCCCGGGGAGCGGTCGGAGGCGAGGGCGGGGCGGCCCGAAACGCTCGCCGATCTGCTCGGCGGCCGCCGCGGCGCGGTCGACGCGACGCTGCCGCCGGTCGCGTTCGCCGCCGGTTGGCTGCTCGGCGGGCACTCGCTCTGGGCCGGGATCGGCGCGGCTGTGGTCACCGGCACGGCGGTCGCCGGCTGGCGGTTGCGCCGCGGCGACCGGCCGCGCTCGGTGCTGGTCGGGCTGCTCGCCGTCTGCGTGGCCGCGCTGATCGCCCTGCGTACCGGCCGGGCCGAGGATTTCTTCCTGCTCCAACTGCTGTCGAACGCGGCGAGCGCGCTGGCCTGGGCGGTGAGTATCGCGGTGCGCTGGCCGCTGCTCGGGGTGGTGGTCGGGGTGGCGCTGCGCCAGCGCGGCCGGTGGCGGCGGGACCCGGCGCTGCTGCGCGGGTACGGGCGGGGCAGCTGGGTCTGGGCGGCGAGCTACGTGCTTCGGGTGGCGGTGTTCCTGCCGCTCTACCTGGCTGGGCAGGTGCTCGCGTTGACCGTGGCCCGGGTGGCGCTGAGCTGGCCGCTGGTGGCCGTCTCGCTGGCGGTGAGCTGGGTGGTGGTGCGCCGGTCGCTGCCGGAGGGGCATCCGGGGCTGCGTCACCCGGTGGACCGGGCCGACGAACTGGCTGGGGCACCGGAGAAATGAGGGAGAGGCCGCCACGGGGGGAGCGGCCTCTCCGGTGAGGTACGTTACTCCGTCCCGGTCTCGCGCGTGATCCCGTGACGGCCTCTTTTTCCGGCCTTTTTCGGTGTCCGCGACTGCCCGGGCGGTGGGGTGGGCCGGCCGACCCGCTGCGTCGGCCGGATGGCCGGCCCACCCCGGCCTGACCGTGGGCGTCAGGCCGCCTGCCGACCGGGTGTCCACGTTCTCCTGCCACCCGATCGGCCTCCGGGTGGGCGGTCGGGCCGCCCACCCGGAGCGCCGGTTCAGCCAGTCGGGAAAAGGTGTCCGTAGTCGGCGTACGCCATGGCGACGTCGGCCTGGGCCCAGAACCGGTGGTAGTTGAAGGTCGGCTCGGCACCGCCGTTGAGGTACGCCTGGACCTTGGGCCAGGCCGGGTCGTTCTTGTAGAAGGAACGGATGTCGACGAAGCTCTTGCCCGCAGCGATGGCGTCGCCGTTGGGCATCGTGCCGGTCCAGCCGGGCGGGACGTAGAGGCCCTGGCCGGTGCTGGCGTCGTAGACGTCGTCGAAGCGCCGGTAGTCGCCTCGCTTCTCGGTGGTCGAGACGCCCTGCGCGTCGCTGGCCGCGTGCAGGGCGTCGAGCAGGCCCTTGGCGGTGTTCTTCGCCGCGGTGTCGCCCGACTTCGCCGCGTACGCGATCAGCGTGCGGGCGTAGGCGGCGGCGACGCCGACGTCCTGGCCCTTGGTGGTGACCTGGACGTGCAGGTTGGTGTTGGGCTGCGGGTTGGTGGGGTTCCAGGTGGTCGGCTGGCCGCTCCAGGTCATGTCCGAGGGGATCGACCAGTTGGCGCCGAGCGTGGTGTTGGCGATCGCCCACGGCACCCACTTGTCCAGCAGGGCCTTGGCCTTCGCGTTTCCGGTCTGCAGGTAGAGCTCGGCGATCCGCTGCATCGACCAGGCCTGCATGCCGAACCACTGGTTGGACGGTGGGTCGTTGTAGACCGGGTCGACGTCGTAGAACATGCCGTAGAAGGTGGAGGTGCCGGCCGGCGGCTGGCCGTAGTGCCCGCCCCAGCTGTTGGTCGCGCCGCCGGCGATGCCGCCCTCGGCGGACTGGAGCCAGGTGTAGAACTCCAGCTGCCGCTCGAAGCTCTTGGTCCAGTCGGCCACCGCGGTGGGCGACTTCGGCTTCAGCTCGGCCACGTTGGTCAGCGCCCAGGCCGCGAACGGGTTCTGGTAGCCGAAGTGGTTGTGGCTGGAGCCGATCCGCCAGGACCAGTTCTGGCTGGTCTCGTACGCGCCGCCCCAGGCGTAGTACCAGGACATCAGGTAGTGCGCGGAGTCCTTGCCGGTGCCGGCCGGGCAGGCGGTGGCCCCGACGCAGTTGCCGATCTTCTTGAAGTACTTGTCGAACATGGCGTAGCGCAGGTAGTCACCCATCTTGGCGGCCTTAACCACGGTGGCCGCCACGTCGGCCTCCTTGCCCTGCTCCCTGGCCCAGGTCAGCGCCCAGTACGCGGCCTGCACGGCACGCGCGTCGGCGTCCGGGGCGTTGGTGTACTTCCACTGCTTCGCCGGCGCGTTCGACTCGGTGATGAACAGGTCGAGGTAGCCGTACCGCCCGCCGTGGGCGAAGGTGTCGCAGGACGGCTGCGGTACGGTCTCCCACACCGACTCCTGGGTGCCGCGCTGGAAGGTGTTGATGTACGCCGGGCGGCTGGTGCCGTCGCCGCACCGGCCGTAGCCGTAGGTGTTGTCCACGTCGAGCAGCCAGTGCATGCCGTAGATGTCGCCGGTGCCGTAGGTGGACTGGAGTTCGCTGCGGAGCGGGTCCTGGCCGACCGGCACCGACGGCTCCAGTCGCGACGGGTACTGGCTGGGCAGGTCGTGCTCGGCGGCGTACTGCGGGGTGCCCGCCGCGCCGGCGGTCGGCTGGTCGGCGTGCGACGGGATGATGTACTTCTCCATCACCGTCCACGCGTTGTTGAACGGCGCCCAGTTCTGGGTGACCCGGCCGTACTGGGCCTCCAGCCACAACCAGAAGCTAAACGCCTCGGAGGTGGTCTCGTGGCCGTGGTCGGGCGCCTCGACGATCAGCGTCTCGATGGAGTGGTACGGCACGCCCTCCGGGCTGAAGTACCCGGAGTTCTTGATCTTGCCGTACTGCGCCAGGAAGCGCTCGACGTACTCGTTGTCGCCGCCGCCCGGGGTGTCGTTGTCGATCTCGGTGGCGGTGATGGCGAGCGGGGCGTACCCGGTGGCCGAGGCGGTGACGGTGGCGGTGCCGCCGGCGGTGTCGGCGTCCTCCGCCGCCGCGACGGTGATGGTCACCCCGGTGTTCCAGTTGGTCGGGGTCAGCGTCGCGGTGGCCGGCGAGACGGTGATGTCCGCGTCCCCGGTGCGGGCGAGGGTCACCGGGGCGTTGCCCGGCGGGGCCGCGCTGAGCTTGAGGTTGACCGTGGAGCTGCCGCCCTCGGCCACGCTCACCGAGGAGGGGGTGGCCACCAGCACCGGTCCGCTGGCCGGGGTCACCGTGAAGGAGCGTTCCGCGGTGGCGGTCAGGTTCGCGTTGTCGTACGCCCTGGCCTGCACGGTGTAGTCGCCGGCCGGCAGGTCCTCGAGGGTGTAGCCGTACGGGGCGGTGGTGTCGGTGTTGACCAGCAGGCCGTTGCGGTAGAACTCGACCTTGCTGATGGTGCCGTCGGGGTCGCTGGCGGTGGCGGTCAGCGGCACGTCGGCGGGCGCCTCGAACGGGCCGGCGGGCACGCTGAGCCCGACCGTCGGCGGTTGCTGCGGCGTCCCGCCGCAGGTGACGCCGTTGACCGAGAACGAGGTCGGCTTGGGGTTGCTGCCGCTGTACGAGCCGTTGAAGCCGATGCTGGTGCTGGCGCCGGTGCCCAGGTTGCCGTTCCACGCCTCGTTGGTGGCGGTGACCTCGTTGCCGGTCTGGCTCCACCGGGCCGACCAGCCCTGGGTGACCCGCTGGTCGCCGGGGAAGGCGAACCGCAGGGTCCAGCCGTTGATCGGGTCGCCGAGGTTGCGGATGGTGACGTTGGCCGTGAAGCCGGTGTTCCAGTCGTTGGTCGCGTAGACCACGTCGCAGGCCGCGGCGGCCTGCGCCGCGCCGGCCGGCAGGGTGACCCCGCCGACGGCCAGCGCGGTGACCGCGACCATCGCCAATCGGCGACGTCGTAGCTCTCTCATGTGCGCGGTGTCTCCTCGGACCAGGCCGGGGGCGGAACCCCGGCGGGGCGCCCGCCCCGGTGGTGGGGGCGCGAGGCGCCAGGGGATGGTGGTGGCCCCGGCCCGGGCGGGGGTGCGGCGGGGCGGCGCCCGTACGGGGCGGCGTTCACCGGCTGGGTCGGGTGCCGTGCCGGACCTGCCGGATGCCCTCGGCGACCCGCGCTCTCGCGAGCTGGCTCCGCGACGCGGTCGATCGACAGTGTGCCATGGAAGCGCTCCCACAACAAGTGAGAGCCTCGGTGAGCAGTCAGATGTTTCGATCTCGTTTAGGGGCTTTCACAAAGCCGTGACGGGCGTTACAGTCGCAAGCATCGTCGATGGGAGCGCTTCCATCGACAAGGTTCCACCAAGAAGATCAACCCGAGGCGAGTCTGCGGACTGACCCCGGGGATCAGCCCGAAGGCTGACGGCGGGCCAGCCCGGACGCCGCCGCCAGCCATCACCCCGCCAAGTGGAGGGAGGTGGATCCGCAAGCCACTCGCGTGGCCCGGCTCCCGCGCGACACGCACGACAGGACGCCAATTCCGTCCGTGCGTGTTACTGCACCGGTGGGGACGGGGGTTGCCCTCCCCCGTCCCCACACTAAACCTCCGTTCACGACGGGAAAAGAGGCCGACCGGACCGGCCGCGACGCCAGCACCAGCCGCCTCGCCCGCGGTCCGCCCACCCCCGTCGGTTCCCACCCCGGCACCCTCGACCCCCGCCGGTGCCCCCGGCCGGCGCGTTGTTGCGCGCCCCGGTCCGGACCGCCGCGGCACACCCACCGGCGCCCGCCGCACCGCCCCGCCCCGCCACCCCCGTCGCCGCCACGGCCCGGGACCCCGTCCCGCCCGGCCGGCGGATGACCGGCTGGCAGCGCCTGACTATGCTGGGAGCGCTCCCGGCTCCCGGCGGCGGCCACGCACCTCACGAGGAGAATCATGTCGACACTCACCCGGCGGCACCTGCTCGGCCGCGCCGCGCTCTCCGCCACCACCGCCGGCACCGGGCTGGGCGCCACCACGACCGCCGCCGCCGGCGGCTGCGACGACCCGGCCGACGGTGACCCGCACCCGGAAACCCGCACCGCCGACGCGCCCGCCGGACCGCTGCGCTTCCCGCCGGACTTCGGCTGGGGCGCGGCCACCTCGGCGTACCAGATCGAGGGCGCGGCCAAGGAGGACGGCCGCGGCGAGTCGGTGTGGGACACCTTCAGCCGCACCCCCGGCCGGGTCCGCAACGGCGACACCGGCGACGTGGCCGCCGACCACTACCACCGCTGGCGCGACGACCTCGACCTGATGCGTGACCTGGGGCTGCGCAGCTACCGGTTCTCCATCTCCTGGCCGCGCATCCAGGCCGACGGCACCGGCGCGCCGAACCAGCGAGGGCTCGACTTCTACCGCCGGCTCGTCGACGGGCTGCACGAGCGGGGCATCGCACCGATGGCCACGCTGTTCCACTGGGACCTGCCGCAGGCCCTCCAGGACGCCGGCGGCTGGGAGAACCGAGACGTCGCCCACCGGTTCGCCGACTACGCCGACGCGGTCTTCCGCGCCCTCGGCGACCGGGTGCCGGTGTGGCTGACCGTCAACGAGCCGAAGACCGTGGTGCAGAACGGCTACCTGTCGGGGCACCACGCCCCGGGCCGGCAGGACCCGGCCGCCGCGTACCTGGTGGCCCACCACCTCCAGCTCGCGCACGGCCTCGCCGTCCGGGCGCTGCGCGCGGTCGGCGGCGCCGGCCGGATCGGCCCCGCGTTCAACCTGCACCCGTGCTACCCGGCCGACGACACGCCGGCCGCGGCCGCCGCCACCCGGCTCTACGACGGCTACGAGAACCGGCTCTACCTCGACTCCGTCCTGCGCGGCAGCTACCCCGAGGACGTCCTGGCCGACCTCGGCCCGGACAGCCGGATGGTGCGCGGCATCCGCGACGGCGACCTGGCCGTCATCTCCGCCCCGGTCGACCTGCTCGCCGTGCAGTACTACACCCCGATCTACGTCACCGCCGACGGCGGCACCGTCCGCCGGTGGCCCACCTCCGAGGCCGACTGGCAGCAGATCTACCCGGACGGCATGTACGACATCCTGACCCGGGTCACCCGCGACTACGGCCCGATCCCGCTCACCGTCACCGAGAACGGCCTGCCCACGCCGGACGTGCTCGGCGCCGAGGGCACCGTCGACGACGCCGGGCGGATCGACTTCCTCCGCGACCACCTGGCCGCCGCGCACCGGGCGATCACCGCCGGGGTGCCGCTGGAGAGCTTCCACGTCTGGTCGCTGCTGGACAACTTCGAGTGGGCCGAGGGTTACGACCAGCGCTGGGGTCTGGTCTACGTGGACTACCCGACGCAGCGCCGGGTGCCCAAGCGCAGCGCCCACTGGTACCGCACGGTGATCGCCGAGAACGGTCTCTGACCGTCGCGACCACCCACCCGGCCCCGGTCGGCGGGGGCCGGGTGGGATCCGGGGGCGCGCGCCGCCGGACCCGGCACGGGGTCCGGTGGCGCGCGGCCCGCCCGGTCAGCGGGGCAGCGCCTGCTGCAACTCCGCCCGCAGCGCCGGGGTGAGCATCTCCCCCGCCTGCTTGGCCAGCCGCGCCATCTCGTACCCGACCACGCCGATGTCGGCGTCCGCGCCGGCCAGCGTGGCCAGGATGGAGCCGTCGCGCACCTGCATGACCAGGAAGTAGCCGCGTCCCATCTCGACCACCGTCTGCTTGACCACGTCCCCGTCGAACATCTGGGCCGCCCCCGCGGTGATGCTCATCAGGCCCGAGGTGACCGCGGCCAGCTTGTCGGCGTGGTCCCGGGGCAGGTGGTCGGAGATGGCGATCAGAAGCCCGTCGGAGGAGACCACCACCGCGTGCGCCACCCCCGGCACCCGCTCCGCGAACGCGCTGACCAGCCAGCTCAGGTCACGGGCCTCCTGGCTCAACGTCGTCGTCACTGTCGTCCCCCTTCGGTGGGTACGCCGCCGCGCGGCATCGGTATCTCTGTGGTTTCCTCGGCCTCGGCCCGGCGCACGCCGCTGTAGAGCCGCGACAGCATGCCGCCCACCGCCTCCGGGTCCGGGTCGTGCCGGGTGACCGGCTGCTCCGGCCGGGCCGATCGGGTGACCGTCGACAGCTGCGCCATCGGCACCCGCACCGGCAGGCCCCGCGAGTTGGTGCCGCCGGTCACCGGGACGGCCGGCGGGACGGGATCGCCCTCCCCGACCGCGACGGGCGCCGGCCCCTGGCGGGACCACCAGCCGCGCCCGGCCGGCTCGGCCGTCGCCGGGGCGAGCAGGTCCTCGGCCCGCACGGGCATCGGACGGGTCGACCGGGGCACGGCCGGATCGGGGCGCCGCCCGGCCACCGGCAGCTCGACCGGACGGGCCCGGTTCGCGGGGCCGGCCACGGCGGTGAGCAGCCGGGGCCCCATCGGCGGGTCCAGCTCCGGACCCGGATCGGGAGCCAGCAGCCGGCCCGGCAACCGGATCCGGGCGGTCAGCCCGTCCGCGTCGCCGTGCAGCCGCACCTCGACGCCGTGCCGGGCGGCCAGGTGGCTGACCACGAACAGCCCCATCCGCTCGACGGTGGCGACGTCCGCCGCCGGCGGCCGGGCCAGCACGGCGTTCGCCTCGGCGAGCGCGGTGGGGCTCATACCGAGGCCCTCGTCGGCGATCTCGATCAGCGCGCCGGTCCCCTCTGGCGAGGCGGTGATCCGGACGGCGGTGTCCGGCCGGGAGAAGGCGGTGGCGTTCTCCAGCAGCTCGGCGAGCAGGTGCACCAGCTCGCCGATGGCGTGCCCGACGACGTGCAGGTGGGCCACCGCCTCGTGTCGTACCCGCTGGTAATGTTCGATCTCGGCGCTGGCGGCCAGCAGCACCACGCCGAGGCGGACCGGCCGGTTCCACCTCCGGGTCGACTCGGTGCCGGCCAGCACCAGCAGGCTCTCGTCGTTGCGCCGCATCCGGGCGGCCAGGTGGTCGAGCTTGAACAGGTTCTCCAGCTGGACCGGGTCGTCCTCCTCCCGTTCCAGGTCGTCGAGGAGCTCCAGCTGCCGTTCGACCAGGACCTGGCTGCGCCGGGCGAGGTTGACGAACATCGCGTTGACGTTGCGTCGCGTGGTGGCCTGCTCGACGGCGACGCTGACCGCGCTGCGGTGCACCGCGACGAACGCCTCGGCCAGCTCGCCGATCTCGTCGAGCGAGCGGACCACGGCCGGCGCGACCTCGATGGCTGGCACACCCCCGGTGACCGCCCGCAGCCGGTCGAGGGCGTCGGGAAGCTCCACCTGGGCGATCCGCAGCGCCTGGCTGCGCAGCAGCCGCATCGACCGGGCGACCGAGCGTCCGACCAGGACGGAGATGAGCAGCGCGAACAACAGCACCGTGACGATCGCGCCGGCCACCAGCAGGGTGGTGCGCAGCTGACCGGCGCTGGCGTCGTCGGCCTGCCGCACCGCGTCGTCCACCACCGACACCTCGAACTGTCGCAGCAGGTCCTGCCGGTCCTCGCTGGCCGCCCACCACTCCGGGGCGGGCAGCGCCTCCGGCTCCCCGCCGCTGGGCAGGCTGCGCTCCTCGAGCCGGGTGGCGGCGAGGAACGCCGGGTCCACCGAGGTCTGGTCGTAGCGGCGGATCTGCTCGGCGGTGGCGGCGACCCGGAACGCGCCGAGCGCGGTCAACTGCTGAGCCCGCAGATCACTCAGCGCGACCTGGTCCTCCACGTCGTACCGGCCGGCCCGGGCGGCCTCGTAGAGCTGGGCGCGCACCCGCGAGGAGAGCTCCTTGACCCGGGCGAGCTGCACGTAACGCAGCACCGCGTCGCTGAGCGCCGGATGCTCCTCGCCGGGCGAGGGCTCGGCGAGCAGGTTGAGCAGCACGTCGATGGCCCGGTGGTAGTTGCTCAGGATGGTGTCGCTGCCCAGCACCGCCGGCGGCACCGCGGCTCTGATGTAGACCACCTGGTCGTACGCCTCGAGCGCCTCCGAGTAGGTGACCCGCCAGGACGCGTCGGCGTCGGTCAGCGGTTCGGCCGCCCGGCGCAGCTCCCGCATCGCCTCGTCGGAGGCGTTCTCCAGCGGCTTGAGCGCCTCGATGGTGACGTCCCGGTCGCCCCCCGCCCCGGCCCGCCGCAGCTCGGCCAGCTCACCGGCGACCCGGTCCCGCTCCTGCTGCAGCCGGTGCACCGCCGCGGTGATCTCCCGGCCGATGCCCACCTGCTCGGCGAAGTCGCTCAACGCGGTGGTCCGCCCGACCAGCGCGCGGGTCTGCACGCCGGCCAGCACCAGGAACGCCACCGAAGGAATGACCAGCACGGTGGCGAGCTTGGTCCGCATCCGCCAGTCACGCAGTCGGAACGGCGAGCGGCGCCGGTGCGGCACGACGCGGACGTCGAACCGGCGCCGGCGGTGGCTGGACACCGTGCCGTGCGCCCGGTCCGGACCTGCGCCCACACATGCCTCCTACGTTTCTCGCGTCCGCCGCGAGCCGGGGAGCGCAGTCCATCCAACCAGCCCCGGGAGCTGTGTCAACGGCTCCGGCTGAGGACCCGATCAGGAGGGTGAGGGCCGCTCATCCGTCCGGCCGATGGTGGCCGCCGTGACCGGGTCGCCGATCCGCCCCACCGCGACCAGCGCCGCGCCGGTCGCACCGACCTCCGGGTTGCGCTGGTGCCAAACCGGACGGGGCGCCAGCGCGGTGGCGAACGCCTGCCGCCACCACAGCGAGGCGGTGACCGCACCACCGCCGAGGACCACCTCGACCCGGGTGTCGAGGGTGGACTCCAGCACGGCGAGGTCGTCGGCGACCAGGCCGCACAGCCCGCGCATCAGCGCGGCCAGGATGTCCACCGCGGTGGTGCCGAAGCTGATCCCGTGCAGTTCCCCGGACCCGGCCGGCGCCAGGCCGGGCGGCCGGTCGCCGCCGAAGCGGACGTTCGCCCGCTGGGTTCCGCCGTCGGTCGGCACCAGCGCCAGCGCGGCGTCCAGCTCCGCGCCGGCGGGCAGCCGCAGCTCCCGGTTCGCCCAGGCGAACAGGTTTCCGCCGGAGGAGTAGGCGGCGCCGGTGACCACGTGGTCGTGGTCGACCCGGTAGCGCCAGAGTCGCCCCGGCAGCGGGGGCAACTCGGCTCCGGCCGGAACCCGCTGGACCACCCGGACCGCCGCCGACGTGCCGACGGTCACCGCCGCCCGGGTGGGGTCGACGCAGCCGGAGCCGACGTTGGACGCCGCGCCGTCGCCGATCGGCGCGACCCAGCGCGCCTCGGCCAGCTGCGGCCAGCGGCGGGCGTACGCCGGCCGCAGCCGGCCGCGCCAGTCGGCGGGAGCCAGCTCGGGCAGGTCCCCGGGCCGGACGCCGGCCAGCTCGCAGGCCTCCGCGTCCCACCGGAGGGCGCGCAGGTCGAGCAGGCCGGTGCCGGACGCCTGGGAGATCGACATGGGCGCGGCGTCGAGCAACTGACCGACCACGTACTCGACCAGGCCGGTGAAGCCGGCCACGGTTGCCGAGGTGTGCTGCCGCAGCCAGGGCAACCGGGCCGACCAGTAGCCGCGGTGCCACCAGGTGCCGGTGCGCTGGTGGTACGCGCCCGGGTCGGCCGGCCCGGGGGCGCCGGCGGCCGGCTCGGCGCGGGTGTCCAGCCAGGTCAGCACCGGCCCGAGCGGAGCGCCGTCGGCGGCCAGCGGGACCACCGAGTGCCACTGCCCGGAGACGGCCACCAGGCCGATGTCGCGCAGCCGGCCGTCGGCCGCCAGCTCGTCCAGGCACTCGACCAGGTGCTCCAGGTAGCCGGCGGCGTCGAGGGTGCCGGTGCCGTCGTCGCCGACGGCCAGGCTCACCCGGCGCCGGGCCAGCGCGCCGGGCACCAGCCGGGCCTCCGGGTCCAGCACCAGCCCGCGTACCGACGAGGTGCCCAGGTCGAGAGCGAGAATGTTCATCGCCGGTCAACGTACCCGTTGAGCTGGGTGGCAAAGCGCCGGCGAAGCAGGCGTACGCCCGATCGGCTTCCCGCCGGCCGGCGGAGCACGTAGGGTGGTCGCATGCCCGCGCGACTGTCCTGCTGGTGGCCCGCCGATCCGGCGGCCATCCCCCGCGCGTAGCTTTCCCACGCGGCCGCCCGTCGAGGCGGCCGCCGGTCCTCTCCGGCCCCGGGCCGTTCCGTCGGGCGGCTCCCCGGCCCGAGGAGAGACCATGACCCACCTGCCCGACCTGTTCGCCGCCGTCGCCCGCGGCGTCGACCCCGGCCCGTTCGCGCTGATTCGGCGCGAGGGCGCCGACCACCTGGAGCTGTACGCCGGGCCGGTCCGCACGGTCGACCGGCTCGCCGACGTGCCGCTGCCGGCCGGGGCGCCCGGGCCGCGGACGCTGGCGCTGGTGCCTTACCGGCAGGTCACCGAGCGCGGCTTCGCCTGCGTCGACGACGGGATGCCGCTGGAGTGCCTGCTCGTCGAGCGGCACGAACGGGTGCCGCTGGCCGAGGCGCTCGCCGCGTTGCCGGACACCCCGGTGGTCACCGCCGACGCCGGGTTCGACGTCGGCGACGACGAGTACGCGGCCACCGTGGGCCGGGTGCTGGCCGAGGAGATCGGGCAGGGCGAGGGGGCGAACTTCGTCATCCACCGCACTCTGCGGGCCACCGTGCAGGGCCCGCCGCTGCGGGCGGCGCTGGCCGCGCTGCGCCGGCTGCTGCTCGGCGAGCGCGGCGCGTACTGGACGTTCGTGGTGCACACCGGCAGCCGGGTGCTGGTCGGGGCGAGCCCGGAGCGGCACGTCAGCGTCGACGACGGGCTGGTGATGATGAACCCGATCAGCGGCACCTTCCGGTACGCCGGCAGCGCCCCGGACCGCGCCGCGCTGCTGCGCTTCCTCGCCGACCCGAAGGAGGTCGAGGAGCTGTACATGGTGCTCGACGAGGAGCTGAAGATGATGGCCACGGTGGCCGAGCGGGGCGGCCAGGTGGTCGGGCCGTACCTGAAGGAGATGTCGCACCTGGCGCACACCGAGTACCTGCTCGCCGGCCGCGGCTCGAAGGACGTCCGCGAGGTGCTGCGGGAGACGATGTTCGCGCCCACCGTCACCGGCAGCCCGATGGAGAACGCCTGCCGGGTGATCGCCCGGCACGAACGGACCGGGCGGCGCTACTACGCGGGCGTGCTGGCCCTGCTGGGCCACGACGACGCCGGCCGGCAGACCCTGGACGCCCCGATCCTGATCCGGGCCGCGGAGATCTCCCCCACCGGGGAGCTGCGGGTGCCGGTGGGCGCCACCCTGGTGCGGCACTCCACCGCGGCGGGCGAGGTGGCCGAGACGACGCACGCCAAGGCGGCCGGGGTGCTCGCCGCGCTGGGGCTCGGCCCGACGGCGCCGGCACCCGGCCCGCAGCCGGAGGTACGCGACGGCTGTTCCGGCTCGGCGCGTCGGGCGCCGCGCCGCGACCCGGAACAGCCGCTCGCCGAGGATCCCGAGGTGCGGGCCGCGCTCGCCGCCCGCAACGCGCTGCTGGCCCGGTTCTGGCTGGACCAGCGCGCCCCCGACGCGGCCGGCCGGCCCGGGCTGGCCGGCCGGCGGGCGCTGATCGTCGACGGCGAGGACACCTTCACCGGCATGCTGGCCCACCAGCTCGGCGCGCTCGGCCTGGCGGTGACGCTGCGCCCCTGGCACACGCCCGGCCCGGTCGACGGGTACGACCTGGTGGTGGTCGGCCCCGGCCCGGGCGACCCGGGCAGCGCCACCGAGCCGAAGATGCGCGCGCTGCGCGGCCTGCTCACCGGGCTGCTCGCGGACGGCCGGCCCACCCTGGCGGTCTGCCTCGGCCACCAGCTGCTGGCCGGGCTGCTCGGGTTGACCCTGCACCGCCGGGACGCGCCCTATCAGGGGCTGCAACGCGAGGTGACGGTCTTCGGCGTGCCGCGCCGGGTCGGCTTCTACTCCACCTTCACCGCCCGGGCCGGCGCCGACCGGCTGGCCACCCGCTACGGACTGGTGGAGCTGGCCCGGGACGAGGCGGACGGCGCGGTGCACGCGCTGCGCGGACCGGGCTTCGCCGGGGTGCAGTTCCACCCCGAGTCGGTGCTCAGCCCGGACGGGCTGGCCGTCCTCGACGAGCTGCTGACCGAACTGTTGGCGGTGACCCGGGCGCTGCCCGCCGCCGAGCCGGCATAGCGGTGGTCCTACCCGGGTAGAGCTGGCGGTGACGGCGGTCCGGGCAGGTTGAGAGCCCCCGTCCGGGCCGCCGGCCGCCGTCCGGTCAGCCGGCCAGGCCCTTCTTCACCGCGGTGCCGAGGTGCACGGCGCGCCTGGCGGTCAGCGCGGCCGCACCCAACGCCAGGTTGTCCGGGGCGGTCTCCGCGTTGTTGCTGGTGTGCGAGGCGCCGTACGGGTTGCCCGCGGCGAACTGGCTCGGTTCGGTGTAGCCGGGGGTGACCACGATCCCGCCCCAGTGGTAGAAGACGTTGAACATCGACAGCAGGGTGGACTCGTGCCCGCCGTGCGCGGTGGCCGTCGAGCAGAACCCCGAGTACACCTTGTTCACCAGGGCGCCCTGCGCCCACAGCGGGCCGGTGGTGTCGATGAACTGCTTGAGCTGGGCGGCCATCACGCCGTACCGGGTCGGCGTGCCGAAGATCGCGACGTCGGCCCAGGAGAGGTCGTCCAGCTGCGCCTCGGGCACGTCCTGGGTCTCCATGGCGTGGGCGTGCCAGCCCGAGTTGGAGCGGATCGCCTCGTCCGGCGCCAGCTCGTGCACCTTGCGCAGCCGTACCTCGGCGCCCGCGTCACCGGCGGCCTCGCACACCGCCTGCGCCATCTGGTACGTGATGCCGGTCGCGCTGTAGTAGATCACCGCGACCTTGGTCCGGTCAGCCATCGCAGTCCTCCTCGTCTCGGATCAGCTCCGGCGACTACCCGGTACTTGCCAGGACAAACCGGGCCGGGTGGGGCGAGGGCGCGAGGGAACGCGCAGCTCACCCCGGGTGGGGTCGGGCCGCGCGGGCCGGCGATGCTGGACCCATGGAGATCAGACCCGCCACCGCCGACGACTGGCCGCTGATCTGGCCGTTCCTGCGCGAGATCGTGGCCGCCGGAGAGACCTACACCTGGCCCCGCGACGTCGACGAGGAGCGGGCCCGGGCGATGTGGCTGGTGCCGCCCACGGGCCGCACCGTGGTCGCGGTCGACCCGGACGGCACCGTGCTCGGCTCGGCGAAGCTGGTGCCCAACCAGCTCGGGCCGGGCGACCACGTCGCCAACGCGAGCTTCATGGTCGCCCCCGCCGCCGCCGGTCGCGGGGTGGGGCGGGCGCTCGCCGAGCACGTGCTGGCGCTGGCCCGTGCGGAGGGCTACCGGGCGATGCAGTTCAACGCCGTGGTGTCGACGAACACCCGCGCGGTGGCGCTCTGGCGCTCGCTCGGCTTCGAGGTGGTCGGCCGGGTGCCCGAGGGGTTCCGGCACCCGGGCCTGGGCTTCGTCGACCTGCTCGTCATGCATCGTCGGCTGTGAATCGCTTGCCCTGGCTCAAGATTTCCGCAAGTTCCGATGCGAACCGGTGCCGATCCGCCCGCCGGCCGGGATCCTGGTCGCACCGGTGCCGGCGAGTCGGCCGGTGCCGCCGCACCGGGGAAGCTGAACGGGGGATCGCGCTCCGCCGGCAGCGTGGCTGGCGTAGCGCGATCAGGGGAGCCGACCTCAGCGGACCAGCTTGTCCATCAGCCGGTCCAGCTCGGCCGCCGGATCGGCGGTCAGCCCGGTGTGCACCGGCCCGGCCTGGATCATCGTGCTGCGCGGGGCGGCCAGCCAGCGGAACCGCTCCCCCAGCCGCATTCCCGCCGACGGGCCGTCGCCGGCGCAGGTCCGGTCCCAGGAGCGCAGCACCGCGGCCACCGCGGCCAGGTCGACCTCCGGGGCCAGCGCGCGCACCCGGTCGGCGTCCAGATGGGTACGCGCGCCCAGGAAGTCCCGCTGCTGGCAGTAGAGCAGCACTCCGACGTTGATCTGCTCGCCGCGTTCCACCCGGGGCACCAGCCGGATGACCGCGTACTCGAAGGGCTCTCTCACGCCGCCCTCCCCGGTGGCAGCCAGTCGGCGGTACGCGCCACCCGACGGGCCAGGTGGTCCACGTACGCCGCCCGGGCCACGTCCGCGGAGTCGAAGTCGGCGCCGGTCAGCCAGCTCTCGGGCACCAGGGCCAGCACCTCGGCCAGCAGGTCGCGGGTGACCCGCGGGGCCAGGTCGGCGTCCGCCTCCGCCAGCGGGCCGGCGTAGGGCGCCAGCACGTGGTCGTCGGCCCGGTACGGCCGGTGCACCGCCGCCTCGGCGCGGGGCCAGTTGTGATGGAAGTAGAGCGACGCGCCGTGGTCGATCAGCCAGAGCTCGCGGTGCCAGACGAGCAGGTTGGGGTTGCGCCAGCTGCGGTCGACGTTCTCCACGTACGCGTCGAACCAGAGCACCCGGGAGGCGAGCGCCGGCTCGACGGGGTGCGCGACCGGGTCGTAGCCCAGCGCGCCGGGCAGGAAGTCCATCCCCAGGTTGGCGCCGCCGCTGTTGCGCAGCAGCTCCTGCACCTCCTGGTCGGGCTCCGCTCGCCCGATCACCGGGTCGATGTCGAGCACCACCAGGGGCGGCACGGCCAGGCCCAGCCGGCGGGCCAGTTCACCGCAGATCACCTCGGCGACCAGCGCCTTTGGCCCCTGCCCGGCGCCGCGGAACTTCGCCACGTACGTGCCGAGGTCGTCGGCCTCCACCACGCCGGGCAGCGAGCCACCCTCGCGCAGCGGGGTGACGTACCGGATCGCGGTGACCTCGCGGAGCACGGGACCACCCTAGTGGGCGCGGGCGGCGCCCGGCCGGCGACCCGGCGCGCGGCGGTCCGACCGCCGGGCTCAGTCGAGCTGGTCGCGCAGGTCGTCGACCTGCTGTTGCATCCGGTCCACCGCGGCCTCGTTGTTGAGGAAGGTGGTGATCCCGGCGGCGAAGGCCAGCCCGATCAGCACCGCCAACGCGCTGAGCACCAGGCCGCCGATCGCCACGCCCCGACCGGTCACCCCCGGCCGGCCGGCCATCTTCAGCCCGACGATGCCGAGCACGACGCCGATGATGCCGAGTATCAGGCCGGCCCAGGACAGGATCACGGTGAGCACGCTGATCAGTGCGGCCACCCCGAAGACGAGGGCGAACGTCGCCGCCGCGCTGGTCTTGGCCGCCGTGCCGGTCCGGCCGCCCCCGGTTCGGGTCGGTGCGCCGGCGCCGCGCACCGGCTCGCTTGACGCAGTCATGTCGCTCCCTTCGGACGCGCGGAGCGCGCCTACTCCGGGGGCGGCATCCCCACTGCCTCGGCGGTTATGCCTCGGCCCGGGAGAAGCAGGGCACCGGCGCGGAGTCTTTCCGGAAGCGTCGGTGCCGGGACCTAGGCTGGCGCTCACCCGATCCGGAAGGGCGGACCCCGTGCATCTCACCGCGACCGACGCGTTGGCCCTGCGGATGACCAGTCTGCTGCTGCGCCGGCATCCGACCACCGCTGTGGGCACGGTGGCCGACGTGGTGGAGTGGTTCGGCGCCATGCAGGCGCAGGACCTGGCGAGCGGCATGTGGTCGCTCGGGGTCCGGCTGCCCGCGCTCGATCACGCCGCCCTGCACGCCGCGTTGGAGCGGCGGGAGGCGCTGCGCACGTGGCCGATGCGGGGCACGGTGCACCTGGTGCCGCCGCGTGACGCCCGCTGGATGCTGGAGCTGACCGGCGTACGCTCGCTGGCCGGTGCCGCGACCCGCCGGGCGCAGCTCGGGCTCACCGAGGCCGACGCGGAGCGCGCGGTCGACGTGCTCGGCGCCGCGCTGGCCGGCGGCGGCCGGCTGACCCGCGCCCGGTGCCTGGCCGCGTTGGAGGCCGCCGGCATCGGCACCGCCGGGCAGCGCGGCTACCACCTGCTCTGGTACGCGAGCGTGCGCGGGGTCACCTGCCTCGCGCCGAACGTCGGCACCGAGCAGACCTTCGCCCTGCTCGACGAGTGGGCGCCGCGGCCCCACCGGCCCGAGCGGGACGAGGCGCTGGCCATCCTGGCGCACCGCTACGTCCGCGGGCACGGACCGACCACCGACCGGGAGTTCGCCGGCTGGACGGGGCTGACCCTCACCGACGCGCGCCGGGGTCTCGCCGCGGCCGGCGACGCGCTGGCCCCGGTACGGGTCGACGGGGTGGCGATGCTGGTCGACGCGGCCCTGCTCGACGCGCCCCGGCAGCCGCTGGACGACCTGCTGGTGCTGCCCGGCTTCGACGAATACCTGCTCGGCTACAAGGACCGTTCGCTGATGCTCGACCCCGCGCACAAGGACGCGATCGTGCCCGGCGGCAACGGCGTCTTCCAGCCCACGGTGGTCCGCGACGGGCGGGTGGTCGGCACCTGGAAGCGCAGCGTCGGCCGGGACCGGCTCACCGTGACGCTGCGCCCGCTGGTGCCGCTGGACGCCGAGCGGGCCCGGGTCGAGCGGGCATTGGCCGGCTACGCGGCCTTCCTGGGCCTGCCGGTGCGGGTGGACTGGCCGGCCTGAATCGCGGCCGACCGGGGCGGGGCGCCCGTCCTGCTCACGTCCGCGAGCGTGAATGGGGGGATGCCGGTGGGCACCCCACCGACCTCCCGCGCCTCACCGGCCCCAGGTCTCCCCCGCACTCCTGTCCGGCGTGTCGGTGACGCATCCGCTCCGGCCAGTCGGGTATCCGGCGGGAGATACAGAGGGAGGTATGGTCCATGAAGCTCAACGCACAGCAGGTCAGCTCGCTGTACGGACAGAACGTCACGGACCGCTCGGGGTCAAAGATCGGCAGCGTGGGCCAGATCTGGGCCGACGCCGCCGGTGAGCCGACCTGGGTCAGCGTGAAGACCGGGGTGATGGGCAAGAAGGAGTCGATGGCTCCGCTGCGGAAGGCCCGGATCGCCGGCGACGGACTCGCTGTCGACTACGACAAGTCCACAGTAAAGAACGCGCCCGCCGTGGACGCCGGCACCGACGAGCCGCTCAGCACGGCGCAGATCGACCAGCTCTACCGGCATTACCAGCTCGCGCCGCAACCTGCTCCGGCCGCTCCGCCCCCGACCCGGGAGCGTGGGCGCGCGCCGGGCGCGGGTGAGGACCTCATCCGGTCCGAGGAGCGACTGCGGGTCGGCACCGAGAGCCAGCCCGCCGGCACCGCGCGGCTGCGCAAGTACGTCGTCTCCGAGGACGTGCACACCACCGTGCCGGTCGAGCACGACGAGGTGTACGTGGAGCGCGAACCGATCAGTGCCGCGGATGCCCGCAACGTCCGCGGCGACATCGGCGAGGCCCAGCAGGAGATGACGCTGCGTGCCGAGCGGCCGGTCGTCAGCAAGGAGACGGTCCCGGTGGAGCGGGTCCGCCTGGCGAAGGACGAGGTGGTCGACCAGCGGGCCGTCGACGAGCAGGTCCGACGGGAACAGGTCGAGGCCGACATCCCGGAAACCAGCCGGCGACGTCGCTGACACCTGACGGACGACGGGCGGGTGGGTCGGTAGGGCGGGTGGGTCGGTTACCGACCCACCCGCCCTACCGACCCACCCGCCCGCGCGGCCGGTACCCGTCAGTCGGCGAGCGCGCCGGCCGCCCGGCCCTCGTGCAGGGTGAGGTTGCGCCCGTTCGACGGGTCGAACAGGTGGATCTTCTCCAGGTTGAACCAGACCCGCCGGGTCTCGCCCTCCACCACCGGGGACTCCGCCGACAGCCGGGTCACCAGGTTCGCCCCGGCCCCGGTGAAGTCGGAGGCGCCGGCGTCGGCGGCCAGTTCCTCCAGTTCGGCGGCGGTGGCCCGCTCCCCCTCGACGGTGAAGTAGACGTACTTGTCCGAGCCCATCGACTCGACGATCTCCACCGGCGCCTCGAACTCCATGCCTCGGCGGCGGGTGTCCTCGTCGACCAGCTCGGCGTCCTCGAAGTGCTCCGGCCGGATGCCGAGGATCAGCTCGCGCGGCGCGTCGCCGGCGGTCAGCTGCCGCCGGACCCGGTCGCCGAGCGGCACCTCGCCCAGCGCGGTACGCAGCGTGCCGTCCTGCACCGCGGCGTGCAGGAAGTTCATCGACGGCGAGCCGATGAAGCCGGCCACGAAGAGGTTGCGCGGGTGGTCGTAGAGCTCCTGCGGCGGGCCGACCTGCTGCACCGCGCCGCCGCGCATGATGACCACCCGGTCGCCGAGGGTCATCGCCTCGGTCTGGTCGTGGGTGACGTAGACGGTCGTGGTGCCGAGCTGCTTCTGCAGCCGGGACACCACCGTGCGCATCTGCACCCGCAGCTTGGCGTCCAGGTTGGACAGCGGCTCGTCCATCAGGAACGCCTTGGGCTGCCGGACGATCGCGCGGCCCATCGCCACCCGCTGCCGCTGCCCGCCGGAAAGGTTCGCCGGCTTGCGGTCCAGCAGCGCGGTCAGCTCCAGGACCTTCGCCGCCTCCTCGACCTTCTGGTTGATCGTCTCCTTGTCCAGCTTCGCCAGCCGCAGCGGGAACGCCATGTTCTCCCGGACGGTCATGTTCGGGTAGAGAGCGTACGACTGGAACACCATGGCGATGTCCCGGTCCCGGGGCGCCTTGTCGTTGACCCGCTGACCGGCGATGCGCAGCTCCCCGGAGCTGATGTCCTCCAGCCCGGCAATCATGTTGAGGGTGGTGGACTTCCCGCAGCCGGACGGGCCGACCAGGATGACGAACTCGCCGTCGGCGATCTCCAGGTCGACGTCCTGCACCGCGACGGTCCCGTCCGGGAACTTCTTGCTCACCTTGTCGAGCACGATGTCAGCCATGACTACACCTATCCCTTGACTGCGCCGGAGGTCAGGCCGGAGACGATGCGGCGCTGGAAGAAGAGGACGAACAGGATGATCGGAATGGTGATCACCACGGCGGCGGCGCAGATCGCCCCGGTGGGGTCCTCGAACTGCGACTCGCCGGTGAAGAACGACAGCGCCACCGGCACCGTCCGGGACCGTTCGGTGGAGGTCAGCGAGATGGCGAAGAGGAAGTCGTTCCAGCAGAAGATGAAGACCAGGATCGCCGTGGTGAACAACCCCGGCGCGGCCAGCGGCGCGATCACCCGGCGGAACGCCTGGGCCTGGGTCGCCCCGTCCATCTTCGCCGCCTTCTCCAGGTCCCACGGGATCTGCTTGAAGAACGCCGACAGGGTGTAGATCGCCAGCGGCAGCGCGAAGGTGATGTACGGCAGGATCAGGCCCGGCCAGGTGTCGAAGAGGCCGAGCTGCCGCTCGATGTCGAACAGCGGCGACACCAGCGACACCTGCGGGAACATCGCGATCAGCAGGGAGACGCCGACCAGCAGCCGCTTGCCGGGGAAGTCCAGCCGGGAGATCGCGTACGCGGCCATGGCGCCGAGCACCACCGCGACGACGGTGGCGATCAGCGCGATGCCGATCGAGTTGACCAGGGCCCGGACGAACTGGTCCGTCGCGAAGATCGTCCGATAGTTGTCCAGCGTCCACTCCCGCGGCCAGAACTTGCCGTCGGTGAGGGTGGCCGGGGTCTTGAACGACAGCGACGCGATCCACAGCACCGGGATCAGCGCGAAGACGACCACGACGACGTCCAGCAGACCCCAGCGGAGCTTGGCCCGGGTGGTGGTTTCGACAGCCATCTCAGCGCCTCTCCCCGTCGTCGCTGCCGGGGGCAGCGGTACCGAACAGCTTCACGAAGACGAAGGCGATGATCGCCACGGTGAGGAAGATCAGCACCGACATCGTCGACCCGATGCCGAGGTTGAGCCCTCGGATCAGGTTGTTGTAGGCGAGCATCGACACCGACGAGGTCTCGTTGCCGCCCGCGGTGAGCACGAAGATGTTGTCGAAGACCCGGAACGCGTCCAGCGTGCGGAACAGCAGCGCGACCAGGATCGCCGGCTTCATCACCGGCAGCATCACCTTGGTGAACCGCTGCCAGGCGGTGGCACCGTCGGTCGAGGCGGCCTTGAGCAGGTCCTCCGGGACCAGCGCCAGCCCGGCCATCAGCAGCAGCGCCATGAACGGGGTGGTCTTCCAGATCTCGGCCAGCATGATGATCGCCAGCGAGCTCGCCCGCTCGGTGAGCGGCGCGCCCTCGCTGAACAGGTTGGCGAGGTAGCCGGTGCCGGGCGTCCAGGCGTACCGCCAGGAGAAGGCGGCGACCACCGTGACGATGCCGTACGGGATCAGCGCGGCGGTGCGGACGATGCCCCGGCCGACCAGCGTGCGGTGCATGATCAGCGCCAGTCCCATGCCGAGCACCAGTTCGATCACGACGGTGACCACGGTGATCAGCGCGGTCACCCCGAATGCCGTCCACCAGAACTCGTTGGTCAGCACGGTCACGTAGTTCTCCAGCCCGATGAACTCGCGCTGGTCGGGGAAGCGCAGGTCGAAGCGCTGGAGTGACAACCAGACCGAGTAGAGGATCGGGTATGCCGTCACCAGCACCATGACCAGCGCGGCCGGCGCGCAGAGCAGCCAGCCCAGCCGGCGCTCGGCCTTCTTGTTCTCACTCAGCGGCGGCCTGCGCCGGCCGGCCCGCTGCGCGGGCACCGCGGCGTGCCGGGCGCCCGAGCGGGTGGCGGTCTCCCCGGCCGCGACGTCCGCCCCGCCGGGGGTGGCGTTGACGCTCATGACGCCCCCTCTCGACGGTCGGCGACGCCACGAGGCTCCATGGCGCCGAGCTGACTGGTTCGCTCGCTGCGCTCGCTCACGGCAGGACCCCCTTGGACTCGAGCGCGTCGGCGATGGCGTCGCGCAGTTCGTCGGCGGTCCGCTGCGGGTCGATCGCCGACGGCGGCGAGAGGATCGCCGACATCACGGTGGAGATGCTCTGGTACGCCGGGGTCAGCGGGCGGGTCGCCGGCTCCTTGAGCTCCTCCAGGATGGTCTCCTTCATCGGGTACGCCTCGGCCATCTCCGGGTCGGCGTAGACCTGCTCGATGGTGGGCGGCACGCCGTCGTTGACCGCGGAGAACTTCTGGTTCTCCGCGTTGCGGATGCACTTCGCCGCGTCGAAGGACTCCGCCGGGTGCTCGGAGTAGGCGCTGACCGCCATGTTCACCCCGCCGATGGTGACCTTGCTCGGGGTGTTCTCGTCGATGCCCGGCACCCGGGCCCAGGTGACCTGCTGGGCCAGCTCCGGGTTGGCCTCCTGCATGGCCGGGTAGACGAACGGCCAGTTGACCTGGAACGCGCCGTTGCCGGACTGGAACTCCAGCCGCACCGGGTCCTCGGTGGCGTTGCTGAACGACGGCGACGTCACGCCCGACGTGGCGAACCGCTGGAGCTGCTCCAGCGCCCGCACGGTGCCCTCGTCCATCGCGGCCCGCTTACCGTCGTCGCTGAGGATGTGGCCGCCGGCGCTCTCGGCGAGGGTGTTGTAGAGGACCACCAGGCCCTCGTACTGGGCGCCCATGGTGAGCACCTGGTACGGCTTGCCCTGCTGCTTCAACTGCTGGGCGGCGGAGATCATCTGGTCCCAGGTCTTCGGGGCCTCGGGCACCAGGTCCTTGCGGTACCAGAGCAGCTGGACGTTGGTGTTCTTCGGCGCGGCGTAGAGCTTGTCCTGGTAGCGCGCGGTCTCCAGCGGGCCGGCGAGGGTGCCCTGCTCGACCTCGGCCTTGTCCTGCCCGGTCCACTCCAGGATCCAGTCGGCGCTGGCGAACTCCTGGGTCCAGGTGACGTCGAGGCCGAGCACGTCCATGCCGGTGTCCTGCGCGGCGAGCCGGCGCACCATCTGCACCCGCTGGTCGTCGGCCTGGCGCGGCAGCACCCGGTAGGCGATCCGGTACCGGCCCTGGGCCGCCGCGTTGCAGTTGTCCACCACCTTCTGCAGGTTCTGCTCCGGCGGGTAGTACAGGTTGATCGTCGGCACACCGCCGTCGTCGCCGGTTCCACAGGCCGCCATGGGCGCCACCAACGTCAGCGCCGCGGCCGCCGCCAGCGCGCGCACGTGTGGCCGGCGCCGGCGCCGGGTCCCGTCGGGATCGCTCATCACCCCTCCCCTCGTGTCGGCCAAGAGCCGGGGAGACGCACCGTGCCCCGGCGCACGGCGGAACGGTCGGGACGCTGACCAGCGAGTGACCGGCCCCGGACGTTTCGTGGCCCCAACACTGCCCGACCTGGGAAGTCGCGAAACCTGACGTGATGAGACGGTGACAACACCACTACCGGTGTGGCACGGATCACCGCGCTGCGGGCCGGCACGGCGACGCCTACCCTCAAGCGATGGACGCCACCTTCTTCTTCGACCCCGCCTGCCCGTGGACCTGGCACGCCTCGCGCTGGTTGGTCACCGTCGCCGACGCCCGTGGCCTGCGCGTCGAGTGGCGGGCCTTCAGTCTGGCCATCCTCAACGAGGGGAACGTCCCCGCGGAGTTCGCCGACGTGCTGGCCGCCTCGGGCCGGGCGATGCGACTGGTGGAGGCGCTGCGCGCGGACGGGCGCTCCGACGACGTCGCCCGGTTCTACGCCGAGGTGGGCACCCGCAGCCACGACGCCGGCAACCCGCTGTCGCCGAAGATCGTGGACGCGGCCGTCGAGGCGGCCGGCCTGGGTGACGCGGCGGCGGCGCTCGACGACGAGCGCTGGGACGCGGCGGTACGCGAGTCACACGAGCTGGCGTACGCCTCGGCCGGACCGGACATCGGCTCGCCGGTGCTGATGGTGCCCGGCGCCGAGCGGGGCATGCACGGACCGATCCTCAGCGAGGTGCCCGGCACCGACGACGCCCTGACCATCTGGGACTCCCTGCTCCCCCTGCTGCACCTGCCGGCCTTCCACGAGATCAAACGCGGCCGCCGCTGACCGCATCCCCCCTCCCCGCCACCCGCGCTCCCGCGCTCCCGCGCTCGGCCACTCGGGGCGCTCGGGGCGCTCCGGCCCAAGATCCGCGCAAGATCGGGGAAGGTGCTGCGTCCCGCGCTCGCGAGACCGCACCTTGCCGAAAGTTGCGCGTGGTACGGGCGGGCGGCCCGGGGAGCGGCGGCGAGGTGGCGGGTGGGGCGGGGATGATGGGCGCATGATCGCTCGCTTCAAAGACCTTTGTCTGGACGCCGCCGACCCGCACGCGCTGGGCGCGTTCTGGGCCCGGATCCTCGACGGCGACCTGGTCGACACCGGCGACGGCGACACCCGGATCGACCCCCGCGCGGCCGGCTCCGGCGCCGAGTCGATCTGGGTCAACCGGGTGCCCGAGCCGCGTACCGTCAAGACCCGGGTGCACCTCGACCTGCGGCTCGCCGACGCGGAACCGACGGCGCTGCTCGCCGCCGGGGCGCGGCTGGTCCGCGAGCCGGACGCGGAGATCAGCTGGTGGGTGCTGGCCGACCCGGACGGCAACCTGTTCTGCGCGTTCCCGCCCCGGGAGGGGGCCGGACCCGGCCCGATCGCGCTGATCGTCGACTCGGCCGACCCGGTCGCCCAGGCGAGGTGGTGGGCCGGCGTGCTCGGTGGCGAGGTGCAGGTCAGCGAGCAGGGGCACGCCGCGGTGCTGGGCGCGGCCGGCTTCCCCTGGCAGCAGTGGATCTTCGACCCGGTGCCGGAGCGCAAGACCGTGAAAAACCGGATGCACTGGGACGTCGACCTGACCGACCCGGAGCCGACCGCGCTGATCAAGGCCGGTGCGACGCTGCTGCGCGAGCCCGACGAGGCGATCAGCTGGTGGATGCTGGCCGACCCGGAGGGCAACGACTTCTGCGCGTTCGCGCCGCGTCCCACCCAGTGAGCGGTGATGCTACCCAGCGACCGCCCGGTGGACTAGCGTTCTCGTAGCTCCGCAGCCAGCGCGTTCGCCGCCGACGTCGACACGCCTCCGGCCGACCCCGACCCGTCCGATCGGTTGGTTCTCGCGGGAACTTCCCTCTGCCGGTCCACCGGTTGGGCAGGATCGTCCCCAACGAGGAGGTGCCGTCGTGCAGGACACCCGCGCTCTCGCCCTGACGTTCGAGGTGAGCGGCCTGCCACCGGTCAAGACCGAGGCGCTGTCCATCTTCGCCGCCGGGCACCGGCAGGCGACGAGGGTCCGCGCCCTGCTCCAGGCGGCCTGCGACGCGGCCCAGCGCACCGGCTGGACCCCGCTGTCCGGGCCGATCGAGGTGGACGTGCTGCTGCGCTGCCCGCCCGGGCACCGCACCTCCGACGCCAGCAGCCTGCTCGGCGGGGTGTGCGCGGTGCTCCAGGACAAGAAGCGGGTGGCCAACATCGGCCTGGCCCACCTCGGCGTCCTGGTCGACGTCGCCCTCTACGACGACGACCGGCAGATCCGCCGGCTGTCGTACGTGGAGGAGCCGGCGGAGGACTTCTCGTACCAGGTGCGGGTCGCCGCCGTACCGAACGTGGTTTGACCGACGGCCGCGGTGGGGTACCGCGGACGCCGACGAAGGGAGCGCCATGTCGGAGCCACATGTCACGCTGGACCCCCGCGGGCTCGATCCCGTGCAGCAGAAGCTGCGCGGCCCGCTGGAGGATCAGCTGACCTCGGCGCTGCGGGCGGCTACCGAACGGGTCCGGGCCGGCTACGCCGGCGAGCCGGTCGAGCAGGTCTGCCAGCGGCTGCTCGACGAGACCCGGGCCGGCCTGCACCCCGACATCGCGGCCGGCTTCGAGCCGGACATGGACGAGTTCTGCCGGGTGGCGGTGGCCATCGTCCGCGGCGGGGACGCCTGACACGCTGCCGTCGCCGGCCACGGGCCGTCGGTTCCCCGCGGCGGCACGTCCCGGGTGGTGCTCAGGCGGCGACCGGGTCGACCCGCCAGCCCGTCGACGGGTGCTGGGGCACCGCCGCCAACTCGACAACGTAGTCGCGCACCAGCGCGGGCAGCCGGTAGCCGCCCCGCTCGTCCCGGTGGATCAGGTGCGAGTCGACCAGCCGCTCCAGGGCGTGCCGGGCCCGCTGCGCGGAGACGCCGAGCAGAGCCGCGGTCCGCTCCGGCAACGCCGGCGCGTCCGGCGACTCGCCGAGCAGCTCCAGCAGCCGACCGGCCACCTCGTCGCCGGAGCGCACGGCGGCGACCCCGGCGGCCAGGCTCGCCCGCACCGACAGGTCCTCGTACGCCAGCAGGTCCAGCCGGTCGTGGCGGTCCCGCAACTGCTCGACCAGCACGGCCACCGGCAGATCCGGCCGGCTGGCCAGCCGCGAGGCGGTGATCCGCAGGGCCAGCGCCGAGCCGCCACAGAGCCGCACCAGCTCGGCCGTGGCGGCCGGCTCCACGTCCAGCCGCTCGGCGCCGCCGAACGCGGCCAACAGCGCCCGCGCCCCGGCGGCGTCCACCGGAGCGAGGGCGACCCGCCGGACGCCATCGAGGCTGCGCAGCTGCCGCTGGGCGACCACGACCAGCGCCGGGCCGGGCCCGGCCGGGATCAACGGCCGTACCTGCTGGGCGCCGGTTACCCCGTCGACCACCAGCAGGAGCCGTCGATCGGCGACCCGGGTCCGGAACCAGCCGGCCCGCTCGTCGGCACCGGCCGGCACGTCGGCGGCCGGCACACCGAGGGCGCGCAGCACCCGGGCCAGCACCTCGTCGGGTGTCACCGACGGCCGGTAGCCGAGGTCGACGAAGACCTGCCCGTCCGGGAAGTCGGCGGCCACCAGGTGCGCCGCGCGTACCGCCAGCGTGGTCTTGCCGCTGCCGGCCGGCCCGCTGACCACCACGGCGGCCGGTGTCCCGCCACCCACGGCCGCGACCACGTCCGCCACCTCGGCCGTACGGCCGACGAAGGTGATCAGGTCGGCGGGGAGCTCGCGGGGGACGGTGGCCGCGGCGGGGGGCGCCGGGACTGCCGCGGTGACGGCGAGCGGCGCGGCGGGCGGGACGTACGCCAGCTCCGGTGACCGGTCCAGCATGGCCCGGTGCAGCCGAACCAGGTCCTCACCCGGGTCGATGCCGAGCTGCTCGTGCAGGGTGGCGTACGCGTCCCGGTAGGCGGTCAACGCGGCTGATACCTCGCCGCACCGGTAGAGGGCCAGCATCAGCTGCCCCCAGGCTCGCTCGCGCAGGGGGTGGGCCGCGAGGTGCCCGCGGATCTCCGACAGCAGGTCTCCGTGCTCGCCGACGGCCAGCCGCGCCTCGGTCAGCCCCTCGAAGACCTGGAGCCGCTGCTCGTCCAGGCTCGCCCACCGGTTGTCGAGCGTGGTACCACGCGGCAGGCCGTCACCGGCCGGGCCCCGCCAGCAGTCCAGGGCCGCCCGGAGCGGGTCGACGGCGCCGCCCGGCTCGGCGCCCGCCAGCCGGGTGCGCCCCTCCCCCGCGAGGCGCCGGAACTCGGCGACGTCGAGTTCGTGCGGGCCCAGGCTCAGCTCGTACGCGTTGGGGCGGGCGATCAGCCGGTCGCCGAGCGTACGGCGCAGGGCCGCGGCGTGCGACCGGAGGTTCGCCACGGCGGAGGCCGGCGGGTCGTCCGGCCAGAGCATCCCGATCAGTCTGGGCAGTGGGACGGGGTGGTTGGCCTCCAGGGCGAGGCCGGCGAGTACCGCGCGGCGCTTCGCCGCGCCCGGCGTGGCGACCTGGCCCGTCACACTCAGCTCCACCGAGCCCAGCAGCCGAATCTCCAGTTGCATCCCGCGCTCCCCCGTCGAACATCGAGCGCGCTCAGGCTAAGCGGGCCGTTCCCGGCACAACAAGACGTGGGCGAGACAAAAAGAGAGACGCACATCAATATGCTGACCTGGCGTGTCGGCGTAACGGATTCGACGCGGAAAGCGCTCTCGCCGCGCCGGAACCACTCGCTACCACGATCATGTCCGCCAATGCGCCCAGCATCCGCAGTCGAGCAGGATACAAGTGGCGTCCCCGGGCGGTGCCCGGGGACGCCACCACGGCCGAACCTAGTCGCCGCAGCCGTACTCCTGCCGGAATTCGTTCTCGGTCAGGACCCTCTCGTTCGTCGCCAGGACCTTTCCGTTTTCGATCTTCCCGGTGTCCAGGACGGTGTTGTAGGTGTTGTTCTCGAAATGGGCGGTTATCGCGAGGCGACCGCCCACTCCCTGTGCGGCGATGTTGTCGGCCTCCGCCGTGAACCCTTCCGGCAGCACGCCGATCTCGACTTCCGGGACAGCCCTCGGCTCGCTCGTGGCAATCTGCCACAACGGCGGGCTGACGGTGTCCCTCGTCTTCTCATCCATCCTGGCGATGAGCAGTTTGGTGAGGTAACTACCGGGGCGACATTGCCGCCCCAACAGCACCGTCAACTGATCACCGTCCTTGCGCAGGGCCATCGGCCCGGCGGGAGTGCAGCCCGCCAGGCCGGTGGCTATCGCTGCCAGGAGCGCCGCGCAGACAACTGCCCGCCTTCCAGGCCGCATCACTCGCTCCTCAGTTGTAGTAATTGCCCTTGTGCAGGTCCGCGTCCATCTCGAAGACGTTGTAGCAGGTCCACGGGTCGTCGCACTTGTCGCCGTGGGAATCCACCCGCTCACCGGCGAACAGGTAGATCGCGCCGGAGAGCAGGCTGGCGGAGCCGTAGGCGAGACCGAAGTTCACCGGGTTGCCGGTCAGCCCGAAGTACTGGGTCGAGTGCCGGGACTCGTGCTCCATCAACTCCGGGTCGGCGTCGAGCTGGGACCTCGCCGCAGTCGTGGTGTAGACGTTCCCGATGGTGATACCTCCGTCACGAGCGAACCGCTTCGCGTCGGTGCACGTGAGCATGAGTCCCCGGTACCAACTACAGGTGGCACCGGCGATCCACGCGTAACCGTAGCCCACCGCCGTGGACGGCAGGTTCAACGCGAAGCGGGCGACGTGCCAGGCCCGCTCGATCGCGTTGGGGGTGTGCTCCACCGTCCAGTCCCAGGCGTCGCTCACCGCCTCGGTCGTGGCGTTCCAGGCGTCGGCGACGGCCTCGGTGGTCGCGTCCCACGCGTCCGAGACGAAGTCCGTCGTCGCGTCCCAGGCGTCCGAGACGGCCTCGGTCGTGGCGTCCCACGCGTCCGAGACGAAGTCCGTCGTCGCGTCCCAGGCGTCCGAAACGGCCTCGGTCGTGGCGTCCCACGCGTCGCCGGCGGTGTCCGTTGTCCAGTTCCACGCGTCCCCGGCGCAGTCCCCCCAGGTCGTGGGGTTCCAGCCGCAGGACGAGTGGCCGTCCCGCTCCACCCGGGAGACGGGGTTGCCGCCCGCGAACGCGTACCGGTTGGCGTTCCAGGGGTCGGTGCCCATCCGCATGTCGGACAGTGCCCCGTTGTAACTGTCCCGCGTGAGGAACCGGTTCAGGCCCGGGTCGTAGTTCCGGAAGCCCATGTCGTACGTCCCGGACGCGTCGCTCACCCGCTTGGCGTTGAACCGGTACGAGTTGTACGCCTCCTTCGTCGGGTTGGCCGGGTCGGGCTTGTCCACGCCGGTGAACAGCGCGTCGTCGTTGCTGCCGAACGCGGTGTAGCCGTACGTGGCCTTGGTGTTGCCGGCCTCGTCCGTGATCTGGTCGACGTCGGACCGGATGTTGTAGCCGTAGTAGGTCCGCTCCCTGCTTCCGCCGGCCCCGTGCACGATCTGGGAAAGCCGCTCCCCCCACGGCGAATACTGGTAGGACTTCGTGACCTCCCCCGCGACCTCCTCGTCGAGGACGTCGGTGGAAAGCCCCAGGTAGTTGAACGTCGTCGTCTTCTGCTGGGCGGTTCCGGCATCCGTCGTCCGCGTGGTGGTGCGGTCGAACGGGTCGAAGCTGAACTTCGTCGTCGACGTGCTGGTACGCGTCTCCACGACGTGGTCGAAACCGTCGTAGACGTTCCGCTTGACGATCGAACCCGCCGCGGTGACGGTGTCGAGACGGCCGAACGGATCGTAGTTGTACGACGAGGTCAGTCCGGCGGTCGTCGATGTCAACAACCGGTTGCGGTCGTAGTTGAAGGTCGTCGTCGTGCCCTTGACGGTCTGGGAAATGATGTTGCTGTTGGCGTCGTGGACGTACGCCTCACTTCCGGCGCCGGCACCCGTCTTCGTCACCGCGACCAGCCGGTCGCGGGGATCGTAGGTGTAGTCGTACTGCGTGCTCAGGTACCCGCTGTGGTTGTCGGCGTTCATCTTGCTGCTGGTGACGCGACTCCGGTTGCCGTTCAGGTCGTAGGTGATCACGTCGTCCGACACCGTCGTGCCGTCCGCCTTCTTCTCGACCTGCGCCCTGGGCAGCCCGTCGAGGTAGTAGCTGTAGGTGGTGATGTTGCCGTTGCCCTTGGTCTGCGTCTTCCGCTCGCCACGGTCCGTGTACTCGATGGTGGTGGTCTTCCTGCCCGGGTCGCTGGCGGACGCGCCGTTGGTCACCGTGGCGACGAGATCCCGTGGGTCGTACGTGTACGTCGCGTACTGCCGGTCGTGCTCCACCGTCACCGGCGAGCCGTTCTCGTTGTAGTCGAAACGGGTCGTGTTCCGGACCGCCCCCGACTTGCTCTCGGTCACCGCGTCGACCTGGTTCAGGTCGGTGTAGGTGATCGAGTAGCTGTCCACCCGTGCGCCGGCGCTGTTGTCGGACACGGTGATCTGGTTGCCGTTGGCGTCGTACCGGTAGGTGTAGTCGTGCTTCTCGGTGTCGGTCTCTCCGGCGTTGTTGCGAACGAGCTTCACGGCGTCGGCGGCCACGGTACCGGTGGCCTGGTCCGACAGGAGCACCTTGTGACTGTTGCCCTCGCTGAAGCTGTACGAGCCGAGGCTCACCCAGCCACCGCTGTTGACGCTCTGGTCGACTGTCCGTCCGGTGCTGCCGCCGACATGCGACACCGTGTACTTCGCGTCGGTCGCGGCGCCAGTCACCTCCGGGTAGCGGACGAACACCTCGTAGGCGCCGGCCTGCGGCACGTTCAACTGCCAGGTGAAGGTGTTGGTGCCGGTGCCCGCCGGTCGACTGGCGTAGCTGGGGCCGTACATCCCCTTCGGCGAGGTGGCCGTGTTCCAGGTGCCGGTGGCGGTGGTGTTGTTGAAGTCGGAGTTGTCGACGAGCACCACCTGCTGACCGACCGGCACGCCGTCGTCCGCCCGGGCCCGCAGCTTGCCGTCGGGGAAGTACGACCAGGTCATCGTCCGGTTCGACGATCCACCGGCCGAGGTCACCTTGCGCAGGGTCTGGGACCCCAGGGAGTCGTAGTCGTACGACGTGACGATGTCCCACGGATCGCTGCTGCTCTTCATCCAGCCGTTGTCGAAGTAGGTGTAGGTGGTGTTGTTGCGGACCGACTCGCCTGACGACGGCGGGGCGGAGACGATCTCCAGCCGACCCACGTCGTCGTACTCGTAGGTGGTGACGTCCGGGGTCTTGTACCGGGCGTCGTCCTTGTCGTACGCGGTGCGGGTCTCCTTCACCCGGTTCAGCTTGTCGTAGACCGTGACCGTGGCGAAGTCGTCGGGATCGTCGGTCGTGTCGACGCCCCGAGGGCTCACCATCCTGGTCTGGTTGCCCACCTGGTCGTACTCGTACCGGGTGCTGCGGTAGGTGACGACGCCCGCGACGTCCTTGTGCGGCACCCTGACCTCCGCGGTCGCGCCCCTCGCGTCCAACGTGAAATCGGTGGTGACGCCGACCTGGTCGGTCGTCGCCGTCACGAGACCGTCCCGGTCGTACCGGGTGGTGGTGAACTTGCCCAACGCGTCCGTGGTCCTGGTCAGCCGGTGCGCCAGGTCGTACTCGTAGCTGGTCGTGTAGTCGGAGGTGTCGGGCGTCGCGTTCTTCCGCGGATCGACCATCTTGACCACGTCGCCGTGCCGGTACTCATAGGTGATCTTGTCGCCCCGGGCATTGGTCACGCTGGTCAGCTGGTAGATCTCGTCGTACACGTTGGTCGTCGTGTAGTCACCGGCCGTCGGGGTCAGGTTGCCCTTCGGCTCCGTGGTGGTCAGCAGGTTGCCGACCTTGTCGTAGGTGAACGAGGTCCTCCGCTCGGGGTCGCCGGGCTCGTCGACCGAAGACAGCGTGTAGCTGAGCTGATCCGCCTCGTCGAAGAACGCCTTCGACACCGCGCCGTTCGGCGCGTACGACTCCAGCACGTTGTCGTTCACGTCGTATTTCGGAGCCGGGGTGACGATGAAATCGCCGGCGTCCTGGTCCTTCGGCACCTTCTTCTCCTGCGGCCGCCCGAAGGTGTCGTACTCCTGGGAGGTGACCTTGCCGTAGGCGTCGGTGACCGTCTTGACCTGGCCGCGGTCGTCGTAGCTGTACCTGGTCGACTTGGTGTCCGGGTCGGTGATGACCTTCGGGTAGCCGTTGGCGTCGAAGTCGCTGTTGACGGTCGTGTTGCCGTTGGCGTCGGTCGCCGTCAGCAACTGGCCCCAGGCGTCGTAGGTGTAGGAGGTCTTGTAGTCGTTGGCATCGGCCGTGGTGTTGCCCACCGGGTCGACCACCCAGGCGAGGTCACCGTCCGGCTCGTAGCCGAAGGTGTGTTTCCGTCCCTCCGGGCTGGTCTTCTCGGTCAGCTCGGCGACGTACCCGTTGAGCTGCCGCTGGTAGCCCAGCACCGTGCCCGACGTGCCGTTGGCGACCGCCGTCGCGTCCTTGATCTCGGTCGGGTAGCCGGTCTTCTGGTCGTACTGCCAGGTCGAGACCGCGCCGCTGGCCTCCTCCAGCCGGGTGACGTTGTGGTCGTCGTCCCAACCGAGCTTGGTGGTCTCGTTCTTGGCGTTGGTGGTCTCGATCGGCCGACCGTAGCCGTCCATCAGGTAGGCGGTGGCGTGGTTCTCCGCGTCGGTGACCGTGGTGCGAATGGTGTTGGTGGCGTCCGGGTCCACATAGGCGAACTGGGTGGGGTGGCCGAGCCGGTCGGTGTAGGTCTTGGTGCGCCAGTGCCACTTCGGGTCGTCACCGGCCTGCGGGTAGTGGTAGGTCAGGTCGGTGGCGTTGTCGCGCGGGTCGGTGACCTTGACCAGCTTGACGTTCTTGTTGCCCTGCGTCATGTCGTAGCGGAACTGGAGCTTCTTCGGCTCTCCGTTGGTCGAGCCGGCGCCGTCGATCAGCTCGCCGAGCAGACCCTTGTCGGTGTACGTGAAGGTCAGCTTCCGTCCGGAGATGTCGGTGATCTGGGAGACGTGGTCGATGATCTTCGGGTTGGTGAGACCCGACGACGCGCGGACCTTGGTCCACGTGGTGTCGTCGATGTAGTCGTACGTCTGGCCCTTGGCGTAGTACTCGATCTTCAGCGTTTCCCGACCGGTCGCGTCGGTGAGGTACCTGAGGAACTTGGTCGGCTTGTTGTTCGACTTGCGCTCCTCGTAGACGAAGCGCAACTCGTTGCCGTTGTTGTCCACCACGCTGGTGAGGAAGCCCTCGCAGTCGTAGAAGAACTGCGTCCGGTCCGGCCGGGTCAGCACCCACGCCTTCGGCTCCTGGGTGTTGGGCTTGCAGTCCAGGCTGGTGACCTTCTGCAGGTAGAGGTGCACGCCCTTGGGGCTCTTCCACTCGTTCGCCGCCGGGTCCCAGGTGAACCGGTGGCTGGTGCCGTCGCCGTCGGTCAGGGTGACCTTCGTCGGGTTCGGGTTGGGGTGGAAATCGAGGGGGGTACCCAGGCGCATCATCGACGACGCCTGCAACGACCAGCCGTAGCCGGCGACGGTGTCGCTGGTGTCCAGCGAGTTGTACGCCAGCCGGACGAACGTGGAAAGGCCCCGCGACGGGTTGGCGAACGCGTTGTACGACCAGACGGTGTTACCGGCGTAGAGGTTGTTCATCAGGGTGCCGCCGGCACCGGTGTTCTTCCCCGCGTACGAGTAGAACTTCTCCAGACCCAGTTGGTCGGAGGTCGGCTCCTCCACCGCGATGTTCTGCGGCAACCCCTTGATCGGGCTGGTCGCCGAGAGCTTCCGGCCATCGATCTTGTTGCGCAGGTCCCAGCTGAGCACGTACGCGGCGCGCTTGTTGCCCTCCGTCGACGACGGTGGGGTCTTCACCTGGGCGGTGACGTCGACCGTACCGCCGGCTGCCACGTTCTTCGGCAGCGCCGTGCGCAACTCGTAGCTCTCGTCGGGGACGTCCTCGAGGACACCCGCCGCGTTGTACCGCTTCCAGTCGTACGAGAGCTCCCAGTCGGTGGTGTTCCAGGCCGCCAGCGTCGGGTTCGACACGGTCACCGGGAGCGTGTACGTGGCGTTCGGCGCCAGCGTCTGGGGCGTCGAGGCGGCGTAGTACGTCGACTCCCCGTTCTGCTCGAGGTAGGTGACCTCCAGCGTCGGCCGCAACAGTGGCTCCGGTCCCTCGGACGACAGCAGCATGGCCCGTGCCGTCTGGTTGACCTCGTCCCGCTGGCGCATCAGGAAGCCGTGGTTGCTGGCCGGGTTGGTCAGCCACCCGGCCACGGCCGGGGTGACGTCCCAGGTCTCCCACTCGGGGTCGTTGCTGAACCCGTTGAAGCTGGCCTTCCAGGACGTGTCGTAGTCGCCGCCCGGGGTCGTCCACAGCGTGGTGGCGTTCCGCCGGTTCCAGGTCGCCGTCGTCTCGTCGAACGCGTTCTTGAGCTTGTAGACGTCGACGTACTCGTCCCGGTCGGTGCCCGGGTAGAGGTACGTGTTGAACATGCGCAGCTCGGCGCCGACGATCTTCGCGTCGGTCGGCACTCCGGCCAGGTTCGGGAACTTGACGACACCACGGGTGTCGCCGTACCCGGTGGTCATGCTGGAGTTGTTGCCCACCGCGACGTACGGGTCGCCGTCGTAGACGTCCACGTTCGAGTCCGGCCTGGCCAGCGAGAGCGAGGTGTCGGTGACCCCGGTGCGGTAGATCCGGGTGATCTGGCCGGCCTTCGGCAGCATCGCCGGCTGGGTCGGGCCGGCGATGACCTGTCCGTCCTGGGTCTTGACCGCGACCATGTAGTAGTAGAACTTCCGGGCCATCGGGTCGGTGTTGTCCGCCGCCGTGGGCACCGCGGTGGTGTCCTGGTAGGTCCGGCTCGCGCTCGACACGGGCGCGATCAGCGTCGCGGCCGACGGGGTGAAGTTCTGGTGCACGCTGCGGTGCACCTGGTACTCGACGATGTTGTCCGCCGTCGTGCTCGTCGACGGGTCCCGGTACTCCGGCCAGGTCAGCACGGCACCGGTGGAGGTGATCGTGGTCGGGGACTCCACCGCCACGCCCGGGCGCCCGTAGGTCACCACCAGCCTCGGCAGGTTGTAGTCCCGCCGGTCGTTCATGTAGGCGTACTCGGACGCCTCGAAGATCGGGCCGCCGCGGTTCAGCTTGTTCTCGTCGACCGCCTTGAGCATGAAGCCGTTGTTGCTGGCGGGAGCGTTCACCCACTCCTGGACGGTGTTGCGCACCGGGAACGACATCCAGGCGCTGGACACGGCCCGCTTCTTGGTCGCGACGCCCCAGCGGGTGAAGCGCACCGCGTCCGCGATGACCGACTTGCCGACCAGGTCGCCGAGCACGACCCGGCCGGTGGTGCCGGCGTCGAACGGGTGCACTCCGAGCGTCTTCCACTGGCCCTTGCCGGAGGGGATCATCTGGTTGATCGGGTACGCCTTGCTGCCGCCCTTGTAGTGGACGGTGTAGGGGGCCATGTCGGAGCGGTCGTCGGTGTGCGAGGTGAAGTGCACCTCGACCTGGTAGTTGCCCGCTTCCGTCAGCGTGGGCACCCAGGTGTGGGTGTTCCCGGCGGTGGCGTCGTCGTTGTACCGGTAGTCCGCGTTGATCGCGAGCGGCGTCAGGGTGGTGTTGCCGGAGTACGGCCAGGTCCCGGTGACTGACGTCTTGCCGGTCTCGCCGTCGTCGACCGTGACCATGTTGCCGGACGGCTGGGCCGCCATGGCGTTCTTCATGGTGTCCCAGGTGGCGGTGTCCTCGTCCCACGCGGCATTGACCTTGCGTGCTTCGATCGAGACGTCGTACTCCCACGACTCGTGGGTCTGCGAGTAGTACAGCTCGAGCCGGGCGTCGTCGATGGTGGTGTTCTGCGGGATCGAGCTGGTGTTGAACTGCACCAGCGAACGCCAGAGCCCGGAGTCGGTGCCGACCTTCAGCGGCCACTTGACCTGGTCCTGCCCGTACGGGTGGGTCGGGTTGCCCGAGTAGATCTGCACGTCCTGGCCGTCGGTCGGCACCGGGCGGATCTGGATGGTGGGGTCGACGACCACCGGGTAGACCCGGGCAGGGTCGGCGAGCCAGCCGGCATCGGCGCTGAGCGTGATCGTCGAGGTGCCGCCCGACTGGGTCACCGTCTGGGTGACCTTGTCGCTCCACACCTTGCCGTGCGGGGAGGACTTGTCGTCCTTGTCGTCGTACATGAACGGCGCCGGCATCACGAAGACCGGCTCGCCCCCGTCGGTACGCAGGAACGCGATGGAGCCGTCCGGGCGCTGCTGCGCGGTAAGCCCGGCGGTGTCCAGGGTGAACGTGTACGACACCGGCCCGCTGGGCGCCCTGCGCAGGACGATCTTCTCCTTGAGCGCGGTGGAGGAGACGTCGTAGACGACGTCGGCGCCGCCGGCCAGGCCGGGGTAGGTGACCGTGGAGCCGGAGACCTTCGGAGTCACGTCCTTCGGCGCGCCGGCCAGGCCCAGCTCGATGCTGCGGCCGTCCTGCTCGAAGCGGACCAGCTCGTCGGAGCTGTCACCGAACAGGCTGGTGAAGGTGTTGGTCCGGTTGCCCTGGACGTAGCCCTTCTCGTCGGTCGGCTTGATGGTGGTGTCGATCGGCTGGTAGCGGCCCTTGCCGTCCTTGTAGTGCAGCGGCACGGCGGAGATCTCCGCCTGGGTCCGCCCGTCGGACAGCTGGTAGACCTTCGAGTTGGCGGTGCGCTTGCCGGTCAGCTCCTTGACCCGCTTCTGCGGCGGCCAGGTCTTCGCCGCCGGCGCCTTCTCCTGCACCGCCAGCCCGGCGCTGACGACCTCCGGCTTCGCCGGGCGGCTGCCGCCGTTGACCAGGTTGCCGGCCGCGTCACCGAGGCGGGACAGCAGGTTGCCGTCCCCCTCGGAGTTCGCCGCGCTGTTCCGTTCCTGGTCGGGCAGGAGTTGTGTCCCGCCCAGGGTGGCCACCAGGGCCAGCACCAGGGCCGCGATCAGCGGTCCCCGTAGCTTTCTCTTCACCCGTCACCCTCCGGTCAAGGGCCAATACGACGGGTAGAAGTTAGGGAGAGCAGATACACCGTGAGCTATCGCGCGGATACCTCAGGCATCGAGATCGGCAAGATCGCACAGTGCCGGGTCGGACCATGGCGCGGTCTGCGGGCGCGAACCCCGGGCTCCTCGTTCGGCTCCCGTCGGCGGATGTCGGCACTCTCCCGGCCGGGCTCGGCTACGGTCTGGCCTTGTGCAGGCCCACCAAATCCGGCACCGGGTCGGATCGGCCCGGGTGGCCCGGCTCGCCACCGTCCGGCCCGACGGCCGGCCGCACCTGGTACCGGTCTGCTTCGCCCTGCTCGGCGAGGTGGCGTACCACGCCGTGGACGAGAAGCCCAAGCGCCACCGGCAGCTGCGCCGGCTGGTGAACATCCAGGCGACAGAGCATGCCTGCCTGATCGTCGACGAGTACGACGAGGACTGGTCGACGCTGTGGTGGATCCGGCTGGACGGTCGCGGCCGCCTGGTCGGGGATCCGGCGGAGGAAGCCGCCGCCCGGGCGGCGCTGACCGCGAAATATCCGCAGTATGTGGCACGCCCACCGGACGGGCCGATCGTCGCGGTCACGGTGACCCGATGGTCGGCGTGGTCGGCGGCGGAAGGAGCGGTGGACCTGACGGGGTGAACCCGCGTGGTCCGGGTCAGCAGGTCGGGGCGAGCGCGTCGAGCACCTCGTCGGCGCGGCGCAGCGACGCCTGCGGGTCCGCCGAGGGTGAGCCGATCTCGGGATCGAAGTTGAGGTCGACGAAGAGTTCGGTGACGCCCGCCTCGGCGAGCCGGCCGAAGTCCGACCGGATCTGCTCGAGCGTGCCGGTGAGCGGCGTGCGGTCGGCCGAGCCTGCCGGGCGTACCTGCACGGCGCCCCGGCAGACGAACCGCAGCGATTGGGGGTCGCGCCCGGCGTCCGCTGCCGCCGTCCGCACCGTGGCGACCGCCTCGGCGATACCCGTCAGGTCGGCCTGGCTGCCACTGATCCAGCCGTCGGCGAGCCGGCCCGCCCGGCGCAGCGCCGCGGGTGCCTGACCGCCGAGCAGGATCGGCGGGTGCGGTCGCTGCACCGGCTTCGGGTCCATCCGGGTCGGCGGGACCTGGTAGAACGCACCGCGATGCGCGATGACCTCGTCCTGCCAGAGGCTGCGCAGGACGGTGACGAACTCGGCCGCGCGCTGGCCCCGCCGGTGCCGGCTCGCGCCGGTCGCCTGGTACTCCTCGTCCGACCAGCCGAGGCCGAGCCCGACGTCGAGCCGTCCGCCGGCGAGGATGTCGAGGGTCGCGGTCTGCTTGGCCACCACGACCGGGGAGAGGAACGGCATGTTGAGCACCGCGACGCCGAGCCGGATCCGCGTGGTGTGGGCGGCGAGGAAGGCCAGCGTGGTCAACGGATCGTGGACGCTGTGGTACGTCTCGCTCCAGCCGAGGTCGGCGGGGGCCAGCAGACGCTGGAACGTCCACAACGAGTGGTATCCGAGCAGTTCGGCGCGCCGGGCGACGTGGACCATGTGCTCCGGGGTTGCCCATGAGCCGGAGACCGGCGGGGCGAATCCAATCTCCACTCCGGCACGCTATCCAGTGCCGCCCCGGCCGGCACGCGGAACCGCCATCGTCGACCTGCCCGGCGGGTGCGTCCCGCCCGCAGCGGCCGCGGCCCCCAGCCGCGGCTACCTGTCGGCCACGCTGCTCACATGGGGGCCCAGCCGCGTTCCCGCGGCGGCCCGCACACGCTCAAGTCGCTCGAGGTCCTCGTCGAGAAGCGTCAGGATCTCGTAGGCCAGGCTCGCGGCTCCCACGGTCGCTCCGGAGAAGACCTCTCGATACAGCAGCCAGATGCCGGGCTGCACCGCGGTGCGGCACTCGTCGAGGAGATCCCTGCCTCGGAGCGCCGGCTCCCATGCCTGGGCGTCCGCGGAGAGGATGAAGAGCAACGTCTCCAGGAACTGGTGGCGCGCCGGCACGGAAGTGGTGTCCGCCAGGGCTGCCAGAGCTACCGACACCACCGGCAACGACGGCTCCATGAGCACCGAGGGCGACATGACATGCCCGCCAATGACGTCGAACCGTATCTCTTCCTCATCCTCGGCGCGCGCCAGCGCCAGCAGGTCACGGGCGAGATGGTCGGCGGGGTTTCCACATCCGCAGCGAAGTGAACTCCAGTCCCGGCGCGCGATCTCACCTGCCACGAGCTCCATCGACGCGACATCCCCCTCTCCCGGGTCGACTCCTCAAGGGGCTGCCCGATACCCCCGCCGTCGCCTCGACACTATGCCTCGGAACGCCGAGGGCCGCCCCGGTCGGGACGGCCCTGGGCGGAGGCGGGAGCTGGGTCAGTACCGGCCGAGGTTCGCCACCGGGCAGATCACGATCCGCGGCGCGCGCGCCGGGTCGAGCCAGGTGAGCACCCGGACCAGGTTGGCGTGCGAGAGGCTCACGCAGCCGGCGGTGGCGTTGCCGCCGCTGGTGCTGAACTCGTGCAGGAAGATGCCGCTGCCCGCGTTCGGGATCGGCTTCGCCACGTTCGGCGGCATGTTGTACGTGATCACCGCGAAGTGGGTGTACGCCGGGATCTCCTTCCACAGCGCCTCACTGAAGCCGCCCGGGTTGGTGGTGCTGTGCTGGAAGGTGTTGTACAGCGGCGAGTCGACGTTCTCATTCCACCAGTCGTTCGTCACCAGCCGGTGGTAGGGGAAGCGCACCCCCGGGTCAGCGCCGATGCCGTACATGGTCGGGCCGAACGAGTAGACGCCGGTCGGCGTGGTGGGCACTCCCTCGACGTGGTTGTCACTGAAGCCCCGGGAGCCGATGCGCGCCGGCAGCGGCGGGAAGACCGGCACCCAGTGGCCGCCGGCCAGGGCGAACGTCTCCAGCGTGGCGTACGTGGTGCTGTAACCGTTGCCGGTGACGACGACGACCTGCTTGGTCGTCTCCGGCAGGGTGGTCAGCGCCGACGCGCGATTCGGCGGCGGGATCGGCCGCGGCCGCCCGGTCACGACCGTCCCACTCGGGTGGCCCTATCGGTGCGCACGGAAGAGCGTCTCCGTTCCATTCGCAGCATGATCGCAGTTCCGGCGCCGCGCGGCTGCCCCGGAAAGGGTGAGGAACATCAGCTCTCGAAATCGGCGGGTCGGTGTAACGGGAATGGCGCGCCCGACGCAGCAGCCGCCGGCAATACCGCGTCGAAACGAAAAACGGGTCAGGACCGGGTCCGCAACTCCCCGGTCCTGACCCCCAGCCGTCCGGCGTGGTAGCGAGCTTCGTCGGGTTGGTCGCGCGGGCGTGGCACGCCGCCCACGCCGGGCTCAACCCGACGAGCCGGCCCGCCTGCACTCAGCTCCACGGTGCCCAGCTACCGGACTTCGGTGCGCTCCCGACTCACCCCGAAGAGCCGTGAGCGCCGGATCAGGTTAGGCGCGTTTCTCCGGCCCGGACAAGGCGCGTCGGGTGCGGTGGAGGGTGATTGATATCAACGTTGAAAACCGGCATGTCGGCGTAACACGGCCGCCGGGACGAGCGCTATTTCCGGTCGGAGCGATCTCTGCGCCACCGCTCCGCCAGCCGGGCCGCCACGCCGCCGGCCAGCAGCGCCAGCGCCAGCACATGCAGCAGTCGTACGCCGGTGGCGGCCGGCTGGCCGGCGGCCGGCAGGACCGGCAGCAGCGCCACCCCGCCCAGCGCGGTCGAGACCGCGACCGTGCGGAACACCGCCGGCCGGGCGGCCGGCGAAGGCAGCACTCCCACCCTGCCATGGCGTACCAGGCGGCGCGCCAGGTCGATCGCGACCACCCCACCGAGCAGCGTGCTGGTCAGGTCGGCCACCGTCCACCAGTGCACTCCAGTCCGGGCGTACCAGTCCACACCGAGCGCCCGGAGCCAGCCATCGGTGTGGGTGAGGTAATCCCAGCCGAGGTGGGTGGCGGCGCCGAGCAACGCGGAACTCATGGTGATCCACCACGGATGTGGGCCCGGCACGGCGTGCGCCGGCCGGAAGCGCGCCGGCAGCCGCGGGGCGACGACGGCCGCGCCGCGGCGCACCACCCAGGCGTAGCCGAGAGCCACCGGCAGGCACCACCAGAGCAGGCCGGCGACGGTGTGGGTGCCGGCGACCTCGAACCGGGTGCCCATGCTCAGGTACGCCACGTCCGGCGACACCGCACCGGTGGCCAGCGCGACCCCGTCGAACCAGCGCGGCCGCCACAGCTTCAGTGGCAGCACCGCGGCCAGGTGCGAGGGAAAGGTCAGCGGCACCGGGGCCGCCCCGTGCCGGCGGCCGGGCAGCCAGTCGGCACGTTGTTCATCAAAAGTGCTTCAGCAGGTCGGGGAAGGCGGTCAGGTGCAGCACGCCCGGGTCGGCCGGGTCCAGCACGTCGTGCTCCAGCACCCAGGTGTTCTCGTTCGGGATGAACACGGCGTTCATCCCGGCCGCCCGGGCCGGCAGGATGTCCGACTTCGGGGAGTTGCCGATCATCCATGCGCCGGCCGGGTCGAAGGCGTGCTCGCGGGCCAGCCAGCGGTACGTGTCGACGTCCTTCTCCTGCACGATGTGCGCGGCCCGGAAGTGGTGCAGCAGCCCGGAGGCGTCGAGTTTGCGCTGCTGCTCCCCCCGGTCACCCTTGGTCAGCAGCAGCAGCGAGTGCCGCCCGGCGAGCTCGTCCAGCGCGTCCGCCACCCCGGGCATCAGCTCGACCTGGTGCTCGACCAGCGCCACCGCCAGCTCCTGGATCTCCCGGCGCTCGGCCTCGGTGGCCGGCCGCCGGCGCAGCCGCTCCAGGCACTCGCCGAGGCTGTGCAGGAAGACCTTGCTGCCGTAGCCGTGCACGGCCGCGTTGGCCCGCTCGATGTCGTCCAACACCGCCCGGATCTCGACCCGGTCCAGGGTGGGGTGGTCCAGCCACGCCAGGAAATCGTCGATCACCCGCTCGAAGAGCACGTTGTTCTCCCAGAGCGTGTCGTCGGCGTCGAACACCAGCACCTGCCCCGGGGACACCGTCGCGCCGCCACCCGTCATGCCCGTCCTCCTCCCGTGCCGGGCCCGGCGGCTCGCCACGGCCCGGCCGGGACTATAGGGCAGACCCGCCGACCCGCCCAGGGACTTTCCTGCCCGCCCGGCGCGGGGCCGGCGCCACCGCGACGTCCAGCAGCCGGGCGGCGATCATCTCCTCCCGCTGTTCCTGCGCCTCCGGCCGCAGCCGGCCGCCCCTGGTGAGCATGACCACTCCGTGCAGCAGGCTCCAGCCGAGTTCGGCGAGGGTGTCCGCGTCCCGGCCGGCGGCCAGCGGCGCCACAGCGGCGCGCAGCTGCCCGAACGCGGCCGCCGGGGTCACCGGCGCCCGGTCCGCGCCGAGGGTCAGGTCGGGGGTGTGCGCGAGCATCGCGTCGTAGACCTCGGGATTGGCGTACGCGAAGTCGAGGTAGGCGGAGACCACGGCGGATCAGGCCCGGCGGGTGTCGCCGGCGGCCGCCTGGGCGGCGGTGAGCGCGGCGGCCAGCTCGGCGAAGCCGCGCACCGCGACCGCGGCCAGCACCGCGTCCCGGTCGGTGAAGTGCCGGTAGAACGCGGCGACGTCGACTCCCGCCCGCTCGGCCAACCTGCGCGGGCTCACCGCCGGCCAGCCCTCCGCCTCGGCCAACTGCCGGGCGGCAGTGACGATGGCCGCCGCCTCGCCCGGCTCGGCGCGGGTCGCAGCCTCGCTCCGGTCGGCCGGGACGGCGTGGTCGGTGCGGTCGGCCGCCGCGGCTTGGTCGGCGTCGCCGTCCTCGGGTTCGGGCACCTCACCGAGCGTAGTGGCGATCGCGGACGGCGAGCGGTCGGCGACGGATTGGCGACTGTTCGCCGCCGCGACACAATCCCCTGGTCAGCGGCGCAGGGTGAGGATCAGGTCGGCGACCAGCGCGGTCCAGCCGGTCTGGTGCCAGGCGCCGAGCCCCGCGCCGTTGTCGCCGTGGAAGTACTCCGGGAAGGCGATCAGGTCCCGCCAGTCGGGGTGGGTCTGGAAGAGCTGGCAGGCGCCATAGATCGGCCGGCGACCCCAGCCGTCCCGGGTGAACAGGGAGATCAGCCGGGCGGAGAGGTCGTCGGCGATCTCGTCCAGCGTCCGCTTCACGCCCGACCGCGTGGGGTACTCCACCCGCAGGTCGTCGCCGTAGAAGGCCGCGTAGTCGCGCAGCGCGCTGATCAGCAGGAAGTTGGTCGGCATCCAGATCGGCCCGCGCCAGTTGGAGTTGCCGCCGAACAGGCCGCTGGTCGACTCGGCCGGCTCGTAGCCGACGCAGAACTCCTGGCCGCCGAGGGTCACCGCGAACGGCTTGTCCAGGTGCGCGCGGGAGAGCGTGCGCAGGCCGTACTCGGAGAGGAACTCGTCGGGGTCGAGCATCCGGGCCAGCAACCGGACCACCTGCTCCGGGCCGACCATGGAGAGCAGCCGCTGCTGGCGGCCGTCCGGGCCGAGCCGGCGGGCCCCGATCACGTCGGCGTACTCCGGGCGGTTGGTGAGGAACCAGCGCAGCCGGGCGCCCAGCTCGGGCAGCCGGTGCAGGGTACGCGCGGGGAGCCGGGTGACCGCGGCCAGCGGCAGCAGCCCCACCACCGAGCGGACCTTCAGCGGCACCTTCGTGCCGTCGGTCAGCCGCAGCACGTCGTAGAAGAACGCGTCCTCGTCGTCCCAGAGCCCCTGCGAGTACGCGGCGGCCGCGATGTACGCGAAGTGCTCGAAGAACTTGGTGGCGGTGTCCACCCAGGTGCGGTCGTGCTCGGCCAGCACGATCGCTATGTCAAGCAGGTTGAGCGCGTACATGGCCATCCAGCCGGTGCCGTCGGACTGCTCCAGCACGCCGGCCACCGGCAGCGCGGCCGACCGGTCGAACGGACCGACGTTGTCCAGCCCCAGGAAGCCGCCCTCAAAGACGTTGTTGCCGCCGGTGTCCTTCCGGTTGACCCACCAGGTGAAGTTGAGCAGCAGCTTGTGCATCACCCGGGCCAGGAAGTCGTGGTCCCGGCTCCCGTCGATCTCGAAGACCTTCAGCGCCGCCCACGCGTGCACCGGCGGGTTCACATCGCCGAACGCCCACTCGTACGCGGGGATCTGCCCGTTGGGGTGCAGGTACCACTCGCGCAGCAGGAGCAGCAGCTGCTCCTTGGCGAAGCCCGGGTCGACCCGGGCGATGCTCACGCAGTGGAAGGCCAGGTCCCAGGCGGCGTACCAGGGGTACTCCCAGGGATCGGGCATGGAGATCACGTCGAAGCTGGTCATGTGCCACCAGGCGCTGTTGCGCCCGTGCCGGCGGCCGGGCGGTGGGGGCGCGGAGCCCGGATCGCCCTCCAGCCAGCGTTTGACGTCGAAGTGGTAGAACTGCTTGCCCCACATCAGCCCGGCGATGGCCTGCCGGGCGACGAGGGCCTCGTCCGGGGTGGCGGCGGCCGGGATCACCCCGGCGAAGAAGCGGTTCGCCTCCGCCCGCCGGGCCCAGACCACCGCGTCGAAGCCGTCGCCTAGGTCGGCCGGGGGCGGCGGGGTGCCGCCGGGCGGCGGGGCGGTACGGGTCAGCCGCAGCCGGATCTGTCGCTGCTCGCCGGCCGGCACGTCCAGCACGTAGTGCAGCGCGCCCTTGGTGCCCTCGCCCGCCGGGTTCACCGTCGGGGCGCCGTTGACCACGTGGTCGTTGATGCCGTCCTTCGGGTAGCGGGACCGGCCGGGCAGCCCCCAGAGCCGCTCGGCGTTGGTGTCGTTGTCGCAGAGCAGCGGGGTCGGCGCACCGTCGCCCTCCAGCAGCAGCTGGCCGAGCACCCGGTGCTCGCCGACCAGCCGGGAGCCCTCGCCGACCAGGCGGGGGATCCGGTCGCCGCCGGGCAGCCCCCACGACCAGGTGTTGCGGAACCACAGGGTGGGCAGCAGGTGCAGCCGGTCGTCCCGGTCACCCCGGTTGGCCACGGTGATCACGATGCACAGGTCGGTGGGGGACGCCTTGGCGTAGTCGACGGTCACCGCCCAGTACCGGTCGTCGTCGAAGATGCCGGTGTCGACCAGCTCGTACTCGGTGTCGTCCCGGCCGCGCAGCGCGTTCACCGCGACCAGTTCGTCGTACGGGAAGGCGGCCTGCGGGTAGTGGTAGCGCCAGCGCATCCAGGAATGGGTGGGCGTGGAGTCCTCGTACCACCAGTAGTCCTTGGCGTCCTCGCCGTGGTTGCCGCCGTCACCGCCGAGGCCGAACATCCGCTCCTTGAGGATCGGGTCGCGCCCGTTCCACAGCGCGAGGGCGAAGCAGAACGTCTGCCGGTCGTCGCAGACGCCGGCCATGCCGTCCTCGCTCCACCGGTAGGCTCGGGACCGGGCGTGGTCGTGGGGGAAGTAGTCCCACGCCGTGCCGTGTTCGCTGTAGTCCTCCCGCACCGTCCCCCACGCCCGCTCGGACAGATACGGACCCCATGCCCGCCAGTCCTGCTCCCCCGCGTCGGCCTGGGCGAGCCGGATCCGCTCGGGCTCGGGCGCGGGCGCGTTCGACAGCGGCACGTCGGTGATCACGTGCACATCTTCGACGCCGCCGGGGTACTCCACCACAGCGGCCATTCTCGTCGTGGCGTGTTACACCCCGCCGCCGGTGGAGGAAAGTTGATCGAGATTCGCTTCGGCCCGCAGGTCTGCGGGGAGCTGACCAGCGGCGCGACCCGGGAGTGGCTGGTCGCCGACGGCCTCGGCGGGTACGCCATGGGCACCGTCGCCGGGCTGCGTACCCGCCGCTACCACGGGCTGCTGGTGGTGGCCGGGGAGACGCCAGCGTCCCGGCGGGTGGGACTGGTCAGCCTGGACCCGGCCGTGCTGCTCCCCTCCGGCGCCCGGGTGCGCCTCGGCGCCCACGAGTGGGCCTCCGGGGCGGTCGACCCGCACGGCTTCGAGCTGCTGGAGCAGTTCGCCCTCGTCGACGGGGTGCCCCGGTGGCGGTGGCGGATCGGCGACGTGGTGATCGAACGGGAGCTGGCCATGCGGCACGGCCGCAGCTGCGTCGCGGTGGTGCACCGGCTGGTCGCGGGCGGCCCGGTGCGGCTGGAGCTGGCCGCGGCCTGCACCTGGCGGGACGCGCACGGCGAGCGTCGCGCCGACGGGCCGGCGCTGCGGGTGGAGCCGGTGGCCGGCGGGGCGGTGATCGAGGGCGCGTTCCGGCTCGCCGGGCCGGACTGGACCCCGGAGGGCCAGTGGTGGCTGGGCGTGCACCACGGGGAGGAGGCGGCCCGCGGCCTGCACCCGGACGAGGACCTCTGGTACGCGGGACGCTTCTCCGGCGCGCTGGACCGCCCCGGCGACACCCTGTCCGTGCTGGCCTGGGCCGGTGAGCTGACCGAGGAGCCGCCCCCGGCGACCGAGGTGGTCGCGGCCGCCCGGGCCCGCAACCGCCGGGTGGTGGCCGCCGCGCGCCCCGCCGACGACGTCGACGCCACCCTCACCCTGGCCGCCGACGCGTTCGTCATCCGCACCGGCCGGGGGCCGGACGTGGTCGCCGGGTACCCCTGGTTCGGCGCCTGGTCCCGGGACACGATGATCTCCTACGAGGGCCTCTTCCTCCGTACCGGACGGGCCGACGAGGGGCGCGAGCTGCTGCGGTCGTACGCGGCGACGCTGTCGGAGGGGATGCTCGCCAACACCGCCGACACCGGGCGGGTGGAGTACAACACCGTCGACGCCACGCTGTGGTTCCTGCACGCGGTACGCCGGCACGTCGCGGTCACCGGGGACACCGACCTCGGCGCCGAGTTGCTGCCCGCGCTGCGCGGGGTGGTCGACGCGCACGTGGCCGGCACCCGGTTCGGCATCGCCGTCGACCCGGCCGACGGGCTGCTCACCTCCGGCGCCCCGGGTGCCGCGCTGACCTGGATGGACGCCCGGGTCCACGGGGTGCCGGTCACCCCGCGCGCGGGTAAGCCGGTGGAGGTCAACGCGCTCTGGATCAACGGGCTGGCGGGCCTCGCCGAGCTGACCGAGCTGGCCGGGCGGGACGCCGGCGACCTGCGCCAGCTGCACGAGCGGGCGGTCGGCGCGTTCCGCGACCGCTTCCCGGCTCCCGCCGGCTGGCTGCACGACGTGGTCGACGCGCCCGCGCCGGCGTACCCGCTGGGCGCCGAGCGGCACGACGACGACCTGCTCCGCCCGAACCAGCTGCTGGCCTGGTCGCTGCCGTACGCCCCGCTGGAGCCGGACGCGCCGGCGCTGCGCCGGATCGCTGCCGGGCTGCTCACCCCGCTCGGCCCGCGCAGCCTCGCCCCCGACTGCCCCGGGTTCGTCGGGCGGCACCGGGGCGGGCCGGCGGAGCGGGACGGGGCGTACCACCAGGGGACCGTCTGGCCGTGGCTGCTCGGCCCGTACGTGGACGCCTGCCGGCGCGCGGACCTTCCGATCGACGACGTGTTCGTCGGCCTCGAAGCTCACCTGAGCGAGTACGGCCTGGGGTCGGTGAGCGAGACGGCCGACGCCCTGCCGCCGCACCGGGCGACCGGCTGCCCGTTCCAGGCCTGGTCCGTCGCCGAGCTGCTGCGGGTCCGCCGTTAACGGTTTACACCTCTGCAACGACCGCGTCTCCGCTGGTTAGCCGGTCACCCGCAGGATTGGATCCGATCCAGCCGCGACGACGGGCACCGGCGCAGGTGCCGGCCGGCGCGCGCCCGGAGACAACTCAAAGGGGTCCGCATGTCACCTGACGCCGACGTGATCGACATCCACCCCGCCCGGCACCAGCGCGTGCTGATGCTGTCCTGGGAGTACCCGCCGGTGCTCGTCGGCGGTCTCGGCCGCCACGTCCACGCCCTCTCCGTCGCCCTGGCCGCCGCCGGCCACCAGGTCACCGTCGTCACCCGACACGCCGACGGCGCACCTCTGGAGGAATACGCCGACGGCGTCCGCCTCATCCGCGCCGCCGAAGACCCCGTCACCTTCCCCCTCGCCACCGGATCCCTCCTGGCCTGGACCATGGCCTTCAACCACACCCTCACCCGCGCCGCCCTCCGTGTCACCGAAACCGACGACTACGACCTCATCCACGCCCACGACTGGCTCGTCGCCCACACCGCGATCACCCTCGCCGAACACCTCGACCTGCCCCTGGTCACCACCATCCACGCCACCGAGGCCGGTCGGCACCAGGGCTGGCTGCCCGAGGAGATGAACCGCACCATCCACGGCGTCGAGCACTGGCTGAGCAACGCCTCGACCCGGGTGATCGCCTGCTCGGGCTACATGCGCGAGCAGGTCACCACGCTCTTCGAGGTGCCGGCCGGGCAGGTCGACGTGGTGCCCAACGGGGTGGACGACCGGGCCTGGCGGGCCCGTCCCCGCGCGGTCGCCGCGGCCCGGGCCCGGTTCGCCGGGGACGGGCCGCTGGTCGGGTACGCCGGCCGGCTGGTCTACGAGAAGGGCGTGCAGCACCTGGTGCACGCGGTGCCGTACCTGCGCCGGCGGCACCCCGGACTACGGGTGGTGATCGCCGGCGACGGCCCGTACCGGGCGGAGTTGGAGGAGGAGACGCGGCGGCTCACGCTCGGGCCGACCGTACGCTTCACCGGCTTCCTGGACACCACCGAGCTGCCCGCGATGCTGGGCGCCACCGACGCGACCGTGGTGCCCAGCCTCTACGAGCCGTTCGGCATGGTCGCGCTGGAGGCGGCGGCGGCCGGCGCCCCGCTCGCGGTGGCCCGCACCGGCGGGCTCGCCGAGATCGTCGAGCCGGGGGTCACCGGCGTGACCTTCCCGCACAGCGACCCGGACGCCCTGGCGGACGCGGTCGACCAGCTCCTCGGCGACGAGGTCTTCGCGCGCCGGGTCGCCCGCCGGGCCCGCACCATGGTCGGCCGCCGGTACGGCTGGGCGACCATCGCGGACCGGACCGCCGGCAGCTACGCGGCGGCGCGCCGGGAGCAGGGCCCGTGGCGGGCGCGGCGCGCGGCGGCGCGGCTGGCCGGCGCCGGTCAGCGGATCGTCATCCCGGAGGGCAACCTGCTCGGCGTCGGCCACGCCGCCTGCTGAGCCGAGCACCGCCCCGTCCGCCGGCGATCGCGGGCCACCGAGCCGGCCGGCCCGCTGACCGTCGTGGCGGCGCCGGGTCACGGCTCGCCGGTTGGCCCCGTCCGGATGCTGTGGTCGGTGGTTCGTGCCGGCGGGGCACCGCCCTCGCCGGGGTGCCGGGCGGCGGCCATCGCGGCGAGGCTGGCACCGGTGAGCGCGGCGGTGTACGGCGCGGGAGCGGGTTGCACCGCGGCCCGCAGGGTCCGGGACAGCGCCGCGATCAGGTCCGGCCGCGCCGCGCCGTCACCGACCAGCACCATCCCCCGGGCCAGCGCCGCGAGCGCGGTCGGCCGCGTGGACGGCTGCTGGTGCACCTCGCGCACCAGCCGCGCGGCGATGGTGGCCAGGACGGGCACGGTGACGTGGTCCTTGATGTCGTGGGTGCCGAAATCGGCGCGCCGGGCGGCGACCAGTTGCCCGTCGCTGAGCAGTCCGATCTCGGTGACCTGCGCGCCGATGTCGGCCAGCAGCAGCGGCCCCGCGCCGGCTCCGGCGCCAATCGCCGCGGCCCGGACGGTGTCGACGAACAGCAGCCGGCGCGGCGCCAGCGCGGCGGTGAGCACCTCCCGCATGATGTGCTCGTCCGCCGGCATGGTCGACGTCGGGCGGCAGGCGACGACGAGCGGCTCCGCTCCCACCGCCGGACTGAAGCGACGCAGCAGGTGCCGCAGCGCGCTGGTGCAGGCCGGGGCGTCGACGAGGCGCCCGCGCCGCACCAGTGCCGTCCAGTGGCCGGGGCCCTCGCCGGTGGAGCTGCTGACCGTGCCGCGGTGCAGGCACCACAGCCGCAGCCGCGAGCTACCGGCGTCGACCGCCAGCAGCGCCGGCGACGCACCGAGGCGGTCCGCACCGAGTGGGCCGCGCCGGGCGCTGTGCGGCGGTCGATCGACGGCGGTCGTGGCAGGCATGCCGGCCTCACTTCCCGGACGGGGGACGACCTCCAGCTTCGGCCGGGAGCACCCGGGCGGCACCGGAGCCGGCGGGCCAACAACTGCCCTGCCACGTTGCCGACCTCCGGCAACCTTGGCCGGGCCGCGTGTGGTGCGGCTATGGTGTGCCGCATGCGAGTCCCCGAGCCGCGACGCACCGTCGAGCAGCGCACTGCGCTGCCGATGCTGGTCGTCGCCGCCGTGCTCGCGGCGGTCTGCTCGGCCGCCCGCGCGGTGGGGCTGTGCATCGTCTTCCGGCTCACGAAGCGATCGGTCCCGGGCTGCGTACCGGCGTGGTCGGCCGATCGGGCTCCGCCGCCGCGCCCCGGCATCGCCTGACGCCCCCGCCCCACCGGCCCTCGCGGCCGCTGGTCCTCGCTCCGCTGTCCGAGCTGTCGCCGCCCCCGCGCGGACCGGTTTCGGACCGCACAGCCCGCCGCCGGTGCCGACGACCTCCGGCCCGCGGCACGAATCGCCCTGAAGGGTGCCCACATGCTCACCCCCGGCGCCTACGCCCGCGAAGGGCTGCGGCAGATACTCACCATCGACCTGGGCACGGCCCACGTACGGATCTGGTCGCCCGCCCTGCGGCGGGTGGTGGAGGAACCGACGGTCGTCGCCTGGGGGCCACCGGGATCCCGGCGGGCCGTCGGCCGGGCCGCCGTCGACCTGGCGGAACGCACCGGCGCTCCGCTGGTGTGGCCGCTGCGTGCGGGCGTCGTGGACCACTTCCCCGCCTGCGTGCACCTGCTACGCGTACTCACCGTCGCCAACGGCCGGCCCTGGGCACCGCACACTCCCGTCCTGGTCGGGGTGCCCGCCACCGCCACCCTGCGGCAGCAGCACCGGCTGACCGCGGCCGTCGGGCGGGCGACCGGCGGACGGGTGACCACCGTGGAGGAGCCGCTCGCCGCGGCGCTGGCCTGCCGGGTCGACCTGGACGCCGAGGACCTGGTGGTGGTCGACATCGGCCACGGGCGCACCGAGGTCGTCCGCGTCACCGCCGGCGCGGTTACCGCCGCGGCCCGGGCCGACGGGTCGAACGACGTCGACCAGGTTCCCGCCATCGCCGCCGCCGTCCGGCGGCTCGGCGACCGCTCCGGCCGGAGCGGGCCGCGGCGGCTCCTCGTCACCGGTGGTGGGGCGGCCACGATCGGACTCGCCGCCCGGCTCGCCGCCCTCACCAACCGGGCCGTCACCATGCCCACCGACGTCCGGCTCGCCACCATCCACGGCCTCGCCCTGCTGGCGCGGGCCCGGTCGCACACCGACGGTTCGCCCGGTCAACCGGGCGACTGACCCCGCCGAGGATCTGGAGCACGCGATGAAGATCGAGACGGTGCCGCTGCCCGGGATCGGGCTGCGGCACACGTTCACCACCGAACAGGGCCGCCGGGTCGGTGTGGTCACCCACCACACCGGAGGGCTCCGCGACCTGGTCCACGACGACCCCACCGACCCGGACCGCAGCTGCGGCCTCCGGCTGACCCGGGCCGAGGCCCACGCCCTCGCCAGCCTGCTCGGCGTCCTCGACATCGTGCCCACCGGCGGCTGACGACGGCGGGTGCGCCCGCCGACGGGTCGCGGCTCCCGCTCGGGGTGGATGAGAAATCGCGCAGCGCTGACTATCGTGTGACCCGGGGTGACCGAGAGGGACGCGACCGTGCGGCAGCAGCTGATCGCGGGGCGGTACCGGCTGCTGGACCTGGTCGGGACCGGGGGGATGGGCCGGGTCTGGCTGGCCCGGGACGAGATGCTGCACCGGGACGTCGCGGTCAAGGAGATCAGGCCGCCGGCCTGGCTGACCGAATCCGAACGCGACGACTTGCGGCTGCAGACGCTCCGCGAGGCCCGCACCGCGGCCCGGCTCAACCACCCGAACGTGGTGCGGATCTACGACGTGGTCCACGACGAGGACAGCCCGTGGATCGTGATGGAGTACGTGCGGTCGCGCTCGGTGCACCAGATCCTCGCCACCGACGGGCCGCTGAGCCCACGGCGGACCGCCCGGATCGGCCTGGCGGTGCTCGCCGCGCTGCGGGCCGCGCACGCGGCCGGGGTGCTGCACCGCGACGTCAAGCCGCACAACGTGCTGGTCGCCGACGACGGCCGGGTGGTGCTGACCGACTTCGGGCTGGCCACCTTCGCCGGCGGGGACGGCACGATGACCGGGCCGGGCATGGTGCTCGGCTCACCGCAGTTCGTCGCCCCGGAACGGGCCCGGGACGGCATCTCCGACCCGCGTACCGACCTCTGGTCGCTCGGCGCGACCCTCTACGCGGCCGTCGAGGGGCGGGCGCCGTACGCCCGGCCGAACGCGATGGCGACGTTGAGTGCGCTGGCCACCGAACCGCCGGACCCGATGCGCCGGGTGCTGCGCCCGGTCCTCACCGGACTGTTGCAACGGGACCCGTGGCGGCGGCTGACCGCCGTCGAGGCCGAGCCGCTGCTGCGCGCCGCCGCCGCGGACCTGGACCGGCCGGCCACCCCGCCGTCACCGGCGACTCCGCCGCAGCCCGCCGCCGACGTGCCGGGCGCGGCGCACGGCGACCGCCGCGCACCCGCGGCTGCCCGGGCGGACCCGACCGGACGGCGGGCGGGAGCGTCGCGGCGGGCACGGGCGGCACGGCGGGCCCGGCTGCGGCGGCTGGTCGCGGTGGGGGCCGTCGCCGCGCTGCTCGCCACGGCGGGGGTCGCGCTCAGCCTGGCCGGGCGGACCGACGAGCCGCTGACCGCCCCGTCCGGCTCCGGCGCCACCGCCGGTCCCCGGCCGGCCGCGTTCGCCTGCGCCGCGGCGCCACCGTCCGGGGCCTCGCCGGTGCCGTCGGTGCCCGCGCCGGCCGGCGCGTACCGGCTGGTGGCCAACTGGACGTGGCATGTGGACCCGGCCGGCTACCGGATCGCCGCACCGGTGGCCTGGCTGCACTGGACCGACGGCGCGGCGACCTGCTTCCGGGAACCGGGCGGGGCGCGGGTGCTCGGCGTGGAGGCCGGTCCCCGGCGCGCCGACCCGGTCGGCTGGTGGCGGGCGGAGGAGCGGCGGCTCACCGGGGGCGGGTCGCTCCCCGGCTACCAGCGGTACGACATCGCGGCGCTGGACATGTTCCAGGGCGCCGCGATCTGGGAGTGCGCCTGGATCAGCGCGGCCGGCGAGCGGGTGCACACCGGGCGGCTGCTGGCCAACGTCTCCGCCGACCGCGCGTACACCGTCTCGTGGCTGACAAAGGAGTTCGACTGGCAGGTCAACACGGCATACTTTGCGATGATCCGGCAGAGCTTCACCCCCCTGCCCTGACACCATCCCCTGTGGACCGTCCAGGTGATGCCCCTGCGGCGCGGGCTCTGACTAGAGTGGCGTAGCTTGGGCGCTCAAGATCCCTGGGGAGGGTGAGCCGAGATGATGGGACCGTCCCACGCGCTGTCCGGCGCGGCGGTGTGGCTGGCCGGGTCGTGGGCGCTGGACCAGTTCGCCGACTACCACCAGTCCCCGCTCGCGCTCGCGGTCGGCACCGCGGTCTGCGCCGGTGGCGCGCTCTTCCCCGACCTCGACCTGTCCGGCAAGGTCACCCGCAACCAGGGCGGCGCCACCGTGGCCCGCACCTTCGGGGTGTTCTCGCTGTTCATCGCCGAGGTGATGGAGAAGATCTCGCTCGGGGTCTACTACGCCACCAAGCTCAGCCGCGACCCGCGCCGCAGCAACGGCCACCGGACGCTGACCCACACCATCCCGTTCACCCTGCTGGTCGGCTGGGGCACCACCGCGCTCTGCGCCGCGTACGGCAAGTGGGCGGTGATCGGCATCCTGTTCTTCATGATCGGGCTGGCGCTGCGCGGGCTCTTCGACGAGTGGGCCGAGCGGGCCGGCTGGGTGATCGTGACCCTGGTGTCGGCCGGCGCGGCCTGGTTCGTCGCCGCCAACCTTCCCGGCGGCCGCGGCTATCCGCTGATCGGCACCGCCGTCGGGGTGGGCTGCTTCGTGCACATCCTCGGCGACATGATCACCAAGGCCGGAGTGCCCATCCTCTGGCCCATCCCGATCAAACGTCGGATGTGGATGATGGTCGGCCTGCCGAACAGCATCGCGCTGCGGGCCGGCAGCAAGACCGAGGTGATCGTGGTCCGCGCCGCGCTGACCGTGATCGCGGTGCTCGCCGCCGTCGGACTGGTCGCGCCGTCGGTGCTGCACCGCTTCGACATCCAGGTATGACCGACCGGCCCGCCCCCGCCGACCCCGCGTCCGGGGCCGACGACGCCGAGGTGCCGCTGTCCGGGGCCGACGACGCCGAGGTGCCGGCGTTCTGGCGCCGGCTCGGCCTGCCCGGGCTGGCGGACGTGCACGTGCACTTCCTGCCGCCCCGGCTGCTGCGCCGGGTGTGGGCCTACTTCGACGCGGCCGGGCCGCTGGTGGGCACCGAGTGGCCGATCCGGTACCGGTGGAGCGACGCCGAACGGGTGGCGCACCTGCGCCGCCTCGGCGTCCGGGCGTTCAGCGCGCTGGCGTACGCCCACAAGCCCGGCATGGCGGCGGAGCTGAACCGCTGGACGCTCGACTTCGCCCGGGCCACCCCGGGCTGCCTGCCCTCGGCGACCTTCTTCCCGGAGCCGGCCGCCGAACGGTACGTCACCGACGCGCTGGACGCCGGCGCCCGGGTGTTCAAGGTGCACGTCCAGGTCGGCGGGTTCGCGCCGACCGACCCAGCGCTGGACCCGGTCTGGGGGCTGCTCGCCGACGCCGGGGTGCCGGTCGTGGTGCACGCCGGGCACGCCCCGGTCGGCACCGCGCACACCGGCCCGGACCCGTTCGCCGCGGTGCTGGCCCGCCACCCCCGGCTCACCGCGGTGGTGGCGCACCTGGGCGCGCCGGACTACCGGGCCTTCCTGGACCTGGCCGAGGCCCACGAGCGGGTCCGGTTGGACACCACCATGGCCTTCACCTCGTTCTTCGACCGGTTCGTCCCCTTCCCCGCCGACGAGCTGCCCCGGCTGCGCGAGCTGGGGCTGGCCGGCAAGGTGCTGCTGGGCAGCGACTTCCCGAACATCCCCTACCCGTACGCCGAGCAGCTCGCCGGCCTGGTCCGGCTCGACCTCGGCGACGACTGGCTGCGCGCGGTCTGCTGGCACAACGCCGCCACCCTGTTCGACCTGCACTGAACACCCCGGCGACGCCCTGGGCGGCCCGGCAGCCGCCCGACCCGCCCCGTCGGCCGGCTCGCCCGGACGTCTGCTCGACATCGGCTATTGACGGCCCCGTAACACGTGCCCTACCGTCTGTCGAAACGGTTAGTCGAAACGTTTCGACAACCGCCCCGGGAGCGGTCCCACTGCTGGCCAGAGGAGGTGCGCGGTGGCCACCATGCACGACGTCGCCCGCCTCGCCCGGGTCTCGGTCAGCACCGTGTCGTACGTGCTCACCGGCACCCGGCCGATCTCGCAGGCCACCCGGGACAAGGTGCTCGCCGCCATGGCGGAGCTCGACTACCAGCCGAACGCGATGGCCCGCGGCCTGGCCAGCCGGCGCAGCCGGATCCTCGGCCTGCTCATGCCGATGGACGAGCGCGGGCTGGGCGCCACCGAGACCGCCTTCGTCACCGGGGCGGCCGCCGCCGCCAGCGCCGCCGGCTACCACCTGGTGCTCTCCCCGGTGGGCGTGGGCGAGCTCGACGACCTGCGCCGGCTGGCGAGCCAGCGGATGATCGACGGCGCGGTGCTGATGGAGGTGCAGGTCGAGGACGGGCGGGTGGCCGCCCTTCAGGAGGCCGGCGTACCCCTGGTGCTGATCGGCCGCACCGGCGACACCACCGGCCTGTCGTACGTCGACATCGACTTCGACCAGACCGTCCGCGAGGCCGTCGACCACCTCGTCGGCCTCGGCCACCGCCGGATCGTCTACGTGAACCACTCGGCCGCCACCATCGCGGCCGGCTACGGCCCGGCGGTGCGCACCCGGGACACGTTCGTCGCGGCGATGGCCGGCCACGGCCTGGAGCCCGTGATGATTCCCGCCGAGGACAGCGCCGCCGGCGGACGGGCCGCGCTGACCACGGCCCTCGCGCAGGCACCCGACCTGACCGCCCTGCTGGCGATGAACGAGAACGCCGTCTTCGGCATCCTCGGCGAGCTGGCCACCCGGGGCCTCGCGGTGCCCGACGACGTCTCGGTGGTCTCGATGGTCACCTCACCCCAGGTGGCCGAGCTGGCCACCCCAGCCCTGACCGCGATGACCTCGCCCGGCTCGGCGCTCGGGCGGATGGCGGTCGAGGCGCTGCTGCGCCAGCTGGAGGGGGCCGGCGACCGGCACCAGCAGCTGCTGCCGTGTGCGCTGGAGATCCGCGGCTCGACCGGCCCGGTCGCCCGGCCGGCCACGCTGACCGCCACCGTCACGCGCGGCGGCGACGGCGCGACGGCCACCGCGGCCACCGCGGCCACCGGCGACATCCCGGCCGCCGCGACCGGCCGCGACCGCATCGACCCGACCGGCTCCGGCCCGCCGGGCACGTGACAACGGCCCGCCGCCGCGCTGCCACGCGACGACGGGCCAGGTAAGTACCGGCTCGATACTCACCAGGAGGATAGCAATGGGGCGATTCCGCAAGCTGGTCGTCGCCGTCGCGCTGGCCGCGACCGCGACCACGACGGTGGCCGCGTGCGGCGGCGACGCGGGGGGCGACGGCGGCGACGCCAAGACCCTCAAGCTCTGGCACTACGAGAGCGCGAACAGCGCGATGGGCGTCGCCTGGGACCGGGCGATCCAGATCTTCAAGGACGAGCACCCGGGCGTCGAGGTGCAGTTCGAGCGCAAGGCGTTCGAGCAGATCCAGCAGAACGCCGGCATGATCATCAACTCGTCCGAGGGCCCGGACGTCATGGAGTACAACAAGGGCAACGCGACCGCCGGCCTGCTGTCCTCCCAGGGGCTGCTCACCGACCTGAGCGACGAGGCCACCAAGCGCGGCTGGGACAAGGCGCTCAGCCCGAGCCTGCAGACCACCGCCCGCTACAGCGACAAGGGCGTGATGGGCTCGGGCAACTGGTACGGCGTGCCGAACTACGGCGAGTACGTGACGGTCTACTACAACAAGGACCTCTTCGACAGGCACGGCGTCAAGGTGCCGACGACGCTGGCCGAGCTGACCGCCGCGATGGACACCTTCGTCGGCAAGGGCGTCACGCCGCTGGCCGAGGCGGGCGCCGAGTACCCGGCCGGGCAGCTCTTCTACCAGCTCGCGCTGGCCAAGGCCGACCGGCAGTTCGTCAACGACTACCAGCTCTACCAGAACCCGGTGGACTTCCACGCCGACCCGCTGAAGTACGGCGCGGACACCTTCGCCGATTGGGTGAAGAAGGGCTACGTCGCCAAGGACTCCGCGAGCCTGAAGGCCGAGGACATGGGCACCGCCTTCATCTCCGGCAAGGCCCCGATGATCGTCTCCGGCAGCTGGTGGTACGGCCGGTTCAAGAGCGAGATCAAGTTCAACTGGGACACCTTCCTGTTCCCCGGCAACACCCTCCAGGCCGGCTCGTCGGGCAACCTCTGGGTGGTCCCCGCGAACAGCAAGGCCAAGTCCCTGGCGTACGACTTCATCGACATCACGCTCCGTCCGGAGATCCAGGCGCTGATCGGCAACAACGGAGGCGTGCCGGTGGCCGCCGACCCGTCGAAGATCAGTGACCCGCGGGACCGCAAGCTGATCGAGAACTTCAACACGATCAGCCAGCAGGACGGCCTCGCCTTCTACCCGGACTGGCCGGTGCCCGGCTACTACGACGTGCTGGTCTCCGGGTTCCAGGGGCTGATTAACGGGTCCAAGTCTCCGGACCAGGTGCTCGACGCGATCGCCAAGCCGTACGCGGACGGCGTCAAGGAGATCACCGGCAAGTGACACGGCAAGGGGTGGACGCGTCCGGTCACGGCCGGCGCGTCCGCCCCGCCGGGAAGGATCTCCCATGGCACTCCCCCAGACCCTGGCCGGCCCGCAACGGCCCGCCACGCCACCCGAGCGGCCCGCGACCCGCCGGAAGCGCCGCGGCAGCCGCGCCGGATACTGGCTCTACCTGCTCCCCGGCGCGGTGCTCTTCCTGCTCGTCATCGGCGCGCCGCTGGTCGGCACCATCTACTTCTCGCTGACCAAGTGGTCCGGCATCGGCGACCCGACCTTCGTCGGCCTGGACAACTACCGCCACCTCCTGCAGGACGAGGTGTTCTGGACATCGTTCAAGAACACCCTCGCGATGATCGTCGCCATGGTGGTGGTGCCCACCGTGGTCGGGCTGGTGCTCGCCGCCGTGCTCTTCGACGTCATCGGGCGCAAGTTCCGGCCCCGCACCGCCGCGGCGCTGCGCGCCGCCTTCTACCTGCCGCAGGTGCTGCCGGTCGTGGTGGCCGGCATCGTCTGGGGCTGGATCCTGCGCCCCGACGGCGCGTTCAACGGCCTGCTCGACGCGATCGGCCTCGGCGCGCTGCGCCACGACTGGCTCGGTGACCCGGACACCGCCCTGCCCAGCGTGATGGCGGTGATGATCTGGGTGCAGATCGGCTACCCGGTGGTCGTCTTCATGGCGGCGCTGCAGCGGGTCGATCCCGAGCTGTACGAGGCGGCCGAGGTCGACGGCGCCGGCTGGTTCCACCGGTTCCGGGCCATCACCCTGGCGCAGATCCGGCCGGAGACCTTCGTGGTGGCCCTGACCTGCACGATCGCGGCACTGAAGGTGTTCGGCCCGGTGTTCGCGCTGACCCGGGGCGGGCCGGAGAACACCACCAACGTGCCGTCGTACTTCGCCTACTACACCTTCTTCAAGAAGCTCCAGGTCGGCTACGGCTCCGCGATCTCCACCGTGCTCACCCTGATCATCATCGTGGTGGCCGTGGTGTTCATCTGGATGCAGTACCGCAGCGAGCGCCAGGACCGGGGGGTCTGACATGGCCGTCACGCTCACTCCGGCCGAGCCCGCGGTGACGCCGCGCCGGCCGCGGCCGGCCCGCGACCGGCACCACCGCGGCGCGAGCCGCTGGATCATCCTCGCCCTGGTCACCCTCGGCGCCCTCGCCATGCTGGTGCCGTTCGCGTTCATGCTGCTCAACGCGTTCAAATCGCCCGGCGACTACTCGACGGGCGGCCCGCTGAGCTGGCCGTCGGAGTTCTACACCAACGGCCTGCGGACGTACTGGACCGAGGTTAACTTCCCGCTCAAGCTCTGGAACTCGACGCTCATCGCGGGCTCCGTCGCGGTGCTCGGCGTCGTCGTGTCGCTGCTCAACGCGTACGCCCTGGGCATCGGCCGGGTCCGCGGGCGGCTCTGGATCGTGGGGCTCTTCCTGCTGGCCAACATGCTGCCGCAGGAGGCGCTGATCTACCCGCTGTACTACGCCGCGAAGCAGGTCGGCCTCTACAACACCCAACTGTCGGTGATCATCATCTTCACCGTGATCCAGAGCGCGTTCGGCACCTACCTGCTCGCCTCGGTACTCGGCACGTTCCCCCGCTCGCTGCTGGAAGCGGCGGCGCTGGACGGCGCGGGCAGGTGGACGATCCTGTGGCGGGTGGTCTTCCCCAACCTGCGGCCCACGCTCGCGGTGCTGCTGATCTTCTTCTTCATCTGGACGTGGAACGAGTTCCTCATCCCGCTGGTCATGCTCATCGACAACCAGACGCAGACCATCCCGGTCGCGCTCGCGTCGTTGCAGGGCGACCGGTTGATGGACGCTCCGACCACCAACGCCGGCGCGCTGATCAGCCTCCTCCCGGCCATCCTCTTCTTCCTCATCTTCCAGCGCACCCTCTCGCGCGGCATCACGGCAGGAGCCGAGAAGTGAAGTTCACCGACGGGTACTGGCAACTGCGACCGGGGGTCACCGTGCTGCGCCCCGGCACGGTCGAGTCGGTGGAGCCGGACGACCGTGGGTTCACCGTCTTCGCCCCCACCGGCCGGACCGCCGGCCGCGGCGGCACCCTCAACCGGCCGGTCGTCACCGCCCGGTTCTTCTCCCCCGCCCCCGGGGTCGTCGGCGTGACCATCGCCCACCACCTGGGCGGGACCCCGAAGCTCCCCGCGTTCGAACTGGCCGGCGGCGACGAGCACCCGGTCACCGTCGACGTCACCGGCATCACCGCCACGCTGACCACCGGCGAACTCACCGCTCGGGTCGCGCTGATCGACGGGTGGCGGGTCGACTTCCTGCACGGCGACCGCCTGCTCACCTCGTCCACCGAACGCAGCGTCGGCATCGTCACCGACGCCGAGGGCCGCGAGCACGTGCACGAGCGGTTGGGCCTCGACGTCGGCGAAACGGTGTACGGGCTGGGCGAGCGGTTCGGCGCGTTCGTCAAGAACGGCCAGACGGTCGACATCTGGAACGCCGACGGTGGCACCGCCAGCGAGCAGGCGTACAAGAACGTGCCGTTCTACCTGAGCAACCGCGGCTACGGCGTGTTCGTCGACCACCCCGAGCACGTCTCGTTCGAGATCGGCTCCGAGGTGGTGTCGCAGAACCAGTTCAGCGTCGAGGGACAGACGCTCACCTACTACCTCATCGACGGGCCCACCCCGAAGGACGTGCTGCGGCGCTACACCGCCCTGACCGGGCGACCCGCGCGGGTGCCGGCCTGGTCGTACGGGCTGTGGCTGTCCACGTCGTTCACCACCGCGTACGACGAGAAGACCGTCACCGAGTTCATCGACGGGATGGCGGAGCGGGACCTCCCGCTGTCGGTGTTCCACTTCGACTGCTTCTGGATGCGGCAGTACCACTGGGTCGACTTCGTCTGGGACCCGGCCACCTTCCCCGACCCCGAGGGCATGCTGCGCCGGCTGCACGAACGCGACCTCAAGGTGTGCGTGTGGATCAACCCGTACATCGCCCAGCGGTCGTACCTGTTCGAGGAGGGCCGACGCGCCGGCTACCTGGTGCGCCGGCCCGACGGGTCGGTCTGGCAGTGGGACAAGTGGCAGGCCGGCATGGCGCTGGTGGACTTCACCAACCCGGACGCCGTCGCCTGGTACACCGGGAAGCTCAAGGCGTTGCTCGACATGGGCGTCGACTGCTTCAAGACCGACTTCGGCGAGCGCATCCCGACCGACGTGGTCTGGCACGACGGGTCGGACCCGCAGCGGATGCACAACTACTACACCCACCTCTACAACCGCGCGGTCTTCGAACTGCTGGAGGCCGAGCGCGGGGAGGGCGAGGCGGTGCTGTTCGCCCGGTCGGCCACGGCCGGCGGGCAGCAGTTCCCCGTGCACTGGGGCGGCGACTGCGAGTCGACGTTCGTGTCCATGGCCGAGTCACTGCGCGGTGGGCTGTCGCTCGCCGCTTCCGGCTTCGGCTACTGGAGCCACGACATCGGCGGCTTCGAGGGCACCCCGGACCCGGCGGTGTTCAAGCGGTGGATCGCCTTCGGGCTGCTCTCCTCGCACTCCCGGCTGCACGGCTCCGGCTCCTACCGGGTTCCGTGGGCCTTCGACGACGAGGCGGTCGACGTGCTGCGGCACTTCACCCGGCTCAAGCTGAGCCTCATGCCGTACCTGGCGGCGGTCGCCGAGGAGGCGCACCGCTACGGCGTGCCCATGATGCGCCCGATGGTGGTCGAATTCCCGGACGACCCGACCGCCACCTACCTCGACCGGCAGTACATGCTCGGCCCCGACGTGCTGGTGGCGCCCGTGATGAACGCCGACGGGCAGGTGACCTTCTACGTGCCGGCCGGCACCTGGACGCACCTGGTGACCGGCGCGCAGCTCACCGGGCCGGCCTGGGTGACCGAGAAGCACGGGTTCGACAGCCTGCCCGTGCTGGCCCGACCGGGCGCGGTGATCCCGTTCGGCGCCCGCACCGACCGACCGGACTACGAGTGGGCCGACGGCGTGCGGTTGCGGCTCTACGCCCCGGCCGAGGGGCAGCGGACCCGGGTGCGGGTGCCGTCGCCGGGAGAGGGGCGCGGCGCCGAGTTCGAGGTGCGCTACGACAGCGGGACGGCCACCGCCGAGCTGGTGGCGGGCGCCTCGACGGCGTACGACTGCGAGGTACAGGGGGTGCGGCGATGACGGAACACATCTTCCCGGAGGGCTTCGTCTGGGGTTCGGCCACGGCCGCGTACCAGATCGAGGGTGCGGCCACCGAGGGTGGCCGGGGGCGGTCCATCTGGGACACGTACAGCCACACCCCCGGCCGTACGTACAACGGCGACACCGGCGACGTGGCGGCGGACCACTACCACCGCTGGCCGGAGGACCTCGGGCACATCGCCGACCTCGGCCTCGGCGCGTACCGGTTCTCGATCTCCTGGCCCCGGGTGCAGCCGGGCGGCTCCGGCGCGTTCAACCGGGCCGGCCTGGACTTCTACTCCCGGCTGGTGGACGGGCTGCTGGAGCGCGGGGTGCGGCCGGTGGCCACGATGTACCACTGGGACCTGCCGCAGGAACTGGAGGACGCCGGCGGATGGGCGGCGCGGGACACCGCGCTGCGGTTCCAGGAGTACGCCGCCGGGATCGTCGAGGCGCTGGGCGACCGGGTGCACACCTGGACCACGCTGAACGAGCCGTGGTGCTCGGCGTTCCTCGGCTACGCCTCGGGGGTGCACGCGCCCGGCCGTACCGAGCCGGCGGCGGCGCTGGCTGCGGTGCACCACCTCAACCTCGCGCACGGCCTGGCCGGCCGGGTGGTCCGGGAGCTGGCCCCGGCAGCCGAGCTGTCGGTGACGCTGAACCTGCACGTCGTCCGCCCGGCGTCGGACTCGGCCGCGGACCGGGACGCGGTACGGCGCATCGACGCGCTGGCCAACCGGGCGTTCCTCGGCCCGATGCTGGACGGGGCCTACCCGGCCGACCTGCTCGCCGACACCGCGCCGGTCACCGACTGGTCGTTCGTCCGCGACGGCGACGAGAAGCTGATCGGAGTGCCGCTGGACGTGCTCGGGGTCAACTACTACTCGAGCACACTGGTCCGGGCCTGGGACGGGGTGTCGCCCCGGTCGGACGCGGACGGGCACGGCGCGTCCGCGCACTCGCCCTGGGTGGCCGCCGACGACGTCGACTTCCTGCCGCAGCCCGGCCCGCACACCGCGATGGGCTGGAACATCGATCCGGCCGCCCTGACCGAGCTGCTGCTCCGCCTGCACCGGGAGTACCCGGGCCAGCCACTGATGATCACCGAGAACGGCGCGGCCTTCGACGACGTGGTGGCGCCCGACGGCCGGATCCACGACGACCGGCGGATCGACTACCTGCGCCGGCACATCGGCGCGACGGCCGAGGCCCGAGCGGCGGGCGTGGACGTGCGGGGCTACTTCGTCTGGTCGCTGCTGGACAACTTCGAGTGGGGGTACGGCTACGACCGCCGCTTCGGGATCATCCGCGTCGACTACGACACCCAGGTCCGCACCTGGAAGGAGAGCGCGCACTGGTACCGCCGCCTGGTTGCCAGCGGCCGGCTGGACCAGCCGGCGGAGTGAGCGACCGCCGCTGAGGTTCCGCCGGCGGACGCTGCCGCGGTCAGCGCAGCGCCTCGGCGGCCCAGCGGACCAGCAACTCCAGCACCGGACGGCGGCCGGCCATGATCTCGGCCTCGTCCCGCCGGTCGTACGTCTGCCCGGTGGGCCCGCCGAGCCGGCTGAGCATCAGCGGGGCGAGCCAGACGTACTTCGCCGCGCCGGTGAGCCGGACCGCGCGGGTGACCGTCGCCGGGTCGACGCCGCCGCCCAGGCCCGCCCGATACCGGTCGACCACGGTCGCCGCCACCTCGTCGAGCAGCGCGACGTCGACCAGGCCGTCGAAGAAGGTGTCCAGCACCAGGTTCGCCGCGTCCTCGCCGACCGGGCCCGGCCCCACGGACGACCAGTCCAGCAGCACCGGACCGGCGTCGGAGAACACCAGGTTCATCGGCCACACGTCATGGTGGCAGAGGGTACGGGGCAGCCGGTCGGTGGTGGCAACCACGGCGTGCCGCCGCTCCCAGAGCCGGCGCAGGCCGGCCCGCAGCGCCGCCGGCCAGGTGGCGACGGCCACCGGGTGATCCCAGGGCACCGGCTCGGGCACCGGCCGGCTGAGCGTGTAGTCGCGCAGCCAGTCGCGGGCCAACCACTCCGGTGTCCGTTCCGCGCCCGGCCAGGCCCAGGTGGACCGGTCGCCGAGCCACCGTGCGTGGCCCGCACCGAGCCGCTCGGCGACCTCGCCGAGGTCGGCCGGCGAGCAGTCCGTGCCGGCTCGGCCGCTCGCCTCCGCCAGCCAGAGCGCCACCGTTCCGTCCGGGCGCTCGTCGACCGCCAGCGACTCGGGGCCGGCCAGTCCCGGGAAGGCCGTGGTGGCCAGACCGCTGCCGTACGCCTCGACCTCGCGCCGCCAGTAGTTCCAATGGCCCGGATCATCGCTACCGGCCCAGTGGGTGGGGCCGGGGCGGCCGGGCGGAGCGAGCAGCTTGAGCACCGCCGGGCGACCGTTGCGGTACGTCCGCCAGATCCCGCCGGTCACCCCGTTGAGGGTGTTGTGGGTCAACCCCTCGGCCGGCACGTCGGCCGGCACCAGGACCGTGGGGGGCCGCGCCACCGGCCGCGCCTAGGAGCGCAGGCCGGCGAACGTTGCCTCGCCGGCCCGGTCGTGACGCATTCGCCGGTTCAGCCGCCGGGCCAACCATCTGCCGCCCTCAGCCGTCGCGCCGTGGGCAGCCACCGGACCCACCACGGCCAGCGCGGCGATCGTGCCCGCCAGGACCGCCTCGATCGCCGAGGCACCGGCGATCAGGACGACCACCACCGCGCAGAGCGCGGCGAGCAGCATCGCGGTGCCACCGCCGACCAGTGCCGCCGTGAACCGTCCCCGGCTCCGCCTCGTCATCCCGCCGATGAGGGCGGCGGGCACCACCAGCAGCGGCACCGCCACGACGCCCAGCCCGGCGGCGAGCAGCACCAGCAATGGCCCGGCGAGCGGCCCGCCGGGGTCGGCGCCCGTGATCAGCGCGTACGCGAGCAGGGCGAGGTAGCCCACCAGTCCCTCGAGTGTGAACACCAGCCAGGCCAGCAGCGCGCCGGCCGCGTGCCGAACAATTGTTGCCACATCTACCCCCGTGCCCGACGCGCCCAGCCGCGCCGGCGAGTCGACGCTATCGCAGTCCGCCGAGGCCGTGGGGGTTGATGATCGGCTGGAGGCCGACCCGCCGGTACCGACCCCGATCCCCGAGCGAAGTCTAGGCGGAGGCCGAGGTCAGGGCTGGCGGGACGGCAAGGCCGGCGCCGAAGACGCCGTCCGGGTCGTAGGTCGCCTTGATGCGGCGCAACGCTGCCCAGTTCCGCGGGGTGAACGCCGACGCGGTGCGGGACGGGTCACGCAGGAAGTTGAGGAAGCTGCTGCCGAAGCCACAACGCGACAGTGCTGCCCCGGTCCCGGGCGACGGCACCGTGTCGAGGATGACCGACAGTGGGGCGTCGCGATGGGCGGCGGCGCCGTTGTCACGGGCGATGCGGCCACCCCAGTGGCGGATCTCGACAGTGGCGTCCGGCTCGGCCACCAGCGCGGCGACGAGATCATCGTCTAGCGTGCGGACCTGGTCGAACGTACGGGCGAAGGTGCCGCCCATCGCGGCCTGCGCGTAGTCGACGACCCGCATGGTGTCCGCGGCGACGGGCCCGGCGACCGTCCACAGCGGCTCCAGCAGTGCCCGGCCGCGGTCGGCGTCACCGGCGTACATGGCCTTGACGACGAGCGAGCCGTCGCGGGTGAGGAGCACTGCGGTGCTGAGCGAGTCCGGAATCCGTTCGATCCACTGCCGGTAGAAGGCGATCGTCTCAGCGGCCCGCTCGCGGCCGAAGGTGACCGCGCCGGCGTACACCTGCGTGACCGGGTAGAGGCGGAACTCGAGTGCGGTGACCACGCCGAACGAACCTCCACCGCCGCGCAGCGCCCAGAACAGGTCGGGGCTCCGCTCGGCGCTGGCCGTCTCCAGCCTTCCGTCGGCGGCGACGACCTGTGCGCGCAGCACACTGTCGGCGGCGAGACCGTGCCGGCGGGCCAGCCAGCCCAGGCCGCCGCCCAGCGTGTAGCCGGTCACCCCCACGTCGGGTGAGGAGCCGGACAGCGCCGCGAGCCCGAACGGTGCGGCTGCCCTCAGCACGTCGCCCCACCGCGCGCCGGGGCCGACGCGGGCGACTCGGCGGTCCGGGTCGATCAGGACCGACGCCATCGCACCGGTGTCGAGCAGCAGCGCGCCGTCGTGCGCCACGTGGGTGCCGTGACCGGTGGCCTGGACGGCGAACGGCAACGCGTGGCGACGGGCGGCCAGCACCGCCTGACGCACGTCGGCCGGGCCGGCGGCACGGACCACGGCGGCGGGATGAGGGTCGAGAGCGGGGTTGAGGGGCCTGCGGTGGTCGTCGTAGCCCTTGTCGCCGGGCAGGAAGACGGGGCCGTCGGTACGCAGCGTCTGTCGGATCGTCATGCCCGTCAGACCCGCGGGTCGCACGCAACTCATCGGTCCGGGGTGCGATGAGTTTCCCGTCGCCGGGTGGTCCTATCCAGGTGGTGGCCCCCGCGATCTTCTTTCCCGTCGGCCCGACGGTGACCCGCACGGACATTCCCGTCGTGTGCGCGGACCTCGCCGAGCGGCTGCGCGGCCGTGGCCCTGGCATCGTGACCTGCGACGTGGCCGGCATCGCCCGGCCCGACGTGGTGACGGTCGAGGCGCTGGCTCGGCTGCGCGTGACCGCGCGGCGGCACGGCTGGCGCCTGGTCGTCAGCGGCGCCGGCCCGGGTCTGCGGCAGCTTGTCGCCCTGCTCGGCCTGGCCGACGCGTTACCCGAGTCGGGCAGGCAGGCCGAACACCGGGAACAGGCGGGCGGTGTCGAGGAAGTTGGTGACCGCGGTGATCCGCCCGGCTGAGAGTTCCAGCACGATCAGCGCCCACGGGTCGTGTCCCGAGCCGGTGAGGCTGGGCCGGTACTGCCCGAACGCCGGCATGCCGTTGGCCACCACCGGCACCAGCCGGGACCCGCGGCAACCGCTGCCCGTACCGGACATCCAGGCCAGGATGTCGACGTGGCCGCGCAGCCACAGCGGCAGCGGCGGCATCGACAGCGTCACGTCCTCGTGCAGCAGCGTCGTGAGCGCTTCCAGGTCGTACGCCTCGAAGGCCTTCACGTAACGCGCGAGCAGCGCCTTCTGCTCGTCGTCCATCGGCCTGTACACGTCGGTGGCGATGTCGGCGGCCGCGAGTGTGGTGCGGGCCCGCTGAAGGGCGCTGTTGACGCTCGCCACCGAGGTGTCGAGGAGATCGGCGACCTCCTGGGCCGACCAGGCCAGCACCTCGCGCAGGATCAGCACGGCCCGCTGGCGCGGTGGCAGGTGCTGCAGCGCCGCGACGAACGCCAGCCGGACGGACTCGCGCTCGGCGACGACGTCGGCCGGGTCGCTGGTCTCCGGCAGCACCCGGCTGTCCGGTGCCGGGCCCACCCAGATCTCGTCGGAGCGCGGCTCACCCGGGTCGGTGGCGCGGCCGGAGCCGGCCGGACCGAGGTCCATCGGCAGGACCCGCCGCTGGGCGCTGGAGAGCATGGTCAGGCACACGTTCGTCGCGATCCGGTACAGCCAGGAGCGCAGCGCCGACCGTCCTTCGAACCGATCGAAGCCGCGCCAGGCCCGTACGAACGTGTCCTGCACGGCGTCCTCGGCCTCGAAGACGGACCCCAGCATCCGGTAGCAGTAGCCGGTCAGCTCGGACCGGTACGCCTCAAGCTGCGCCTCGACGGGTGTGCCGGTCGCCACATCACTCACCCGACCACGGTAGCGGACCACTCCGACGGCGCCGTCCACCATCGCGGCCCCGGTCTCGCCCGGATCGGAAAATTCACGCCGCGGGCAGCGATGAGTTTCCGGAGCCCGGCCGGTCAGTACCGGTGTCAACTCGACGACCACACACGAGGAGCACATCATGACCGCCACGCAGTGGAGCACCGGCTCGGGGCAGTACGCCGACGTCAACGGCATCAACGTGTACTACGAGACGCACGGCGCGGGACGCCCGATGATCCTGCTGCACGGAGGTCTCTGCTCGGGTGAGATGTTCGCGCCGATCCTTCCCGCGCTGGCCGACCACCACCAGGTCATCCTGGTGGACCTGCAGGGGCACGGCCGGACCGCCGACATCGACCGGCCGCTCGACGTGACGCTGATGGCCGACGACGTCGCCGCGCTCATCGATCACCTCGGGCTGCAGAAGCCGGACGTCGTCGGCTACTCCCTCGGTGGCGGGGTCGCGCTCCAGGTGGCGATCAAGTACCCGCACAAGGTGGGCCGGCTCGTCGCCGCGTCGGCGAACATCCGCCGCGACGCCATCTACCCGGAGATGCTTCAGCAGCAGGGCCAGGTGGGCGCGGCGGCCGCCGAGTTCATGAAGGACACCCCGATGTACGAGCTCTACCAGCGGGTGGCGCCGCGCCCGGAGGACTTCCCCCGGCTGCTGGACAAGATCGGTGCGGCGATGGCGAAGGACTTCGACTACACCGAGGAGGTCCGCGGCCTGCAGGTGCCGACGCTGATCGTCGCCGCCGACGCGGACATGGCGCCGCCGAGCCACTACGTCGAGGTCTTCAAGCTGCTCGACGGCGGCCTGCGTGACGGCGGCTGGATGGGCGAGAGCCGGCCGAAGGGCGGCCACGCGCTGTCCATCCTGCCCGGGCTGACGCACTACGACATCGCCGTCTCCCCGCTCTTCGCCGCGGTCACCCTCGCCTTCCTCGGCAAGCAGAGTTGAGCCGGCGACGCACCGAGTCACCTGCCGGCGGTCGGGCATCGCCTTCGGCTGACCGCTGTCGACGGACCAGGGACAACCGAAGGGCGGTCGGTGCACCGGTGAACCGGCCGCCCTTGGCCACAGCCAGGCAGCTCTGAGGCTGAATCCCGGACCGGCCATCCGCCGTTCGGCTAGTGCGGTGTCCAGCAACGTGCGCCGGGTTGGTCGGGGTTGGGGAAGTGTCGTAGGGGTGGTGTTGGCTGTGGTTTGTGCCTCGCCGTCGGGATCCTGCCGCGCCGCGAGTCGTGCATCGCACGGCTCGGGTGGCGTTGCGGGTGACGCCGGGGCAGCGGCGGCGGTGTTTCGGCCTGCTGCGCTCGGCGGGTGACGTGTGGGCGTGCGTGTTGGAGGTCAACGCGTGGCGGCGCGGCCGCCGCGACGCGCCGCTGGTGGGCTATCAGCAGTTGTGTCGGGAGTTGGCGGCGTCGGGGCCGGGCACGTTCGCCGAACTGGACTCGGTGGGCGCCCGATCGGTGCTGCGTCGGTTTTCCGACGCGTGGTTCGCCGCCGCCAAACGCCGCGCTGCGGGTGAGGCGTCGGTCCGGTTTCCGCGGCGGCGGCGGGGTTTGCTGCCGGTGCGCTGGCATCACGGCACCTTCATCCTCGAGGGGCGCCGGGTGCGCATCCCGACCGCGAAGGGCACGGCACCCTTGTGGGTGCGCCTGGCCCGGGAACTGCCGTATCCGATCGAGCAGGTCCGGTCGGTCACCCTGCTGTGTGAGGGTGGCCGCTTGTTCCTTGACGTGACCGCCGAAGTCCCGATCACCGTCTACCCGGCCGGTGCGAAGCCGGATGCGGGCCGGGTGGCCGGGGTGGACCTGGGGATCATTCACCCGTACGCGGTGGCCGGCCCCGGCGGAGAAGCTTTGCTGGTGTCGGGGCGGGCGATCCGCGCCGAGCACCGCATGCACCTGGCCGACACCAAAGCCCGCCGCCGCGCCGTCTCGCACCGGGCCCCGAAACCGGGTGAGAAGGGATCACGGCGGTGGCGGCGATACCGCCGCCGGGCGCGGCTGGTGGAGGGCCGGCACCGGCGGCGCGTCCGCCAAGCCCAACACGAAGCCGCCCGCACCGTCATCACCTGGGCCCAGCAGCAGCGCGTCGGGGTGCTGCACGTCGGCGACCCCCGCGGCGTGCTCGACATCGCTGCCGGGCGGCGGCACAACCTGCGGCTGCGGCAGTGGCAGATCGGCCGACTCATCCAGATCCTCACCGACAAGGCCACCCTCGCGGGCATCACCGTCCGCCTCGTCGACGAACGCGGCACGTCCTCCACCTGCCCCGTCTGCCGACGCCGCGTGCCGAAACCCCGCGGCCGGACCTTGACCTGCCCGCACTGCGCATTCTCCGGGCACCGCGACCTCGTCGCGGCCGCCAGCATCGCCACCCGCACCCCGGGCGGCGGACCCACCACCCCCACCGCAGCGGCTGTGCTGCCGGAGGTGGTCACGCACCGTCGAGCCGGCCGGCACCTCCCCGGCGCCGGCCAGTCCCGACGTGACCCCCGCCGCCCACACCAGGCGGCGCGAGGATCAGTTGGCCCGCGGAGGCCCGCCCCACCACGTCGTGGGGAGTCGCTCGCCCTGCACGGCGAGGATCCACAAGCCCACCGAGCACCCGGTGAACGTTAGTGGACACCGCACTAGACGCCCACACGCTGCGGCGGGACGGTGAGCCCGTAGAGCGCCATAAGTTCCGGGGTGTCGACCCGGCTGCCGTCGGCCACCGAGTCGCACGAGATGTCGACGATCTGGTCCTTGTGCGCCAGCAGGTACGGCCGGGCGCCGACGTCGGCGCTGGCCAGGGTGGCGATGCCGGACCAGTGCCGGCGGCCGAACAGCATCGGGTAGCCGCGCAGCCCGCTGTAGGTGGCGCAGACCAGCACGTCCGGGTACGGGAGGGCGACCACCCGGCGCACCGCGGCGGCGGTCAGGCCGGGCATGTCGACCGGCACCACCACGACCGCCTCGATCGCCTCGTCGTCCAGCGCGGCGAGGCCGGCGCGGATGGACGAGCCGACCCCGGTCCCCCAGGCCCGGTTGACCACCACGGTGGCCCCGGTCAAGTCCGCCGTTTCGCGAACCTGGTCGGCCGCGGCGCCCAGCACGACCACGATCCGCGCGCAGCCCGCCTCGGCCATCGTGTCGATCATCCGGCTGACCAGGGGCTTCTCCCCCTGGTGCAGCAGCGCCTCCGGGCCACCGATCCGGCGGCCGCCACCCGCGGCGATGATCATTCCTGCGATCCGGTTCAGCTGCGCCCCCTCCACCGTGGAGCGGACCGTGGCCCGAGGCACGGCCCGCTCCGTCGTACGGACATCGGGAGCAACGAGGTGGAGGGGGATCGGGTAGCGGGGCGAAAAGGAAGAATAGTGCAACCGTTATTCACCGGACCAACCGTCGCCGCCTGTTCCGGCGATCAGGCCCGTCAGGCCGCGTCGGCGTAGCAGTCGACGATGGACAGATCGAGCGGGAACCGCACCGGAGTGTCGCCGAAGAGCAGCGCGGCGGCCCGCTCGCCGCAGCGGCGCACCGCCTCGGCCACCGCGTCGGCCTGCTCGGCCGGGCAGTGCACAATCACCTCGTCGTGCTGAAAGAAGACCAGCTCGGCGGCGCTGCCGGCGAGCTCGCCGCGGAGCGTGGCCAGCAGCGTGGCAGCCCACTCGGCGGCGGTGGCCTGGATGACGAAGTTGCGGGTGAACCGGCCCCGGGACCGCGCCGCCCGGGCCCGGCTCGACTGCGGATCGGCCCCGGCGTCCGGATCGCCCTCCTCGCCGTCGGCGAAGCCGGCCGTCCCCGGCGGGCAGGTGCGCCCGAGCCAGGAGCGGACCAACCCGCCGGCCTCGCCGGTGCGGGCGGCCGCCTCGACGTAGCCGAAGGCGGTCGGGTAGTTGCGGCGCAACACGGCCAGCGCCGGCACCGCGGCACCGCCGGTCTGCCCGTACATCGCGCCTAGCAGGGCCACCTTGGCCCGAGCCCGGTCGCCGCCGAACGCGTCCTGGGCGAGCGCGGCGTAGAGGTCGCCGGCCCCGCCGGCCGCGGCGAGCCGGGCGTCGCCGGAGACCGCGGCGAGCACCCGGGGCTCCAGCTGGCCGGCGTCGGCGACCACGAACCGCCAGCCCGGATCGGCCACCACCGCGCGGCGGATCACCTTCGGGATCTGCAACGCGCCGCCGCCCCGGGTCGCCCACCGGCCGGAGACCACCCCGCCGGGGACGTACTCCGGCTGGAACCGGCCGTCGCGCACCCAGGCGTCCCGCCAGGCCCAGCCGTGCGCCGTCCAGATCCGGTAGAGCTCCTTGTATTCCAGCACCAGCGGCACCGCCGGGTGGTCCACCCCGCGCAGCACCCAGGCCCGGGTGTTGGGCAGCTCGACGCCCGCGCGGGCGAACGCCCGCAGCAGCTCCGCAGGGGAGTCGGCGTGCAGCTGGCGTACGCCGAACGCGTCGGCGATCCGGGCCGCCAGCTCGGCCAGCCGGCGGGGTGGACCGCCGACCGGGGACGGCTCGCCGAGCAGCTCGGCGAGGATCTCGTCGTGCACCTCGGCCCGCCAGGGCAGCCCGGCGGCGCCCATCTCCACGGCGATCAGGGCGCCCGCCGACTCGGCGGCGACCAGCAGCCGGAACCGGCCGGGGTGCTCGGTGGCGGCGATCCGGGCGAGCTGGTTGGCGTACACCTCGACCAGGGCGTCGATGCCGGGGCCCGGCGGGCCGGGCAGGGTGTCGAAGAGCGCGCCCTGGCCGTGGCCGGGCGGCGCGGCCGGACGCGGCGGCGGATCGGCCGGCACCGGGGCGCCGGTGAGCCGGGCCCGGGCGGCGGCGAGCGAGCGCGGCTCGCCCCAGCGGCCGGCGTGGCCCAGCAGCAGCGCCTCGGTCAGCTCCACGTCGTGGCAGCGCTCGACCCGCACCCCGGCGCGCAGCAGGGCCGGGTAGCCGACCGCGCCGGAGGCCCAGACCCAGCGCGGGTGCTCGGCGCGTTCCCGGGCGGCCACCGCGGCGGCCAGGTCGTCGGCCGGCTCGACCGGGCCGGCCGGCCGGCCGGTGGCGTCGAGCGGTTGCAGGGCTCCCCCGCCCCGCTCGTCGGACACCACCGCCACCACCAGCACGGATGCGATTCTGCCTCGCCCCTGTGACAGCGGCCGACCTGCCGTCCCGCCCCCGGACCGCCCAGCGCCTCGACGGTTGCCCGGCCCGTCCCGACCACCCGCCACCCGGCGTCCCGGCAGTGATCGATCCGACATCGCAAGGGCCGATGGGCCGTGGGCCCACTCGTTAGCGTGGGCGGATGCCCCCGCAGATTCCCCATCCCGAACCCGGGATCCCGGACACCAGGGGGCCGCTGCGCTACATCTGGTGGCTGGTCCGCTGCCAGCCCTGGCGGGTGTTGAGGGGCAGCATGTTCGGGACGGCGTGGATGATCGGGCTGTCGGTCCGGCCCTACCTGATCTCCCGTGCGGTCGACGACGGGCTGCGCGATGCCGACACCCGGGCCCTGTCGCTCTGGGTGGCGGCGATCGTCGTCGCCGGGATGGCTCTGTCGTACCTGGGCATCATGCGGCACCGCACGATGACGTTCGTGCGGGAGGACGCGACGGCCCGCTCGGCGGCGGTCCTGCTGCGCCAGCTCTCCCGGATCGGCGCGGTGCTTCCGCGCCGGCTCGCCACGGGCGAGGTGGCCACCGTCGGTGGCTCCGACATCGGCTACACCTCACAGGTGCTGACGCTGACCGGTCCGGGGGTCGGCGCGGTCGTCGCGTACACGGTCATCGCCGTCGTGCTCTGGTCGGTGTCCCCCGTCCTCGCGCTGTGCGTGCTGCTGGGCGTGCCGGCGATCGCGTTGGTCGTCGGACCACTACTGCGCCGCCTCGAACGGGCGGAGTCGGTCTACCGGCAGCAGCAGGGCCTCCTCACCGCTCGGTCGGGCGACATCGTGGCCGGGCTGCGGGTGCTCGCCGGCGTCGGCGGCCGTGGCCTGTTCGCCCGCCGGTACGCCGACCGCTCCCAACGCCTGCTGGCCGAGGGATACCGGGTCGGCGCCGTCAACAGCTGGATCGACGCGTTGACGATCGCCATCCCGGGGCTCTTCCTCGCCGCCGTGGTCTGGCTCGCGGCGCGGATGGCGGTGACCGGTGACATCACGATCGGACAGATGGTCGCCGTCTACGGGTACGTCGCCACCCTCATCGTGCCGGTCTGGTTTCTGCTGGAGGGCAGCTACCAGTTGATCCGGGGCCGCGTCGCCGCCCGCCGGATCGTCGCCCTGCTCACCCTGACGCCGGACGACGTCGGCGGGCCGCGGACCGCACCCGGTCGCCGCGCTCCGGGGACGGTGCCCGACGCTCGCCGGCTGGAGCCGGCGTCCGCGCCGGCCCACCCCGCCGATCTGCACGACCCGGCGACCGGGCTGACGGTCCGCGCCGGCCAGTTCACCGGCGTCGCCGCCGACGATCCGGCCGACGCCGTCGCCCTGGCCGACCGGCTCGGACGGTACGTCGTCAGCAACGTCACCTGGGGCGCCGTGCCGCTGACCGAGATCGCGTTGGATGAGGTCCGGGCCCGGATCCTGGTCGCCGACCACGACTCGTACCTCTTCGCCGGGACACTGCGAGACATCCTGCGCCCCCGGCCGGGGTCCGACGAGGAGATCATCGCCGCCCTGCGCGCCGCGTCCGCCGAAGACGTCGTCGACGCGCTGCCGGCCGGGCTCGACACCCCGGTGGACACCCGGGGCCGAACGCTCTCTGGCGGTCAGCGCCAGCGGGTACGCCTGGCTCGGGCGCTGCTCGCCGAGCCGGAGGTGCTGATCCTCGTCGACCCGACGTCGGCGGTGGACGCGCACACCGAGGCGCGCATCGCCGAACGGCTGCGGACCGCCCGGGCCGGACTGACCACGGTCGTACTCGCCACGTCGCCGCTACTGCTCGGCCAGGCCGACACCGTCGCGCACCTGCGCACGGGCCGGATCGTCGGCACCGGCACCCACCCCCGGCTGCTCGACGACGACCCCGGCTATCGACAGCTGGTGGCCCGGGACAGCCCCGACGCCGAGGGGGCATATCGGTGAGCCGGCTGCCGGTGGCGGACCGGGCGGCAGTACGCCGGGCGATGCTGGACCTGATCAACCGGGACCGACGGGCGGTCGCAGCCGTGCTGGCGCTGCATGGCGCGGCTGCGATCGCCGGGCTCGCCCCGCCGTGGCTGCTCGGCAGCATCATCGACCGGGTGACCGCGGGCGCGGGCGTCGCCACCGTGGACCGGCTGGCGTTGGCGATCTGCGGCTCCGTCCTGGTCCAGGCACTGGTGTCCCGGTACGCCCAGTACGCCGGCCACCGGTTCGGGGAGCGGGCCGTCGCCCGGCTGCGCGAGGACTTCGTCCGGCGGACGCTCGGCCTGCCCGTGTCCGTCGTCGAGCGGGCCGGTTCCGGAGATCTGGCCACCCGCAGCTCGGTCGACGTGTCGACGGTCGGGAGCACCGTTCGGGACGTGGTGCCCACCATCGTCATCGCCGCGGTGCAGCTGACGCTGCTGTTCGGGGCGGTCTTCCTGCTGCACCCGCTGCTCGGCCTGGTGGCGCTGCTCGGGCTGCCGTCGATATGGGCGGTGACCCGCTGGTACCTGCGGCGGGCCAGCTCCGCGTACCTCGCCGAGGGCGCGGCCACCGCCGAGCTGACCGAGACGCTGACCACCACCGCCGAGGGCGCCCGCACCGTCGAGGCGCTCCGCCTCGCCGACCACCGGATCGGGCACGGTGCCGCCCGCATCGCCCAGCTGTGGGCGACCCGGCGGGCGACGCTCGCGCTGCGCACCGTGTTCTTCACGGTGGTGGAGGCCAGCTATCCGCTACCGGTCGCCGCGGTGCTGCTCGTCGGCGGATACCTGCTCTCCCAGGGGTCGGTCTCGCTCGGCGCGGTGGTCGCCGCCGCGCTCTACCTCCAACAGGCGATCGAACCGCTGGACCGGATTCTGCAGTGGACCGAACAGGCGCAGCGTGGCTTCGCCTCGTTCGCTCGGGTGCTCGGCGTCGGCCTGGTGCCGCCGGAGCCGCCCGGCAGGACGTCCGTGCCCGGAGGGGAGCGACTGGTGGTACGCGACGCGCGCTTCTCGTACGCCGGCGGCCCTGACGTCCTGCACGGCATCGATCTGGAGGTTCATCCCGGCGAACGGCTGGCCGTCGTCGGCCCGTCGGGGGCCGGGAAATCCACCCTGGCCCGGCTGCTCGCCGGCATCGACGCGCCCCGACACGGCACCGTCAGCATCGGCGGCTGCCCGGTCACCGACCTGGATCCGGCAGAGCGCCGTCGCCGGATCGCCCTGGTCACCCAGGAACACCACGTCTTCATCGGATCGCTGCGCGACAACCTCGCCTTCGCCGCCCCGGACGCCACCGACGACCAGATGCGGTCCGCGCTGGCCACGGTGGGTGCCGACTGGTCGGCCGACCTCCCCGACGACCTCGACACACCGCTCGGCGACGGGGCCCGTCAACTCGGCGCGGCCGAGGCCCAGCAGCTCGCGCTGGCCCGGCTGGTGCTCGCCGATCCGCACACCCTCATCCTCGACGAGGCGACCGCTGCCCTCGACCCGACCACCGCCCGGCGCACCGAGCGGGCCCTCGCCGCCGTGCTCGCCGGGCGTACCGTCATCGCGATCGCGCACCGGCTCAACACCGCGCACGAAGCCGACCGGGTCGCGGTGCTGTCCGACGGCCGGATCACCGAACTCGGCACCCACGACGAACTCGTCCGCGCCGGCGGGGCCTACGCCGCCCTGTGGCAGTCCTGGCACCGGTGACCGGACCATCCCAGGTCTCGGACGGCTGGCCACCTCCGCGCCCGGTCGTCGGAGGAAGATCCGGATGGCGACCGGGCCCGGCGGGGCTGTCCGGCGGCGCGGTCCTGACAGCGCCGGAGGTGAGGCCGGACTGGGTCTGCCGCTGGATCCGTCGGAGCGACGTGGGCTATGCCGAGGCGAGGTACGGACCTCCGGGAACCGGTGCACCGTCCAGGGTTCGCGGGTCGACGCTCCACCGCCCGGCGAGCGCGAGCACCGTCTCCTCGTCCGGCCACGGTGACGCCTCGTCGTCCTCGGACCACGGCTCGTCCGCGCGGTAGGCGGCTGCGACCCCGAGCGCCTGCTCGTCCGCCGTCGGCTCCCCTACCTGGAATAGCACCTCGCCACGCTCGCCGAGATACGCGAACGCCCGCTGCACGACGCCGTCGGACGCGCGTCCCCATCCGTGATAGTCGACGACGCGGTGAGTTCCGAAGTACTGCACTGTGCCGAGCCGGCGGCTCAACTCCGCCAACCAGGCCACGAACCGGTCGTCTTCCGGGGCGGGCACATCCTTCGAGGCGGCGAGCGTCCAGCCGTCGAGCGGCGGCGTGAGCAGCCAGTCGCCGTGGCCGTGATACGCCGCATCCACCGCGTCCCGCCAGCTCGCTGGAGTGGGCCTGCTGAGGCCCAGCGCCCCGGCGACGGCGTCGGCGCCCTGTCCGTACACGGCGAGCCATTGAAGCTTGTAGCCGAAGCCAACCCCGACCTCATCCATCCGCGGCATCGTAGGCGCCTCGGCGGTGCGGGTGACAGCTGAGCCGACGCGTCGAGCCAGCCGCCGCCACGCGGGCGTCAGTCGACAGCTGGTGGCCATCCCCGTGGAATGGCCACCAGCCGCCTTACGTCGCCAGGTCGCCGATTGGCGCGACGGGGGCCGCGGCGGGCCGGCCTTACTTGACGGCGCCGGAGGTGAGGCCGGACTGGATCTGCCGCTGGAAGATCGCGTAGACGATGATCATCGGCAGGATGGAGAGCGTCAGCGCGGCGAAGAGCGCCGCCCAGTCCGCCTCGTAGCCGGCCGAGGTGGAGATGCTGGCGATGCCCTGGGTGAGCACCCACTTCTGGTCGGCGCCCTGCCCCTGCATCAGCGCCACCGGCAGCAGGTACTGGTTCCACTGGCCGATGATGTTGAAGATCGCGATGCTGACCAGGCCCGGCCGGGCCATCGGCATCATGATCCGGAAGAACAGCCGGGTGTGCGACGCGCCGTCGATCATCGCCGCCTCCGCCACCGACTGCGGCAGGGTCTTGAAGAACGCCGCCAGGAAGAAGACGGTGAACGGCAGCGAGTAGGCGATGTAGACCAGGATCAGGCCGGTGTAGGTGTTCAGCAGGCCCAGGTTGTTGACCACCAGGAAGAGCGGCACCAGGGCGAGGAACACCGGGAACGCCAGGCCGGAGACGAACAGGTAGTAGATCGCCCGGTTGCCCGGGAACGGATAGCGGGCCAGCACGTACGCGGCCATCGAACCGAACAGCATGGTGCCGGCGGTGCTCAGCGTCACCACGAAGACGCTGTTGAGGAAGTACCGCCCGACGTTCGCCTCGCTCCAGGCCCGGGCGTAGCTGCCGAAGCTGAACTCGCTCGGCACCGCGAACGGGCTGCCGAGGAAGATCTCGGTGTTGCTCTTGAACGAGGCGAGGATGGTCCAGAGCAGCGGAGCGACCACGAGGATCGCCCAGACCAGCAGGGCGATGTGCCCGAGGCCGCTGAGCAGGCCGACCTCCGCGCGCTGCCCGCGCCGGCCGAGCCGGCCCCGCCGGGGGTCGGGGGTGCCCGGGCCGGCCGGGGCCGCCGGCGCACTCGGAGCGATTTCTGTCGTCATCTTCAGACCCCGCCTTACAGCTCGATCGTGTCACGCCGGCTGACGCGCAGGGTGAGCGCCGCGAACGTGATCGTCAGGAAGAACAGCGCCACGCCCATCGCCGAGGCGTAGCCGAACTGGGAGTAGCTGAACGCGTTGCGGTAGATCTCCATGCCCAGCACGGTGGTGGCCCCGTCCGGGCCGCCCTGGTCGACCGAGAGCACCTGCACGATGGCGAAGGCGTCGAAGGCGGCGATGCCGAGATAGACCCAGGCGACCTGGAGGGTGTCCCAGAGCAGCGGCAGGGTGATCCGGAAGAACATCGCCGACCGGCCGGCCCCGTCGATGGTCGCCGCCTCGTAGATGTCCTTCGGCACCGACGCCATGCCGGCGCTGAAGAGCACCACGTAGAAGCCGACCGCCTGCCAGACCAGCACGCCGACGATCGACCAGAGCGCGATCTTCGGATTGGCCATGAAGAGCACCGGGTCCGCCCCGAACAGCCCCAGCGCACCGTTGAGCAGCCCGCTGTCGTCCGGGGCGTACACCCGGCTGAAGATCACACCGACGATGACCACGGCCAGGACCTGGGGGAAGAAGAACACCACCCGGTAGAACTTCGACCCCCAGACCCCGGTCATCACGCCGCCCCGGCTCCCCCCGCCCACGTTGAGCATGAAGGCGAAGAAGAGCGCGATGGCGATCGTGAGCAGCGGCATGGCAAGCAGCAGGACACCGTGGTGCCGGACCGCTTTCCAGAAGATGTCGTCGGACAGCAGCCGCTCGAAGTTCTCCAGACCGATGAACTTCGGGTTGGCGCTCACTCCCCGCCAGTTGGTGGTGGCGAGATAGAACGCCTGGGCGTACGGCCCGATGACGAAGGTCACGTAGATCGCGACCGGCACCGCCAGGAAGCCGACGATGAACGGGTACCTGCCATGCCGCATGGTTGTCGTCTCCGCTCGTTCCCTACGCCCGGCTCAGCGCTTGAACTTCTCGATGGACGAGTCCTTCTTCACCGCGTCGGCGACCTTCTGCATCCGCTGGCAGAACTTGTCGGCGGTGCCACCGTTGAACATCAGCTCGTTGGTGGCCGCCCGCGCCTCGTCGTCGAGCTTCTTGTACCAGGTGTCGAAGCGGTAGGCGAAGTAGTCGCTGCCAGCCGCCGACAGCATCGCGTTGCCGCTGGTGAGACCGGGCGAGATCTCCAGGCCGTCGACCGCGCCCTTGACCACGGTGAGCACCTTGGTCAGCTCGGTGAAGCCCTTCGCGCCCTCCTTGGAGAGCATGTGCCGCAGGTACTCCATGCCACCGCGCGGGTTCTTGCCCTTCGAGGCGACGAAGTACATCTCACCGGCCGCGGCGTAGATCGCGGTCTGCGGCAGCTTGTCCGAGGTGGTCACGCTGGGCACCGGCATGACCGCGTACTTGAACCCGGGCGGGGTGTCCTTGGCCTGCTCGTTCTCCAGCCAGGAGCCGCTGGGGTAGAACGCCACCTTGCCCTGGTTCTGCTGGAGCTGGACCTCGGTGTGCTTGAGGCCCAGGTGCGCCTTGTTGCCGTACTTGGCGCCGATCTCGGCCCAGGCCGCCGCGGCCTGCTTGACCGGCTCGGCCTGCCAGGCGCCGTCCTCCAGGTTGTCGATGTTCTTCAGCACGTCCGGCCCGCCGATCTTGGCGGCGCTGGTCAGGATGACCAGGTACTGGTAGTACGCGGCGTTCGCCCCGGCGTACGAGTAGGGGGTGACGCCAGCCGCCTTGATCTTGTCGCAGAGCGCGGTGAACTCGGCCCAGGTCTTCGGCGCGGCCCAGCCGTTCTTCTCGAACAGCGCGCTGTCGTACCAGAGGCCGAAGACGGTGAAGGCGTAGTTGAGCACGTACGGCTTGCCGTTGAAGGTGCCCTGCTCGACGGTGCCCGGGATCAGGGTGTCCTTGACCTTCTTGCTCGCGTCGTCCAGCGACGGCGCGTCGAACAGCTCGGCGAGGTCCTGCACCTGGCCGGCCTGCACCAGCGCACCCTGGTCCATCAGCTTCGAGCCGGCGTTGTTGACCATGTCCGGCGGGGTGTTGCTGGTGAACCGCGGCTGCAGGACGGTGGCGATCTCCTCGGCCTGGGAGAACTTCACCTCCGCCTTCGGGAACTTCTTCTTGTACGACGGGATGTGCACGTCGGTGGCGTACTTGGTGCCCAGGCCACCGTTGAAGATGACCACCTCCAGGGCGGCGTCGTCCTTGACGCCCAGCGGGTTCTCCGCGGACTTCTCACCGGCGGCCTGGTCGGTCGGCTCGTCGTCGCCGCCACTGACGCAACCGCTCAGCAGCCCGACGGCCGGGGTGGCCATCAGGCCCACCGCGGCGGCCCGGCGCAGCACGGTCCGGCGGCTCAGGTCGGCCGGGTTCTCGGGGGTAATCGACATCGTCGTCTCTCCTTGAGGTGTTCGGGTCAGGCGGTCCGCCGGAGGCGCCCGGCGTACCGCGACTCGAGGGCGAGGTTGTGCTCGTCCCCGCCGGGGACGTTGGCGGAGAGGTAGATAGGGGGTACCTCTCCGGCCTGGTGGAACCGTCGTACGACCTCGGCGGTCAGCAGCTGCGCCAGCAGCGCCGCGGTGACCGAGGAGACCGCACAGACCGCGCCGCCGCCCTCGAGCGGCAGCAGTGCGTCGCCGTACGGCGCGCCGTTGTCCAGCACGACGTCGGCGAGGTCGGCGAGCCGCCGGCCGGACGGGTGCCGGGGGGCGACCCGTGCCGTGTGCTCGACCGAGGTGACCGCGATCAACGGGTGACCGCGCCCGGTGACCAGCGCCGCCAGCTCGACCACCGAGCCGTTGATGCCGGACTGGGACGCCACCACGAACACGTCCTGCGGCTGGGGGTCCGCCAGGGCGTAGATCTGGTGGGCGATGGTGGGGTCGCGCTCCAGCTTCGGATCGGCGAGCACGTCGCGCGGGGCGTCGCCGTGCAGCACCAGGTCGTGGATGGAGAGCCGGTTGGTGGGGACCAGGCCGCCGGCCCGGGCGACCAGTTCGGCGGCGAACGCCTCGGAGTGCCCGGCCCCGAACGCCTGGAGCACCCCGCCCGCGCGCAGGCTCCCGGCGATCAGGTCGGCGGCGGCGGCGATCCCGTCGGCGCTGGCGTCGACCAGCCTGTCGAGCACCGGACGGACCGCTTCCGCGTACCCCTGGGCGCTGATCATGCGCGAGCCTCCTTCGCGGCCTTGTGCCCGTCGACGGCCTGGGCGGTACGCCGGAAGGCCGCGTGGGCGCGGTCGTGGGTGCGCTGGGCGACGGCGATGTAGAGCAGGTCGAGCACGACCAGCTGCGGGTGCCGCGCGGAGAGCGCGTCCGGCCGGAAGGTGGTCGCCTGGCTGGCGGTGACCAGGACCAGGTCGGCCAGCTCGGCCAGCGGCGAGCGGGGGAAGCCGGTCAGCGCCACCGTGGTCGCGCCCCGGCTGCCCGCCTCGGCGAGCACCTCGATGGTCTCCCGGGTCTGCCCGGTGTGCGAGATGCCGAGCGCCACGTCGCCGGGGCGCAGCAGCGCGGCCGAGGCGAGCCCGGAGTGGACGTCGTTCCAGGCCCAGGCGGCCACTCCGATCCGGTGCAGGCTGAACTGCATCTCCTCGCCGACCAGCGCGCTGCCGCTGGCGCCGAAGATGTTCACCCGGGAGGCGCCGGCGATGGCCACCGCGGCCCGCTCCACCTCGGCGAGGTCGAGCAGCGCGGCGGTGTCGTGCATGGCCCGGGTGTCGGCGGCCATGATCTGGTCGAGCACCCGCTCCAGCGGGTCGTTGGGCTGGATCTCGCGTCCGATGTCGACGGTCCAGCCCGCGGAGCGGGCCCGCCCGGTCTCGGCGGCGATGCCCAGCCGCAGGTCGGCGTAGCCCTCGAAGCCCATCGCCCGGCAGAACCGGGTGATGGTGGCGGGCGAGGTCCCACTGCGCTCGGCCAGTTCCACTATGGTGGCTCTGGCGGCCGCCTCCGGATCGCTCAGCACGTGCTCGGCGACCCGGCGCAGCGCACCGGTCAGCTCGCCGAGGCCGCTGCGCACCCGGGCCAGCACCCCGTCGGAGGGCAGCCCGCCCCGTCGGTCGAACGCGTCGGCGTCGACCACCGCGGTCCCCGCGGAGGTGTCCACCTCGTGATCAACCATGGGACGCCTTTCCGAAAAGACTGTTAACTGTTAGTGGTAAAAGTTCTTACTGCAGGGCCCTCCGTGTCAAGGCCGTGGGCGAAGTTTTCAAACTGTTACCTGGCGCACAGCCCGCCGGCGGCCCCCGACCTTGCCTGCGAGCACCGGGCCGACCAGCATGAATGCGCCACCGCAGCGCAGCAGGAGGGGCCCGTGCCGATGTCCGACACCGTCGTGGTTGGTCTCGACGTCGGGGGTACGTCCACCCGGGCGACCGCCCTCACCCTGGACGGGCGGCGGCTCGGTGACGGCCGGGCCGGCGGCGGAAACCCGACCAGCCACGGCGCCGAACGGGCGGCGGCCGAACTCCTCGCCGCCCTGCGCGGCGCGCTCGCCGACGTCGACCCCGCCCGGGTACGCGCCGGCACCATCGGCCTCGCCGGAGCCGGCCGCCTGCTCGCCGACCCCGCCGGGCGGGACGCCTTCGACCGGGCCTGGCACGACGCCGGCCTGCGCTGCCCGTACGCGGTGCACGGCGACGCCCTCGTCGCGTACGCCTCCGGCACCGCCGCCCCGGACGGCACAGTGCTCATCGCCGGCACCGGCGCGATCGCCGCTCAGGTGCACGACCTGCGGCTGGACCGGGTCGCCGACGGCCACGGCTGGCTGCTCGGCGACGCCGGCTCGGGGTTCTGGCTCGGCCGGGAAGCGGTCCGCCGGCTCCTGGCCGACCTGGACTCCGCGGCGGCGCCGGGACCCCTGGGCCGGCAGGTGCTCACCGACCTGCTCGGCAGCACCGAGGTGACGGCCCGCCCCCGGGACACCGTCGACACGCTGATCCAGGCAGTCACCCGGCGCCCGCCGGTGGAACTGGCCCGGCTGGCCCCGCGAGTGGTCGCCGCAGCGGTGGCCGGCGAGCCGGCGGCGACCGGGCTGATCGCCGAGGCCGCCGGTCACCTGGTGGAGAGCGTGCGCCGGATCCGGCCGGCCGGCGCGGTCAGCCCGCTCGTGCTCGGCGGCGGACTGCTCACCGAGGACACCCCGCTCGCCGCCGCGGTGCGCGTCGAGGCGGCCCGGCGCTGGCCGGACGCACCGCTGCGCTCCGCCGGGGACGGCGCCGCCGCGGCGGCCTGGCTCGCCGCCCGGGACCTGCCCGAGGTGGACGACCCGGTCGCCCTGCACGCCCTCCTGGTCCCCACCCCCAGCTAACCCCCGGGGCGCGCCCCCGCGCCCCGCCCCCTCCCGTCCTCCCCGACCGGCCACTTCGGTTGATCAAGGGGTTTGCGTCAGGGTCCTGCCGGATTCTGACGCAAACCCCTTGATCAACCCGGTGAGGTCGGGGGGTCGGGCGGGGCGAGGGAGGGGTCAGGGGGTGGTGAGGGCTTGGGTGGGGGTCAGGGGGTGGTGAGGGTGTGGGTGAGGCGGGCGAAGACGTGGGAGCGCCAGCCGCCGCCGAGCAGGTCCCGGGTGCGGCGCTGGATCGGATCGTCCGGGTCGAAGCCGGCGTGCTCCAGGAAGAGCCGGGTGCCGCGCCCCTCGGGCACCAGGGTCCACGTCACCACCGTGTCCAGCCGGCCGCCGCGCCAGCCCCAGACCAGCCGCCGGGGCGGATCGAGGTCGAGCACCTCGCAGTGCACCGTCCCGTCGAACTCCTGCCCGGGGCGCGGGTCGGTACGGAAGGTGAACCGGTGCCCGACGGCGGGGACGAAGTCGTTCGGCATCAGCCACCGGGCGATCAGATCGGAATCGGTCAGCGTGCGCCACACCTTGGCCGGCGGGTGGGCCAGGAACTCGTCCAGCTGGATCGTCGTCTGGTCACTCATCGGGCAGCTCGTCCAGCACCGCGCGCAGCCCGGCCAGCCGGCCGCGCCAGAACCGCTCGTACGGGGTGAGCCAGTCGACGACCTCGCGCAGCGGCTCCGGGCGCAGCGAGTAGAGCCGCTGCCGGCCGGCGGGCTGCTCGACGACCAGGCCGGCCTCCTTGAGCACCCGCAGGTGCTCCGACAGGCTGGGCCGGCGCATGGCGAAGTGCTCCGCCAGCCGGTGCACCGGCTGCTCCCCCCGCTCGAGCAGCAGCCGGAGCACCGCCCGCCGGGTCGGGTTGGCCAGCGCGGCGAAGACGTCCGCCTCAGCCACGGGCGGTGGCCTGGAGCACGATGCCATTGCCGTCCGGGTCGTCGAAGGTGACGTACCGACCCCAGGGGGCGGACTGGATGCCGCCGTCGGCGAAGACGACGCCGCGCTCGCCCAGGCGCGCGACGTCGCCGTCGAGGTCATCGGTCTCCAGGACGAGGCCCTTGAGCGAGCCGGGCGGCATGGTGGGGAACCAGGTGACCAGGGTCAGCGCGGTGGCGCCGCCCTTCGGCGCGACCTGCACCCAGCGCTGGTCCGGGCCCATCGGGTTGTCGCCCTGCAGCTCGAAGCCGAGCGTGCCGACGTAGAAGTCGCGGGCCCGGTCCTGGTCGCTCACCGGTACGGAGACCAGTTGCACGTGTGTGATCGCCATGCCACCCACAATAGGTAGGAGTTTTCCTACCGGTCAACCGGCCGTCGAGGCAGCTGATGATCGGTATCGGACTTAGCCTACTTCAGCTGACCCGCCGTCAGGCCCGCCTGGATCTGCCGCTGGAAGGCGATGTACACCGCGAGCACCGGCAGCGTCGCGATGGTCAGGCCGGCGAAGAGGCCGCTGTAGTCGCCCTGGTAGCCCTGGCTGACCGCGAGCGCGGCGAGGCCCTGCGCCAGCACCCACTTGGAGTCGTCGCCCTGCATCAGCACCTGCGGCAGGATGAACTGGTTCCAGTGACTGAGGAAGTTGAAGATCGCGATGCTGATCAGGCCCGGTCGCGCCATCGGCAGCATCACCCGGAAGAAGAGCCGGAAGTGACCGCACCCGTCCATCAGCGCCGCCTCGGCGACCGCGGTCGGCAGGGTCCGGAAGAAGGCGGTCAGGAAGAACACCGTGAACGGCAGCGAGTAGGCGGCGTACACCAGCATCAGCCCGGTCCAGGTGCCGAAGAGACCGGCGTTGCGCACCACGAAGAAGAGCGGCACGAGGGCCAGGAAGACGGGGAACATCATCCCGCCGACGAACAGGTAGTAGAAGATCTGCCGGCCGGGGAACTCGTACCGGGCGAACACGTAGGCCGCCGTGGCGCCCATCAGCATGGTCAGGGTGAGCGATCCGGCCACCACGATCGCGCTGTTCAGGAAGTACTGGCCGATGTGCGCCTCGGTCCAGGCGCGCGCCCAGTTCTCGAACCGCAGCGCGCCCGGCAGCCCCCACGGGTCGGACAGGATCTCCCCGTCGCTCTTGAACGAGCTGAGGAACATCCAGAGCAGCGGCAGCGCGGTCAACGCGCCCCAGAGCAGCAAGAACCAGTGCGAGAAGACGTTGGCGACGCCGAAATCGCGGCGGAGCTTGCGGTCCCGCGGCGCCGGACGGTCCGCCACGGCCGTGCCGTCGGACGCGGTCCTGTCGAGGGTTGTCACGAGTACTCGATCCGATCACGCCGGGCGGCCCGCAGCGCCAGTGCCGCCACCGAGAGGGTCAGGAAGAACAGCACCACGCCGATCGCCGAGGCATAGCCGAACTTGCTCTCGCTGCCGAACGCGGTTTCGTACATCCGCAGGCCGATGACGTCGGAGGAGAAGTTGGGGCCGCCGTTGGTCATCTGCTGGATCAGGATGAACCCGTCCAGGGCAGCGATCGCGAGGTAGATCCAGGCGACCTGCACGGTGTCCCAGAGCAGCGGGATGGTGACCTTGCGCAGGGTGGTCCAGCGGGACGCCCCGTCGAGCATCACCGCCTCGTAGATGTCCCGCGGGATGGCCGACATGGCGGCACCGAAGAGCACCACGTAGAAGCCGACGTTGCTCCAGACCATCACCGCCAGCACGCACCAGAAGGCGAACCGGGGATCACCCAGCCAGGCCGGCGTTGGCAGGCCGATGGCACCAAGGGCACCGTTGAGCAGGCCACTGTTGGGGTGGTAGACCTCTTTCCACAGCAGGGCGATGATGACCACGGAAAGCACCTGCGGGAAGAAGTAGACCATCCGGTACACGGACGTGCCGCGTACGCCGGTCACCCCCGCCCGACCCTTGCGACCGCCCATGCTGAGCATCGTGGCGAAGAAGAGGCCGAGCACGATGGTCACCACCGGCACCACTAGGAGCAGCCACACGTTGTTCTTGAGGGCGTTCCACACCCGGTCGTCGTCCAGCAGCCGCTCGAAGTTGGCCAGGCCGATGGAGTTGGCCTCGGCCGAGTAGCCGAGCCAGTCGGTGGTCGAGATCTGGAAGGCCTGCAGGTACGGCGAGAGCACGAAGATGCCGTAGAGCAGCAGCGGCGGTACCAGGAACGTGATGATCAGCGGGTACTTGCCATGTTTCACGAGAAAGGACCTTCTCCCACAGCCGTGGACCGGTGGGGGCTGCCCCGCCCCCACCGGCCGGATGTCACGCCGCCCGCTTGTACTTCTTGATCGAGCTGTCCTGGGCGATCGAGTCGGCACCCTTCTGGCACATGTCGAGGAACTCGGCCGGGCCGATCCGACCGCTGAAGAACTCGCCGCACGCCGCGTCGACGAGCTCACGCTCCAGCTTCCGGTAGTAGTTGTTGTAGACCCAGTTGAAGCCGTTGCTGCCGGAGGCGTCCAGGGCCTTGGTCACGCTGCTGAGACCGAACGGCAGCTCGATGCCCTCGGTCGACCCGGCCACCACGGTCAGGCTGGATACCTTCTTGGTGAAGTCCTGGGCACCCTTCTTGGACAGCATGACCCGGAAGTACTCCAGGCCGCCGGCCAGGTTCTTGGCCTTGGCCGGCACCATGAACGGCTCACCGGCGGTGCCGCGGATCGCCTCGAAGGGCAGCTTGTCGCCGCTGCCGAGGCTCGGCGTCGGCTGGATCGTCATGTTGAAGCCCTCGGGGGTCACCTTCTTCTGCTCGCTCTCCAGCCAGGAGCCGCAGGAGACGAAGGCGGCCTTGCCCTGGCACCACGCGGTCTGCGCCTGCACGTGGTCGAGGCCGGGCGAGCCGTCGAGGATGTACTTGTCCTTGACGATCTGGTGCCATGCGTCCGCCGCGGCCTTCATGGCGTCGGACTTCCACGCGTTCGGCTCCAGGTTGTCGATCGCGGTGGCCACGGAGGGCCCGCCGAACTTGATCGCCGTGGCGATCAGCGGCCAGCTCATGTACCGGGGGTGCTTGCCGGCGTACGTCCAGGGCGCGATGCCGGCCGCCTTGATCTGCTTGCAGAGCGCGATGTGGTCGTCCCAGGTCTTGGCGTACTCCCAGTTGCGCTCCGTGAAGAGCTTCGTGGAGTGCCAGATGCCGTAGGCGGTGTAGGTGTAGTTCAGCACCATGAACTTGCCGTCGTACGAGCCGACCTCGACGGCACCCGGCAGCAGCGTGTCCTTGACCGTCTTGCCGGGGATGTCGAGGCTGGGCGCGGAGAGCAACTCACCCAGGTCGGCGATGGCGTTCTGGGAGACCAGGCCGTTGAAGTCGATCTGGTCCTTGCCGGAGTTGTTCACCACGTCCGGCGGGGTGCCGTCGACGAAGCGCGGCTGGAGGGTCTTGGCGATCTCCTGCGTCGCCGAGTGGTTGATCTTCGCCTTCGGGTACCTCTCGGTGTACATGGCCTCGTGGGCCTTGGCGTACTCCTCGCCGAAGCCTCCGTTGAAGATCACCACCTCGAGCGGGGCGTCCTCCTTGACCCCGAGAGGGTTCTGCTCGCTCTTGGTGCCCTTGTAGGTGCCGGAGTCGTCCTTGTCGCCGCCACCGCCGGTGGCGCAGCCGGCGAGCAGGCCGGCGGCGGGGGTGGCCAGGAGGCCGGCAGCGGCGGTACGCCGCAGGATGTCACGCCTGTTCATGGTCTTCTCCTCGGATCGGGTCCTGGCGGTCGCCGGTCGGGTCTGGGGGTGGCGTCCCGCCGTTTTCGAGGCACGGGGGAGTCGTTGCTTGTCTTCAATTCATAGAATGTTGCTGAAGAATTTCTACGGCAGCCGGGCCTGGACTTCAAGACCCGACGACCGAACCGTTATCAGCACCGGCCATCAGAAGGTGGCATAGCCTCGGATCATGCGCCGACTGCGCGAACTCGCCGCGCGGACGCCCGCTGGCCGGGAGCGGTACGTCGATCTGCTCCGGGCGCTCGCCATCGTGCTGGTCGTTCTCGGTCACTGGGCGGTCGCCGCGATCACCTACGATCCGGACGGCGACCCGACCGGGCGGTCCGCGTTGCCCGAGCTGCCCTGGGCGTACCCGCTGACCTGGGTGGTCCAGGTGATGCCGGTGTTCTTCATCGTCGGCGGGTTCGCCAACGCCGCCTCACTGACGGCGCAGGGGCGCAGGGGCGGCGACGCCACCGGCTGGCTGCTGGGCCGCAGCGCCCGGCTGCTGCGGCCCACCACCGCGCTGCTGGTGGTGCTCGCCGCCGGCGCGCTCACCGCCCGGCTCCTCGGAGCCGAGGCGCCGCTGATCCGGACCGTCGTCTGGTTCGCCACCATCCCGCTCTGGTTCCTCGCCGCGTACCTCGTGGTGGTGCCACTCACCCCGGTGACGTACGCGCTGCACCGACGGTTCGGGCTGGCCGTCCCGGTGGCGCTGGCCGCCCTGGTCGCCGCCGGTGACCTGGGACGGGCGCTGGGCCCGGCCGAACTCGCCCTGCCCAACTACCTGTTCGGCTGGTTGGCCGTCCACCAGCTCGGTTTCGCCTGGCACGACGCCCGTGCCCAGCCCCGGGCCGGCACCGCGACGGATCGGGACGGCGCCGCCGGAGCCGGGGGCATCCGGTCCCGCCGGCTGCCCGTGTCCCGCCGGGCCGGCGCGGCGATGCTGGTCGGCGGGCTCACCGTCGCCGTGCTGCTGACCGGACCCGGGCCCTACCCGGTGAGCATGATCAACATACCGGGCGAGCCGCTGGACAACGCCGCGCCGCCGAGCGTGGCACTGCTCGCCGTCACCACCGGCCAACTGGGCCTGATCCTCCTGCTACGCGACCCGGCGGAACGGTGGTTGCACCGCTCCCGCCCCTGGCAGGCGGTGATCGCGGTGAACGCGGTCGTGCTCACGGTCTTCCTCTGGCACCTGAGTGCGGTGATCCTGCTCGTCGGCGCGCTGGATGCGGCGGGCGTGCTGCCGACGCCGCCGCCCGGCTCGGCGGCCTGGCTGGCCTGGCGGCTGCCGTGGGTACTGATGCTGACCGTGGTGCTGGCCGTGCTGATCGCCGTCTTCGGTCCGATCGAGGCCCGCACCCGCCGGCCCGCCGCGGCGCGGGCACCAACCGGCGGCCCCACCGCGGGCGGGCCCGACGCGACGTCCGGTCGCCCGGAGCGAGCAGACCGGCGGCGGGCGGCGGCCCGCACCGCGCTCACCGGCGCCGGTTTCGCCGCCGTGGTCTACGGGCTGGTGGCCAACAGCACCGCGCCGAAGGAGGCCCCGGTGCCACTGGGGATGCCCGCCGCCGCCCTGGTGGCGTACCTGGCCGGGGCGGGCATCCTGCGACTGCTCAGGTCTGGGTGGGGAACCCGAGGTTGACCCCGCCGTGCCGGGGGTCCAGCCAGCGGCTGGTGACCACCTTGCCCCGGGTGAAGAAGCGCACCCCGTCTTCGCCGTGTGCGTGCAGGTCGCCGAAGAGCGACGAGCGCCAGCCGCCGAAGGAGTAGTAGGCCATCGGCACCGGGATCGGCACGTTGATGCCGACCATGCCGACCTCCACCTCGTGCTGGTAGCGCCGGGCCGCGCCGCCGTCGTTGGTGAAGATCGCCGTGCCGTTGCCGTACGGGCTGGCGTTGACCAGTTCGACCGCCTCGTCGTACGAGTCGACCCGGACCACGCTGAGCACCGGGCCGAAGATCTCGTCGGTGTAGATGGACATCTCCGGGGTGACCCGGTCGAAGAGCGTCGGGCCGAGCCAGAAGCCGGCCGGGTCGCCGTCCGGCTCGACGTCGCGGCCGTCCACCACCGGCACCGCGCCGGCGGCCACCCCGGCCTCGACGTACGAGCGGACCTTCGCCGCGTGCGCCTCGGTCACCAGCGGACCCATGTCGCAGCCGCGCCGGCCGTCGCCGGTGCGCAGCCCGGCCATCCGCTCGGCGATCCGGGCGACCAGTTCGTCACCGACCGGCTCCACCGCGACCAGCGCCGAGATGGCCATGCACCGCTCCCCCGCCGAGCCGAACCCGGCGTTCACCGCCGCGTCGGCGGCCAGGTCCAGGTCGGCGTCCGGGAGCACCACCATGTGGTTCTTCGCCCCGCCGAGCGCCTGCACCCGCTTGCCGGCGGCGGTGCCGCGCTGGTAGACGTACCGGGCGATCGGGGTGGAGCCGACGAAGGAGACCGCCCGCACACCTGGGTGGTCCAGCAACGCGTCGACCGCCTCCTTGTCGCCGTTGGCCACGTTCAGCACCCCGTCGGGCAGGCCGGCCTCGGCGAACCACTCGGCGAGCAGCAGCGCCGCGCTCGGGTCCTTCTCGCTCGGCTTGAGCACCACCGCGTTGCCGCAGGCCACCGCCACCGGCACGAACCACAACGGCACCATCACCGGGAAGTTGAACGGCGAGATCACCGCGACCACGCCGAGCGGCTGGCGCAGGCTGTACGAGTCGACCTCGGTGGAGACGTTCTCGCTGAACCCGCCACGCAGCGCCGAGGGGATGCCGCAGGCGTACTCGATCACCTCGAGGCCGCGCTGCACCTCGCCGGCGGCGTCCGCGAGCACCTTGCCGTGCTCGGCGGTGATCACCGCGGCCAGCCGGTCCCGCCGGGCGTGCACCAGCTCGCGGAAGGCGAAGAGCACCGCCGTCCGCTTCGCGAGCGAGGCGTCCCGCCAGGCCCGGGCCGCGCGCTCGGCGGCCTGCACCGCGACCGCGACGTCCGCCGCGCTCGCCAGCTCCACCTCGGCGGTACGCCGGCCGGTGGCCGGGTCGAAGACGTCGCCGCGCCGGCTCGACGTGCCGCTGAACCGCTTGCCGTCGACGAAGTGGCCGATGGTGGTCAGCCCGTTGTCCGCGGTGCTCACGCCGCCACCTCCGCCGCCGCGCTGGAGCGGATGGCGTCGACCAGGATGGCCAGCCCCTCGCGCGCCTCGTCCTCGGTCAGCGTGAGGGGCGGGCCCATCCGCAGCACGTTGCCGTAGAGGCCGCCCTTGCCGGCGAGCAGCCCGCCGGCCCGGCACGCCTCGAAGACCCGGGTGGTCAGCGCTGGGTCCGGCTCGGCGGTGCCCGGCCGGACGAACTCGACGCCGAGCATCAGCCCCTTGCCGCGTACCTCGGCGACGCAGTCGAGACCGCCCACCGCGGCGCGCAGGCCGTCGGCGAGGATCGCCCCGGTGCGCGCGGCGTTGGCCTGCAGGTCGTGGTCGAGCAGGTAGTCGAGCACGGCGTTGCCGGCGGCGGTGGAGACCGGGTTGCCGCCGAAGGTGGAGAAGCTGATCGCCGGGACCGACTCCAGCACGTCGGCCCGGCCGACCACGCCGGCGAGGGCGAAGCCGTTGCCGATGCCCTTGGCGAAGGTGATCAGATCCGGGGTGACGCCGTGCGCCTGGTAGCCCCAGAAGTGCTCGCCGGTGCGCCCCCAACCGGTCTGCACCTCGTCGGCGATGAAGAGGATGCCGGTCTCGTCGAGCACCTTCTTCCAGGCGGCGAAGAGGCCGTCCGGCGGGTGTACGAAGCCGCCGACGCCCTGGATCGGCTCGGCGATCAGCGCGGCCACGTCGCCAGCGGTCTGGGTGGCGAGCACCTCGCGGAGGTCCTCCACCGCCGCGTCGATCCGCTCGGACTCGCTCAGCCGGGCCAGCAGGCCGCGCAGCCGCTCGCCGGAGTGCAGCCAGGCCACCTGGAGCGGGTTGAGCGGGCTGGCCGACCAGCCGCGGTTACCGGTGACGCCCATCGCCGCGTACGACCGGCCGTGGTAGCTGTTGCGCACCGCGAGGATCTGGTGCGAGCGGCGGTGGTTGGTGGCCACCAGCAGGGCCGCCTCGTTCGCCTCCGTGCCGGAGTTGGTGAAGAAGACCCGGGCGTCGGGGATCCCGGAGAGCCGGGCAATTTTCTCGGCCAGCTCGACCTGCTGGCGGATCAGGTAGAGCGTGGAGCTGTGCACGATGCCGGTACGGAGCTGCCGCTCGACCGCCTCGCGGATCTCCGGGATGTCGTAGCCGATCATGTTGGTCAGCACGCCCCCGAAGAAGTCCAGGTAGCTGCGGCCCTGGGCGTCGGTGACCCGCCGGCCGGAACCGGAGACCAGCTCGATCGGCTCGGTGTAGTAGAGCGGCATCCAGGACGGAAGCACGGCCCGGTGCCGGGCCAGCAGGTCGTCGGAGGTCATGGTGGCCTGTCACCCTTCAGCGGCGGTACGCGGATACCGCACGCTTTCACCACCGGGCCCCGGCGGACAAGTGCCAGCCTGTAGCGCGCGGACCGCTTCAGCCTGACAGATCGTCAAGCTTCGACGCCACGCTTTCCGTGGCCGCTGTGGGATCGGGGCACGTTTCCGGTTGCATCAGCGGAGATTGACCGGCGTTTTCCGTGCCCAGGTAGCGGCAGGTGCAGGACGGCGGCGGTGAGCGCGAAGCCGGCCCAGCCGGCGGCGAGCCCGGCCCCGGCCGAGACGTCCTGGCACAGGTGGTGGCCGGTGAGGAAGCCGACCAGCGCCAGGCTGTTGCGCGCGAAGTGCCGGCAGAAGGTGCGCAGGTCCCGCCGGACCTCGACCGCGACCAGCACCCCGGCGTACGGGAAGGTGACCACCAGCCCGCGCAGCAACTGCCCGAGCAGCCCGGTCAGCACCGCCCCGCCGAGGATCAGCGCCAGCTTCGCCAGCGCCGGCAGCCGTCGGCCCGACCCGGCGCCGTCCCCGGCCGGGTCCGTCCCGTCCGCGGGTGCCCCGGTCACCGGGTGCCGCCCCGGGCCCTCGGCCACCGGCGGGGACGGCGGGTGGCGGCGCAGCAGCAGCACGGCGAGCAGCCAGAGCACCACCGTGCCGGCCAGCGCCGGGGCGAAGGGCACGGAGACGGTGAGCAGGGCGGCGCCGAGCGCCACGTACCCGGCGACGCCGGCCAGGTCGGCGAGGAGGATCGGCCAGCGCAGCCGGTGGTGCGCCACGGTGACCAGGACGAAGAAGAGGTTCAGGCCGACCACGCCGAGCAGGTGCGACCCGTCGACCCGGTACCCGGTGGTCAGCAGAGCCAGCGTCATCGGCAGCGGCAGGCTGTACACGAACGCCCGGAGCCGGACCGAGCGGAGCAGGCTCACCGCCCAGACCACGGCGGTCACCAGCAGCACGCCGGACGCGGTCACGGCCGGTCAGTCCAGGAAGGTGGCGAGGTTGGCGCAGGCCTGGAACGTCTCACCGGCCCGGGCCACGTCGGCCGGATTCACCGAGTACCGGTTCTCGCTGATCTCGCCGTGCGCGCTCATCCCCGCCGTCCAGCAGGCGCTCCCGTCCCAGCTCACCAGGTTGACGTGCAGCGCCGGGTCGACCGCGCCGGCCGGCAGCAGGCCGACCCGGACGCCGGCCTTGCGCTGCGTCTCCAGCAGCTCCTCCAGCTCGTCGCAGATCGTCGCGTAGGCGAAGATCCGGGTGATCCGTACGCCCCGGGCCAGCGCCCGCTCGTTGACCGCCCAGTGGTGCCGGCCGATGTCGCTGTGCCACCAGCTGAGTTCGCCGCTGGCCCGGGGCATCACGTTGGTCAGCGCCTGCATCTCCCGGACGCAGTCCCGGGTGGCGCCGAGCAGGTCCTGGTAGTCGTGGCCGGGCCGGACGATCCGGCCGAGGCGCAGCTGCTCGGTCTCGGCGCGGAACCGCTCGAACGAGCGCCGGGCCTCGTCGGCCACCCGGGTGCCCGGGTGGCGCTCCACCGCCTCCCGGGTGCCGGTGACCACCTCCGGCACGGCGGTCAGCAGCCACGGCGGTCCCGCCAGCAGCGTCCGCAGGTGGAACCGGCGCTCGGCGCGGGCGAGCGAATCCACCAGCAGCGAGATGGTGATGCCCATCAGCCCGGCGAGCAGGGACTCCACCCCGGTGGCCGCGCCGGTCAGGTCGAGGGTGACCGAGAGCGCGATCGACAGCGTGATGCCGATCAGCGCGACCGGATCGGTGTGCGCCACCAGCCGGGCGAACCCGGTGGCGGTGCCGAGCCGGCCGGAGCGCGGTCGGCGGAGCAGATCGGCCATCGACGACCTCCTGGGTGCCGGCTGCCGCCAGGGTACGACCTCGACACCATCGCGCCGCCCGGTCGGCCGTCGCGCCGGTACCATCCGACCGTGCCCGAGCGTCCCGTCCCGCCGTCGCCGGGCGCCCCCCGCACCTCACCGTCCACCGTGGTCGCCACGGCCACCGACCGGTCGCCGGCCACGGGCCCGCCACTGCCCGGTGGGGCGGCCGGCGCCGACGCCGCCAGCATCACCGCCGGCATCCTCGCCTGGATCGGTGCCGCCCCGCTGCGCGCGTTGGTGGCCGACTTCGGCGGTGAGTGGCCCGGCGGCGACCTCGCGGCGGTACTGGCCGGGCTGGACGATTTCTCCGCCCGGCACTGGGACTTCCGGGGCGGCCGGGAGCGGCCGGAGGCGCGGGAACCGGCCTTCGGCCCGGCGACCGCGGGGCGGGTGCTCGCCGCGGCGGCCGCGCTCGGCCTGGTCCGGTGCCGGCCGCCGGCCCGGCCCGACTACGCCCACCTGGTCGTGCTGGGCGGGCTGACACACGCCTGCCTGCGCCGGGTGGCGTACGCCGCGCACCTGCTGCGCGCGGGCACCCGGGTCGCCGGCGAGGTGGCGGTGCTGGGCAGTTTCCGGCCGCTCTCCGACGCCGAGCACGCCATGCTGGCCACCGCCGGCGTCGCCCGGTGCGACACCGAGGTGGCCGCCCTGGACGCGGCGGTCCGGCTGGCGTTCGACGTGCCCGAGCCCGCCGAGCGGGACGGCGTGGACGCGGGCCACCCGCACCACTCGTGGTCGTCCCGGACGTACCGGCCGGTGGGGACGCCACCGGTGCGGGTGCTGGCCGCCCCGTCCAGCGAGCCCGACCGGCGCCGCGCGCACACCGCCGACACCCAGCGCTTCTGGGCCGAGCACGTCCGGCTCGCCCCCGGCGACCCGGTGCTGATGGTGACGGCGCCGATCTACGTGCCGTTCCAGCACTGCGACGCGCTGCGCGCCCTGGCCGTGCCGTACGGCTGCGCCATCGACACCGTCGGGGTGGACCCGGCCCTGCCCGACCTGGCCACCCTGCCCGAGCCGACGCTGAGCCCGGGCCGCTACCTGCAGGAGATCCGCTCCGCGATCCGGTCCATGCGCGCCCTGCACGCCACCCTCGTGGCGTTCTGACCGCCGCCCGCCCGCCGGCCGTGTTCGCCGGCGACCGCTGCCGTCCCGATCGGCGGGAGACGCGGCCCGGCGGGCGCGGGTGTCAGCCGGCGGTGTCGGCGACGGCCTGGGCGAAGACCTCGGAGCGGTGCTCGAAGTTGCGGAACCGGCCGTAGCTGGGCGCGGCCGGCGACAGCAGCACCACCCCGCCGGCCGGGGTCAGCTCGCGGGCCAGCCGGACCGCGTCGATCAGTTCGTCGACCATCTCGGTCCGCACCTTGGGCAGCCCGGCGAGCGCCTCGACGATCCGCGGGCCGCTGTCCGGGATGCCGATCACGGTGAGCTCGCGCTCCGCCAGGTGCTCGCGCAGCGGGCCGTAGTCCAGCCCCCGGTCGGTGCCGCCGACGATCACCGTCAACGGCCGCCCCTCGTACGCGTCGATCGCGTGCATGGCGGCGTACGGGCTGGTGGCGAGGGTGTCGTCGACGAAGGTCAGCCCGGACGGGTCGGCGATCTCGGTGAGCCGGTGGGCGAGCCCCTGGAAGCCGGCGACGGCCACCGCGAGGGTGTCCTTGCGGGCGACCACGTCGACACCGAGCGCGTCCAGCACGGCCAGCGCGACGCAGAGGTTGCTCTCGTTGTGCCGGCCCACCAGCGGCAGCACCGCGCGCGGGAAGAGCGGCTGGTCGGCGAGGTGGAACCAGGGCGCGCCGTCCGGCCCGGCGGCCACGTGGGCGGTGTCCGGCAGGCCGGCGCGGATCGCCGCGCGGTCGCCCAGTTCGAGGGCGAGCCGCGGGTCGGCGCCGTTGACCACGACGGTCCGCGGGCCGTACGCGATCAGGTTCAGCTTGTCCCGGTAGTACTCGGCCTCGCCGCCGTGCGCGTCCAGGTGCTCCGGGAAGAGGGCGGTGACCACCGCCACCCGGGGCGAGTCGGTGAGGTCGCTGCACTGGTAGCTGGAGAGTTCCAGCACGTACAGCTCGGCCTCCGGCAGGTCCAGGGTGGGCACCCCGATGTTGCCGCCGAAGACGTTCGGCCGGTCCACCGCGGCGAGCAGGTGGCTGATCAGGCTGGACGTGGTGCTCTTGCCCTTGCTGCCGGTGACCCCGACGGTGCGGTCGGCGTGGTCGGCCATCCAGAGCGCGGTGCCCTGGGTGACGGTGACCCCCCGGCGGCGCAGCTCGACCAGCCACGGGTGGGTCTGCGGCACGCCGGGCGAGCGGACCACCACGTCGGCGGCGGCCAGCCGGGCGAAGCCCTCCTCGCCGGTGACCAGCGGGGCCGCCTCGGCCAGCGGGCCGTCCCAGGGCAGCGAGAGGAAGTTGGCGCTGTCGTCGACCGCGACCAGGCCGGCCGGGCCGTGCGCGGCGATCGCGGTGACCGCCGCCCGGCCCTCCCGACCGGTCCCCCAGACGGCCACGGTACGTCCGCGCAGGTCAGACAGGCGCACAGGTGATCTCCTCCGGGCGGGTGGTCGTTCGGCGGCCGAGTCTGGCGCAGCCGGGCGCGGGCGGGTGAACCACGGCCTAGTATGGCGTGTGCTCAACGGACAGCTCCGGCGGATGGACGCCTTCACCTTCCCGTCCTACTCGATCGACCTCTCGACCGGCGAGGCCCTGTTCGACTACACGCTGACCGGCCCGGACGCGGAGCTGCGCTTCACCGAGGTGGTCACCTTCCCGCTGCCCGCGGAGCCGCCCTCGGACGCCACGGTCGCCGCTCTGGGCCGGGTGCTGGAGCTGCTGCACCTGACGGCCGGGGTCAGCTACTACAAGGCCGCCGCGCCCGGCCGCCTGGTGGCGCCGGCCCCGCTCGGCCCGGCCGCCGCCGCGCTGGTCACCGGCCTCTACACCAAGGGTCTGGCGGAGTACGCGTACCGCAACAAGCTGCCGCACGTGCTGCAGCTCACCCCGGAGATCCCGTCGGGTTCGGTGCAGCCGGCGTCGCCGCTGGACAACTCCGACCGGCGGCCGCTCTCCGCGGTCGGCGGCGGCAAGGACTCGATCGTCTCGCTGGAGGCGCTGCGCCGGGCCGGCCTGGACCCGGTGCCGTTCTCGGTCAACCCGAACCACGTGATCGTCTCGGTGAACGAGGCCTCCGGGCTCGCCCCGCTGGCCGCCCGCCGGCGGATCGACCCGCGGCTGTTCGAGCTGAACGCCGCCGGCGCGCTGAACGGCCACATCCCGGTCACCGCGATCAACTCGCTGATCGCGGTGGCCACCGCGGTGCTGCACGGGCTGGGCCCGGTGGTGATGTCCAACGAGCGCTCCGCGTCCGACCCGAACCTGGTGTGGAATGGTCACGAGATCAACCACCAGTGGTCCAAGGGGGTCGAGGCTGAGGGGCTGATGCGGGCGGCGCTGACCGAGCACGCCGGGCTCGCCGAGCCGTACTTCTCGCTGCTGCGCTCCCTGTCGGAGCTGCACATCGCCCGGCTCTTCGCCGAGATCGACCGCTACGACGACGTGGTGACCAGCTGCAACGCCGCGTTCAAGCTGCACGACCCGAGCGAGCGGTGGTGCCGGAACTGCCCGAAGTGCCGCTTCGTCTTCCTGGCCATGGCGCCGTTCATGTCCCGCGAGCGGATCACCCACATCTTCGGCGGTGACCTGCTGGCCGATCCCGACCAGATCCCCGGCTACCGGGAACTGCTCGGCGTGGACGGGCACAAGCCGTTCGAGTGCGTCGGCGAGGTGGAAGAGTCGGTGGTGGCGTTGAGCCTGCTCGCCGAGCAGGACCAGTGGCGGGACGCCCCGGTCGTCCGCGCCCTCGTCGACGCGGTACCCGACACCGCCTGGTCGGCGGCCGCCACCTCCGACGTCTTCACCCCCGGCGGCCCCAACCACGTCCCCCCGACCTACGCCAAGACCCTCACCGCCCTCACCTGACGCCGGTTCGGACCACGCCGGGAGGCCGCGCGGCGGGGGATGCGTCAGGGGGTGCGGACGGCGTCCAGGGCGAGCAGGGCGACGTGGAGGGAGAGGCAGGCGTCGACGGCGTCGAGATCCACGTCGAGGATCCGGCCGATCCGGGCCAGCCGCTCGTAGAACGCCGGCCGGGACAGGTGCGCCGCGGCGGCCGCCGCCGACTTGTTCCGGCCCTGCTCCAGATACGCGCGCAGGGTGCCGAGCAGCTGCTCCCGCGGGTGCTGCGCGTCGTACGCCAGCAGGGCGCCCAGCTCGCGCTCGACGAAGGTCTGCAGCCGCGGCTCGTCGCGCAGCAGGTGCAGCAGGCCGGCGAGACCGACGTGCGGCAGCCGGAAGATCGGCAGTTCCCGCCGGTCGCGTCGGGCGGCGTCGGCGATCTGGCGGGCCTCGGTGAGCGACCGGCGCGCCTCGCGCAGGCTGCCCACCCCGGAACCGGCGGCGACGATCAGTCCGGCGGACCCGTTCCGGCCGCCCACGGTCGACCGGGCCGACCCGGCGAGCTGCCCGGCGCCGTCGAACTGCCGGGGCACGACGGCGTCGAGCTGGCGGGGCACGCCGTCGAGGTGCCGGCCGTCCGGACGGGCCCGGCGCAGCGCAGTGGCGAACGCGGCCAGCGCCCGTTCCTCGGCGGCGGCGTCGGGCAGTGCCAGCAGCGCGCCGACGGCGTGGTCGTCGACCGCGCTGGTCAGCGCGGTCAGCTTCGCCTCGCCCAGCGCCTGCCCGACCGCCTCGGCGAGATCCCGCAGCCGGGCCGGGCCGGCGTCCGGCGCGGGCTCGCCGAAGGCGCCCGGCTCACCCGCGTCGCCGGCCGGGGCGTGCTCGCCGGCCGCATCGTCGGTGCGGTACCGGACCACCACCCCGACCAGGTGCCGGCGTTCCAGCACCACGCCGAGCGCCCGGGCGCGCAGCGCCACCTCGTCCACCGGCCGGGAGTGGTCGAGCAGGGCGGTGAGCAGGGTGCGGTGGATCTGCCGCTCCAAACCCTCGGCGTCGCGCCGGATCAGCCGGACCAGCGCCAGGGTGGACGCGGCCCGCTCGACCAGGATGGTCAACCGGGTGGGCGGGCCACCGTCCGCCGCCGGCGCGCCGCCGTCCCGGATCACCCCCGGGTCGGCCCCCGCCCCGGCCCGGCCGGGCCGGGCCAGGTCACCGCCGGCGGGCCAGCGCAGCAGCAGCCGGCCCCAGTCGTGACCGCGGGCGCCGACCGTGGTGACCAGCCAGCCGCTGTCCCGGTCGTACGCGGTCCGCCCGGCCGGCCGGATCCGGCGGGAATGCTGCTCCCAGCCGTCCAGCAGCAGCTCGGCGCTCTCCCCCGCCGGGTCGTACGCGAGCACCTGGCGGGAGAGGTTCTCCAGCACCACCGGGCAGCCGGACAGCTCGGCCGCCTGCCGGATCACCTCGGCGGCGCCGGCGCCCTCGACGGAGAGCTCGGTGAAGCGCTGGTGGATCTCCTCGGTGGCGCGCAGCTCGGTGAGCTGGGCGTCGACGATCAGCGCGTGCACCGCCTCGGTGATCCGTACGAACGGGGTGTCCCGGCGCAGCTCGACCAGGGGCAGGCCGCGGCGCTCGGCGGCGACGGCCATCACCCGGGGCACCTCGCTGGCGTACCGGCGGCCCAGCTCGACCACCAGCCCGGAGACCCCGACGTCGGCGAGGTCGCCGATGAAGGCGCGCAGCCCGGCGTCGTCGGCCGGCAGCCCGATGCCGGTGGTCAGCACCAGCTCGCCGCCGCCGAGCAGGGTCGCGATGTCCGGTACCTCGGCCACGTGCACCCACCGCACCGGACGGTCCAGCCCGGCGTCCCCGGCGACCAGGCGCGGGGCGCCTCGGCGGACCGGGTCCAGGGCGAGGACCTCACGGACGGTAGGGAACACGGCCGACACGCTACCGTCCGTGACCTGGATTCTCGACCGCCCGCCCCCTCGGGCGGTCCGGTCAGCTCCTCACCAGCTCGCCGCCCAGCGGTACCAGCCGTCGCCGAGCGGACTGAAGCTGGGCGACTCGAACGAACCGTTGTGCAGCGAAGGACTCGGCCCGCCCGGCAGGTAGGCGAAGCCGGCGCCGTCGAAGAACGCCCCGTTCTCCTCGTAGAGGACCACCCCGCCGGGCACCAGGTAGGCGCCGGTGATCCGGTAGCTGCCCACCCGGGCCGGCACCTCCACCCGGTCGAACCGCGTCGCCGCGGTGGGCTCCGGCAGATCGGCCACGACCGACTCGAAGGCGCCGCGACTGAGCTCCCAGCGGAGGTGCAGCGGGGCCCGCGTGACCTGGAGTGCGAGGGTGACCACCGCCATGACCGGGGCCACCAGCAGCCACCACGGCAACGTCCGGCCGGCACTGTGCGACAACTGCGCCCCGACGGTCCAGAGCAGCGCCGCCACGGCGAGCACGGGGAGAGCGGCCAGCGCGACCAGCACCGAGAAGCCGGGAACGCTGAACGCCCAGAGCAGGACCGTCGCGCCGCCCGCCATGACGGCGTGGGCGGCCCACACCACCCGGCGACGGGCCACGACGCGATCCACGCCGCGACCCTAGCGGCCCGCCGGCCGGCCGTGGGGATCAGAGCGGATCGTCGCGGCCCAGCTCCCAACAGGCCACCGCCGTCGCGGCGGCGACGTTGAGCGAGTCGACGCCGCGGCGCATGGGGATCACCACCCGGGCGTCGCTGGCGTCCATCGCGGCCCGGGTGAGCCCCGCCCCTTCCGCGCCGAGCAGCAGCGCCGGACGGGCCCGCTGGGCGGCGTCGAGCCGCTGGATCGGCACCGCGTCCGGCGCGGGGGTCATCGCCAGCACGGTGAAGCCGGCCGCGCGCACCTGGTCGAACGCGTCCGGCCAGGGCGCCAGCCGGGCGTACGGCACGGCGAACACCTCGCCCATGCTGACCCGGAAGCTGCGCCGGTAGAGCGGGTCAGCGCAGGACGGCGAGACCAGCACGGCGTCCACCCCGAGCGCGGCCACCGCCCGGAAGATGGCGCCCAGGTTTTCGTGCACAACCTCAAACTGCACCCATGCCCTCCGTCCCAGCTCACGCAGCGGATGAGCAAGACTCGGCGGGTGACCGTAGAGCTGATCTCTGACCCGGCGGACGAGCGGATCGCCGACTACCGCGCCCTGACTGACGTGGAGCTGCGCACCAGGTGGGAGCCGCCGCACGGGCTGTTCATCGCCGAGGGGGAACTGGTGCTGCGCCGGGCGCTGCGGGCCGGGTATCGGCCGCGGTCCTTCCTGGTGGACGCGAAGCGGGTGGACCAGCTCGGCAGCCTGCTCGACCACGGGCCGGCGTACGCGGCCAGTCAGGAGGTGCTGGAGGCGGTCACCGGCTTCCATGTCCACCGGGGCGTTCTGGCCAGCTTCCACCGCAAGCCGTTGCCTTCGGCGGAGGAGGTGTTGGCCGGCGCTCGCCGGGTGGCGGTGCTCGAAGGGATGAATAACCACACGAACCTCGGAGCCGTGTATCGGGGGGCAGCCGCCCTGGGCATCGACGCGGTGCTGCTGTCCCCGACGTGCGCGGACCCGCTCTACCGGCGCAGCGTGCGTGTGAGCATGGGCGAGGTGTTCGCCGTGCCGTACGCGAAGCTGGACCCGTGGCCGGCGGGGTTGGAGCTGGTCCGCTCGGCTGGCTTCACGATCCTGGCCATGACGCCGGCTCCCGACGCCGTGCCGATTCAGCGCCTCACCGCGGCTCAGAGAGCGAAGGCCGCTCTGTTGCTGGGAGCCGAAGGCCCCGGCCTGACGGCGGCGGCGCAGGCGGCCAGCGACGTCCGGGTGGTCATTCCGATGCGGCGCGGTGTCGACTCCCTCAATGTGGCGGCGGCTGCTGCGGTGTCGTTCTGGGAGCTGGGCCGCGAGGATGAGGGCTGACATTTTCCCAGCTCAGCCGTGGTCCGTGTCACCAACTGTCGTATACCCCCGTTGGCCTCATGCGAGGTTGGCGGGGGGCTTTTCCGCGTTCTCAGGCGGCGGCCTTGGCCCACTTCGGAACAGGGACCACCTTCTTGCCCGGCTCATACGGCCCAGGCATTACCTTGATGGTGGTCACCAGGGTCAGCAGCGCCTCTCGACGCTCGGCCGGGGTGTACTCGTGCCACACGTCGCGCAGGACGCTGAACTTCTGCTGAGCGTAGGCGCCGGCAGCCTCAGACCGGGACACGGCGGAGTCCCGCTTCTCCTCGGCGGCCTCGATCTCCTTCTTCAGCACGTCCCGCCTCCGCTGATAGTCCGCCTTGTCCAGGTCCCCTTCGGCGATGAACAGGCCGTGCGGCGGCTCCCAGCGGGTGCGCAGCTCGACGTCGGTCAGCGCACGGTAGTCGGCGATCCGGTCGTCGTCGGGGTCGGTGATCTGGTGGACGGGCACCCGCCGATTCTGCCGGACCGGGCGGGTGGCCCCGCGGACCCGTCCGGTGAACGCCCAACCGCCGCCGTTTTGTCCGGTAAAGATGGGGAATGCCGGCGCAGCCAGCGGATCGACCGGAAGGACCAGTCGGGTGAGCGCAGACCGCAGTGACGGGTGGCGGGGCGACGGGCGGGTACCGGCCGAGCCGTGGCCGCTGCCCCGGGAGGCCACCGTCGCCGACCACATCGTGCAGCGACTGGCCTGCTGGGGCGTGCGCCGCTACTTCGGCTACCCGGGCGACGGCATCAACGGCATGACCTCCGCCCTGCAACGCACCGACGAGCGGGCGCAGTTCGTCCAGGTCCGGCACGAGGAGACCGCCGGCTTCGCCGCGTCGGCGCACGTGAAGTACGGCGGCGGGCCGCTGGGGTGCGTCCTGGTGACCAGCGGGCCCGGCGCGATCCACGTGCTCAACGGCCTCTACGACGCCAAGCTGGACCACCAGCCGGTGGTCGCCCTGGTCGGCCACACCGCCCTCACCGCCGAGGGCGGCGGCTACTACCAGGAGGTCGACCTGCTCGCCCTCTACAAGGACGTCGCGGCGGCGTTCCTGGCCCAGCTCGACCACCCCGCGCAGGTCCGGCACCTGGTCGACCGGGCCTGCCGGACGGCGCTGGCCCGCCGCACCGTGACCGCCCTGGTCCTCCCGCTGGACGTGCAGGACGAGGCGGCCGTTCCGGAGCCGCCCTACGCGCACGGCTACTACCACACCAGCAGCGTGCCGAGCAGCGGGCCGACCGTGCCGCCGGAGGCGGAGGTGCGCCGCGCCGCCGAGGTGCTGGGCGGCGGCGAGCGGGTGGCCATGCTGGTCGGGCAGGGCGCGCTCGGCGCCGAGAACGAGGTACGCGAGGTGGCCCACCGGCTGGGCGCGGGAGTGGCCACCGCGCTGCTCGGGTTCGCCGCGGTGGACCACCGGGAGCCGTGGGTGACCGGCGCGATCGGCCTGCTCGGCACCCGCCCGAGCTGGGACCTGATGCGCGACTGCGACCGGCTGTTGATCGTGGGCAGCAACATGCCGTACTCGGAGTTCTATCCGCCACCGGGCAAGGCGCGGGCGGTGCAGATCGACCGGGACGGCACCCAGCTGGGGTTGCGCTACCCGACCGAGGTGAACCTGACCGGCGACGCCGGCCCCACCCTGCGGGCGCTACTGCGCGAACTCGGCCCCGGGCCGGCCCCCACCCGCTGGCGGGAGACGATCGCCGCCGCCACCTCGGCCTGGCGGCAGTCGCAGCGGGACCTGGCCGGGCAGTCCGCCGACCCGGTCAACCCGCAGTTGCTGTTCAGCACCCTCAGCGACCGGCTGCCCGACGACGTGATGCTCGCCGTCGACTGCGGCACCACGACCGCCTGGTACGCCCGGCACGTCCAGGTCCGTCCCGGCATGCTAGCCAGCCTCTCCGGCACCCTGCTCTCCATGGGCGGCGCGATGCCGTACGCCCTGTCGGCCAAGTTCGCCCACCCGGACCGCCCGCTGGTGGCCCTCATCGGCGACGGCGCGATGCAGATGAACGGGATCAACGAGCTGATCACCGTGGCCAAGTACTGGCGCAGCTGGTCCGACCCGCGCTTCGTGGTGCTGGTGCTGAACAACCGGGACCTCGCCTTCGTCAGCTGGGAGCAGCGCTCCAGCGAGGGGACGCCGATGTTCCCGGACAGCCAGCAGCTGCCCGACATCGGCTACCACCGGTGGGCGGAGGTGCTCGGGCTCGGCGGCGAACTGGTCGACTCCCCCGACCAGGCGGCGGCCGTCTGGGATCGGGTCCTCTCCGCCGACCGGCCCGTGGTGATCAACGCGCTGGTGGACCCGGCCGAGCTGATGCTGCCGCCGCACTTCACCGCCGAGCAGGCGCGCAAGACCGCGGCGGCGATGCTGCGCGGCGACACCGACTGGGCCGGGATCCTCCGGCGCGGGCTGCCCGCCACGGTCGCCGCCTTCCGCCCCCGCCGGGGCTGACCGGCGGGCCGGCCCTTCCGGCCTTTGCCGGTACGGCCCGCAATGGTCAGTTGGCGCGGTCGTAGCGCAGCAGCACGGACCGCGAGTCGAAGGCGCGGGTCTCGGTCAGCCGCAGGTCGAACCGGTCCTTGACGGCGAAGACCGGCTTGCCGCCGCCGAGCACCACCGGGTGCGTGACCAGGTGGTACTCGTCGATCAGCCCCGCCTCGGTCAGCGCCCCGGCGAGGTTGGCGCCGCCGCTGAGCAGCAGGTCGCCGCCGGGCTCGCGCTTGACCGCGGCCACCTCCGCGGCGAGGTCGCCCCGGCCGATCACCCGGGCGTCCCAGTCGGCCCCGGTGAGCGTCCGGGAGACCACGACCTTCGGCATCCGCCGCCAGATCGGCGCGAACGCGAGATCGTGCGGGTCGTCCGAGAACGACTCCGCGCTCGGCCAGTAGGAGGACATGACATCCCACACCCGCCGGCCGTAGAGGAAGGCCTCGACCCGGTCGTTCAACCCGAAGGAGTACGCGGAGAGTTCCGGCCCCATCACCGGCCAGTCGAACTCACCGTTCGGGCCCTCGATGAACCCGTCGAGCGACTGGTGCACGTAGTAGACGATCTTCCGCATCGCGGTGTTCCTCCTGGCATCGGCCGCCCCTCGCGGGCGTCGTCGCCAGATGGTCGGAGCAGGTCCGGCGGATCCGACAGTCCGCGACGACCTCGTCCAAGAATTTCTCCGACGGCTTGTCCGGCCGGACTAGTGCGGTGTCCACTAACGTTCACCGGGTGTCCGGTGGTGTTGTGGATCCTCACCGTTCAGGGTGAGCGACTCCCCACCGGGTGGTGGGGCGGGCCTCCGCGGGCCAACTGATCCTCGCGCCGCGTGGGGTGGGCGGCGGGGATCACGTCGGGACTGGCCGGCGCCGGGTAGGTGCCGGCCGGCTCGACGGTGCGTGACCACCTCCGGCAGCACGACAGCTGTGGGGGTGGTGGGTCCGCCGCCCGGGGTGCGGGTGGCGATGCTGGCGGCCGCGACGAGGTCACGGTGCCCGGAGAATGCGCAGTGCGGGCAGGTCAAGGTCCGCCCACGAGGCTTGGATATCCGTTTGCGGCAGGCGGGGCAGGTCGAGGATGTGCCGCGTTCGTCGACGAGGTGGACGGTGATGCCCGCTTGGGTGGCCTTGTCGGTGAGGATCTGCAGGTGTCGGCCGATCTGCCACTGCCGCAGTCGCAGGTTGTGCCGCCGACCCGCAGGCAGGTTGAGCACGCCACGGGGGTCGCCGACGCGCAGCACCCCCACCCGCTGCTGCTGCGCCCAGGTGATGACGGTTCGGGCGGCCTCGTGCTGGGCTTGGCGCACCCGCCGCCGGTGCCGGCCCTCCACCAACCGGGCCCGACGTCGGTACTTGCGCCACCGCCGTGACCCCCGCTGACCCGGCTTCGGGGCCCGGCCGGATACGGCGCGGCGGCGGGCTTTGCTGTCGGCCAGGTGCATGCGGTGCTCGGCGCGGATCGCCCGCCCCGACACCAACAGCCCCTCACCGTCAGGGCCGGCAACCGCGTACGGGTGGATGATCCCCAGATCGACCCCGGCCACCCGACCCGGATCCGGCTCCTCACCGGGCGGGTAGACGGTGATCGGGACTTCGGCGGTGACGTCGAGAAACAGCCGCCCACCCTCGCACAGCAGGGTGATCGACCGAACCTGCTCCACCGCATACGGCAGGTCCCGGGCCAGCCGCACCCACAACGGCGCGTTGCCCGTGGCGGTCGGAATCCGCACCCGACGTCCATCGATGCCGAAGGTGCCGTGATACCAGCGCACCGGCATCAACCCGCGCCTGCGTCGCGGGAACCGCGCCGACACGTCACCGGCCGCGCGGCGTTTCGCCGCCGCGAACCACGCATCCGAGAACCGGCGCAGCACCGACCGGGCGCCGACGGAGTTCAGCTCGCCGAACGTGCCGGGCCCGGACGTCGCCAACTCCCGACACAACTCCTGGTAACCGGTCAGCGGTGCGTCGTGGCGGCGGCGTCGCCACGCGTTGACCTCCAGCACGCACGCCCACACGTCACCAGCCGAGCGCAGCAGGCCGAAACACCGCCGCCGCTGCCCCGCCGTCACCCGCAACCCCACCCGCGCCGTGCGATGCACAACCCGCGGCGCGGCAGGATCCCGACGGCGAGGCACAAACCCCAGCCAACACCACCCCTACGACACTTTCCTAACCCGGCCCAACCCGGCGAACGTTAGTGGACACCGCACTAGCCTGCCGGTCATGCGCCGCCCGATGATCATCGCCCTGGTCGGCATCGACGGGGCCGGCAAGACCACCCAGGCGAGGTCGTTGGCCGACCGGCTCACCGCCGGCGGCGTCCCGGCCAGCTACTTCGAGAACGCCGGCGGACGGCCGCTGTGGAACCGGCTCGCGCTGGCCCTCGGTCGCCGCGACGGGGTGCACCTGTTCGGCCGCGCCGGCTACCGCACCCTGGAGGCGACCGTACGGTGGCTGGCCATCGCCCGGTCGGTGCTGGCGACCCGGCTCACCGGCCGGGTGGCGGTGATGGACCGCTGGTCGTGGTGCCAGTGGGTCGCCATGGGGTCCCGCGGCGACCGGGTCGGGCGGCTGGCCCGGGCCGCGTACGGGATCTTTCCCCGGCCGGGCCTGGTCTGCTTCCTCGCGGTGTCCCCGGAGCGCGCCCAGCAGCGGGTGCTGGCCCGCGGCATCGACACCGAGGAGCTGGCCCACCTGCGCGCCCTGGACGCGGGCTACCGGGCGCTGCCGGAGTTCGACACCTTCGCCGTCGTCGCCGCGGACGGCGAGCCGGCCGAGGTCGCCGCGGCCCTGGACGAGGCGGTGCGGGCCGCCCTGGCCGAGACCGACTGACCGCGACTGTCGGTTCTCACCGAAGACCTCAAAAAGCCGGCGCGACCCCGACCGGCTACCGCAACACACTGCCCGGATAGCGTCCAGTCGTCAGGTCGCGGCCTCGCGGCCGTCACCGTCGCCCGGGAGGTGGATCTGCGCTTGCCTCACCCGATCGCTGACCATGCCGTCCCGGCCGAATGGCACACCGGCGACGTGCGACAACTGGCAATCCTGCTGCGCGAGCACCGGACGGCGGCGGGGCTCACCCAAGAAACGCTCGCCGAGGCGGCCGGGGTCGCGGTGCGGACCGTACGCAACCTGGAGGGCGCGCGGATCGCCCGGCCGCGCCGCCGGACGATGGAGGAACTCGCCAACGCTCTCGGCCTGGCCGGTCAACCGCGCGCCCGGCTGCTCCAGACGGTGCACGCGATCGGGCTGGCGCCGGCGTGGCAGCAGAGCAGTCTGCCGCCGGTGGTGCCCGACTTCGTCGGCCGGCAGGCCGAACTGGACCAGCTCATCGCGCAGGCACGGCACCTCGCCGACCTGCCGGGCAATTCCACCGTCGTGATCAGCGGCCCGCCGGGGGTCGGTAAGACCAGCCTGGTGGTGCGGGCCGCACACCTCCTCGCGGCGGAGATGCCGGGCGTCGCGTGCCACGTCAACCTGCACGGCATGGACCTGACGCCGCTCTCGGCCGACCAGGCTATGGAACAGCTGCTCACCACCCTGGGCGGGGGCCGGAGCGGGCCCTTGCCACCCAGCCCGGGCGAACGGCTTGCCCGCTACCGGATGCTGACCGCCGCCCGCCCCGGGCTGCTGGTCCTCGACAACGCCGCCACCGAGGACCAGGTGCGACCGCTGCTCCCGACGGGTCCAGGCTGGTTGACGTTGGTATCCAGCCGGTTCACCCTCGGCGGACTGGACAGCACTTGCCGGCTGCGCCTCGCCGACCTCGACGAGGCCACCGCGACGAGGCTGATTGAGGAGATCGTCGGCGCCGATCGGGTGGCGGCCGAGCCGGAAGCCACGACCGAACTCGTTCGGCTCTGTACCGGGCTGCCCCTCGCCCTGCGGGTGGCCGGAAACCGGCTTGCCTCCCGGCCGTCCTGGAGCGTCGGCTGGCTGGTCGAGCGGATCCGGGACGAAACACGCCGCCTCGACCTGCTGCATCCCGGAGACACCCGGGTCCGGGCCGGGTTCAGCCTGTCGTACGACCAACTGCCGGAGATCGCGCGGCGGACCCTGCGCCGGCTCGCGCTGCTGCCCTGGCCGGACTACTCCGCCGCGACGGTGGCTCAGTTGTTGGCGGTCGACGTCGGCGAAGCCGAGGCGGCGCTCGAGACGCTCGCCGACGCCAGTCTCCTGTCACCGGCGGCGGCACCCGGCCGTTACCTGCTGCACGACCTGCTTCGCGTCTTCGTCGCGGAACGCCTCGCCGCCGAGGAGCCGCGGGCGGAGCGCGACCAGGCCACCGCCCGGGTGCGGGCGTGGCTGCTCGCGACGGTCGAGGTCGCCGGCCGATGGCTCGACCCCGACCCCCGGCCGCATCCGGCCGCCGGCGCCGAGTTCGGCAGCGGCCACGCCGCCATGGCCTGGCTGACCGCCGAGCGGCACGGCTGGTGGTGGGCCGTTCGGCAGGCGGCGGCCGGCGGGCGGCACCGGGACGTGATCGCGGCCGCCGAAGCGCTCCACTGGTACTCGGACCGCTACCACCACGTGATCGACTGGGCGGAGTTGTTCGGCCTCGCCGTCGCGGCGGCGCAGGCCAGCGGCGACCCGGTCGCGGAGGCCGCGCAGCGTAACGCCCTGGGCTGGGCCCAGGCCATGGTGCTCGGCCGACCGGCGGACGCGGTCGCGCAGCACCGCCAGGCCTTCCGACTGGCCGCCAAGGCCGGTGACCGGCGCAACCTCGGCTGGGCGTGCTTCTACCTCACCGGCGAGCGCTACCGGGTCGGCGACCTGGCGGGCGCCGCCGAGACCTGCGCTCGGGCGCTGCGGGAACTGACCGACGCGGGGGACCTGACCGGGCGGATCATCACGTCGTACACCCTGGCCGACATCCGTCGGCAGCGCGGCGAGGCGGCTGCCGCGGTCACCCACCTACGACACGCGCTCGACGACTGGCAGACCGCCTTGGCGGACCAGCCGGCCAGCCATCACCTCGTCAGTCGCCACCTGCAGGGTTGGATCCACCACCGGCTCGGGCGTGCCCACGCCGACCTCGGGCAGTGGTCCGAGGCGATCGCCTCGATGGAGGCGGCCGCCGCCGACTTCGCGGCTGGGGGCGACCCGTACGGCTCCGGTGAAGCCGCGCTGGGCCTCGCCGAGGTGCTGCTGCGGGCCGGCGACTCCCGTGGGAAGCGGGTCCTGCTGGACGCGGTACGGGGTTTCGAGGCCGAGGGCGACCAGGCGCGAGCCGCTCGGGCCCGGCAGCTGCTCGACTCCCGCCCAGGCCCCGATACGGCAAATTGCCGGTGATCTTGCCTGGTCGACCAGGCTGGTCGAACTTAGCGTCTGCGTGAACGTCATCCAGGTTGCCGACGACAAATCGCAGCCCGCCGATGGTGGTGAACCGGACCGGTTGGGTGGCGTCGGCATCTCCTCGGGATCGAGGGGTGCGTCCACGCTTGGGAGCGCTTCCAAGCCGTCGTTCTGGAAGGAGCCCAGTGGCAACGAGCAGGAGAAGAACCGGGCACCGAAGGGGACTCGCGGTACCGCTGCTGGTGCTCACCCTGGCAGGCGCCGGTACGGTCGCCACCGCGGGCACGGCGTCGGCAGCATCGACCGCGCCGACCGCGGTCACGGAGAGCGGCCTCGACTTCGGACCGGCCAAGAACCGTGACCGGGTGGACCTGACCGGCGGCGGGCGCCGGACCGGGAAGTCCGACCCGGAGCGCAAGACGCCCTCCGGTCCCGCCCGGTACGTCGTCGAGCTGGCCGACGATCCGGTGGCGACGTACACCGGCGGGATTCCGGGCCTGGCCGGGACCCGCCCGGCGGCCGGCAAGCGGCTGGAGCCGCACTCGGCGGCGGCGAAGGCGTACCGGCGGCACCTGGGCGTCCAGCGCAACGCGGTGGCCGAGGCGGCCAAAATCAAGGTCGACCAGGTTTACACCACCGCCTTCGACGGGTTTTCCGCCACGCTGACTCCCGACCAGGTCGACGCGTTGAAGCGGGACAAGCGGGTCCGTTCGGTCGTCGAGTCCCGGGCGTTCAGCATCAACCGGGCAGCGCCGGGCGAGGCCGTGCCGACCCCGACGCCCGCCGCGCCGACCACCGCCGCGCCGACCGCCGACGCGGCCACCACCGCACCGGTGACCGGCAGAGCGGCTACCGGCGCCGGGACGGCCGCCGCGCAACAGCCTGCCCACCAGTCGAAGCCGGGCAGCGACACCGGCGCCGGGATCGTGATCGGCGTCCTGGACAGCGGCATCTGGCCGGACAGCCCGTCGTTCGCGAAGACCATGCCGGCACCGGCGGGCTGGCACGGCACCTGCCAGACCGGGTGGGCATTCGTGGTCGAACACTGCAACGGCAAGATCGTCGGGGCCCGGTACTTCGCCGACACGTACCTCGCGGCCATGGGCGGGCTGCCGGACGGCGAGTTCCTCTCCCCTCGGGACATGATCGGGCACGGTACGCACACCGCGTCGACCGCGGCCGGACTGCCGGTCGAGCACGTCACCATCTCGGGTCGGGACTTCGGTTCGATCTCCGGCGTGGCGCCGGACGCGCAGATCGCCGTCTACAAGGTCCTCTGGGGCGGTTCCGGGTACGACGCCGACATCATCGCCGGCATCGACGCGGCGGTCGCCGACGGCGTCCAGGTGCTCAACTACTCGATCGGGAAGCAGTTGGGGGACTGGGAACCGAACACGCCGATCGGCACCGCCTTCCTCAATGCCACGCTGGCCGGGGTCTTCGTCTCGGCGTCCGCCGGCAACGACGGCTTCAGCGGCGCGATCAGCAACGCCCAGCCCTGGGTGACCACGGTCGGCGCGGCGGTGACCAACGTGAACGAGGGAACAGTCCAACTCGGCAACGGCACCAAGATCGTCGGAGCCTCGCTGGACGCCCTTCCCGGTGGCCAGCCCCGCCCGCTGGTCTTCGGCGAGCAGGCCGGCAGTTTGGCGGACGGCTCGGCGTACTGCTACGGCCTGGACCCGGCGAAGGTGAAGGACAAGGTGGTCGCCTGCGCCGTGGACTACCCGTACGACCAGGTGGCGGAGGCCAAGGCCAAGGGTGCCGCGGCGCTCATCCTCTTCGACCCCTGGGGCAACTTCCGGATCAACTCGATCTACGACTTCCCGGTGCTCTACCTGAACACCAAGGAGCAGGCCGGCAAGATCTTCAACTACCTGATGCGCCATTCGACCGACGGCACCGCGCTGCTCACCTCCGGCGGTGACGGCTCCAGCGTCGTCGGCGTGCCCAGCGTCGCGGACTACTCGTCCACCGGACCGGACAAGACGCACAACGGGCTCATGAAGCCCGACCTGGTCGCGCCCGGCAGCGACATCATCGCGGCCGTCTCCCCGCCCGGCAACTTCGGCCGGCAGTACGACGCGTACTCGGGCACCTCGATGGCGGCCCCACAGGTGGCCGGTGCGGCCGCGATCCTGCGGGCGGAGCACCCCGACTGGTCGCCCGGGGCGGTGGCCTCGGCGCTGCGGACCACCGCCGCCGACACCGTGGGCACCGACAACCCGCTGGCCCAGGGCAGCGGCATGCTCGCCCTGGACGGGGCCGACGACCCGGGGCTGGTCATCGAGCCGGCCGCCGCGGACCTGATCGCGTTCGGGGCGGCGGCGCAGCCGGACGGCCGGGACCTGAACCTGCCGTCGATCTCGCTGCGCGAGTACGACGGGACCAGGTCGGTGACGCTGACCCGTAAGCTGACCAACGTCGGCAGCAAGCAGGAGACGTACCAGGCCTCGGTCACCGGGCTACCGGGCATGGAGGTCAGCGTGTCGCCGAAGGTGGTGACGGTGCCACCGGGCAAGACCGCCACGGTCACCATCACGCTGCGGCGCGGCAGCGCGCCGTGGGACCGCTACGTCACCGGCGCGATCACCTGGCGCAGCAATGCCCACCAGGTACGGATTCCGGTTGCCGCGCGCCCGTGGGGCATCTCCCCCCGGCTGTTCGACGACAACCTGGAGGAGTTCGGCCGGCTCGTCAACGGCGCCTACGGGTTGATGGAGCCCGGCTTCACCGGCAAGATCTCCGGCCGGTCGACCGGCTACACCCCCATCCAATGGGACTCGTACTCGATGCCGGCGGGAGTCAACGGCGGCGTCTTCGACCCGGAGGCCCTCGGGGTGCGGGCGCACACCTTCACCGTGCCGGCGGGCAGCGCCGGGATCGTGGTGCAGACCGCCACCGACGACCCGAACACCAACCTCGACCTCTGGCTGTACAAGGGTGACAAGCTGGTGTACAGGAGCGCCGCCTGGCACAGCCTTGAGCGGGCCTGGTTCTTCATGCCGGAGGCCGGCACCTACACGGCGTACGTCTTCGCGCAAGCCTCCGGCGGCCCGGTCGTCGACTACCGGCTCGGCCACGTGATCCTCAACCGCGATGGCCGGTACGCCCCCGCCACGTTGGAACTGCCGGCCAGGGTGGAGCGGGGCACGACCCCGTCGTACAAGCTCCGGCCGAACGCTCCGCTGGCGGAGAACCTCGAATACTGGGCGTACACCGAGTTCTCCACCAACGGAGAGGTGGTCCCCGGACATCTGGTCTCCACCACGCAGTGGTTCTGGGAGTGACCCGCTGATTCCCGATGCGGTGGGGCGGAGCCGTCGGCTCCGCCCCACTGGTCAGCCGCGGCGGTTGAGCCAGCGGCGCAGGTCGGCCAGCGGGTCGTCGTCGGCGGAGCGCCGCTCGTCGGACGGCGGCCGGACGACCGGGGGTCGCTCGACCGGGCGCCGCGGATTGCCGACCAGTTCCCGGCTGGGAGCGGCGAACGCCTGCTCCGGCTGGCCGTCGACGGCGGTGGCGATCACCCGGGCGACCGCGTCGATCACCCGCGCCTGGACCGCCGAGCCCACCGAGTCGGTCGGGTCGTCGGGGTTGGCGGCGATGCCGGCGACCGCGACCTGCGGGGTGAAGCCGACGAACGTCTCGGTGGCGTTCCGCTCCGAGCTACCGGTCTTGCCGGCCACCGGGCGGCCGTCGAGGATCCGGTTCACCGAGGTGGCCGTACCGCCGTTGCACTGCCCGTACGGCGACTGCTGGCCGACCGGGCAGCGCGCGGCGTCGGTGGCGGCCCGGGCCACGTCGGCGTCGAGCACCCGCTTGCAGGAGGGGTCGCCGACCGGCATCCGCTGGCCGTCCGGGGCGGTCACCGAGACCACCGGCAGCGGGGCGCACCAGGTGCCCTCCGCCGCGACGGTGGCGTACGCGTTGGCCAGGTCGAGCGGGGTGGTGGCGGCCACGCCCAGGGTGAACGCACCCCAGTCGTCGGCGTGCTCCCGGGCGAACTCGGCGTCGGCGTCGGCCCGGAAGGTGATGCCCAGCCGCTGCGCCATCTGCACCACCTTCTCCGGCCCGACCTGCTCGGCCAGCCACACGAAGTAGGTGTTCACCGAACGGCCGAAGCCGTCCCACATCATCCGGTAGCCGTCCATCCACTCCGGGTTGGCGTTGGCCGGGCACCACCGGCCTTCGCAGCTGCCCTCGCCCTCTGCGGCGTACCGGGTGGGCAGCCGGCTGGGGGCGTCGAAGCCGGTGGCGAGCGGCTTGCCGGCCTCCAGCGCGGCGAGCATGGTGAAGAGCTTGAACGTCGAGCCGGCCTGGTAGCCGTCGACGCTGTCGCCGCCGGAGATCAGCGGGTTGACGGTGTTCGGGCGGTTGGCCTGCCCGTCCGGGTTCGGCTCCAGGCTGTAGTGCCGGTTGACCGCCATCGCCAGCACCCGGCCGCTGCCCGGCTCGACCGCGGCGATCGGCACCGCCCGCTTGTTGTCGTACCCGTAGATCCGGGTGGCCTCCTGCTGCGCGGTGGCCTGGACCTGCGGGTCCAGCGAGGTCACCACGGTGTAGCCGCCACGGCGCAGCGCCTGCTCGCGCTCCTGCGCGGTGGCGCCGAACTCCGGCTGGGCCAGCCACCACTGCCGCAGGTAGTCGCAGAAGAAGCCCCAGTCGTCGTGCCCCTGGGCGACCGCGGTGCAGCCGTTCGGCTGCGCGGTGGGGCGCAGGGTCAGCTTCTCGGCCTTGGCCTGCGCCGCCTGCTCGACGGTGATCGCCCCGGTCTCGACCATCGAGTCCAGCACGTAGGCACGGCGCTCCAACGCGGCCTCGGCGTCCCCGTCGATCGGGCTGTACGCCTCGGGCGACTGGACCAGGCCGGCGAGCAGGGCCGCCTCGGCGAGGGTGAGGTCAGCGGGGGACTTGGCGAAGTAGCGCTGGCTGGCCGCCGCGACGCCGTACGCCCCGGAACCGAAGTACGCGATGTTCAGGTAGCGGTTGAGGATCTCGTCCTTGCCGAGGCGCTGCTCGAGCGCGCCCGCGTACCGGATCTCCTGGAGCTTGCGCCCGACGGTCTGCTCGGTGGCCGCGGCGCGCTCCTCGGCGGTGCGGGTCGGGTCGGTCTTGAGCACGTTACGGACGTACTGCATGGTCAGCGTCGAGCCGCCCTGCTCGGTGCCGCCGCCCTTGACGTTCGCCACCAGCGCGCGGAACAGGCCGCGCAGGTCCGCGCCGCCGTGCGAGTAGAACCGCCGGTCCTCGGCCGCCACGATCGCCTGCCGCATCACCGGGGCGATCTCCGACAGCGGGACGTCGCTCCGGTTCACGTCGTAGAACGTGGTGATCAGCGTCTTGCCGTCGTTGGCGTAGAGGTAGGAGCGCTGCGGGGTGACCGGGGTGCGCAGCGATTCCGGCAACGCGGCGTACGACCCGAGCGCCGCCTTGGCGGCGAACCCGAACAGCAGGTTGCCCGGCAGCGCGGCGACCGCCAGCACGAGCCCGGCGAGCACGCCGGCGAGCAGCACGGTGAACAGCCGCGACAGCGGCGAGCGAGACGGGGCCATGGTCCCCAGAATTACCGCGAATGCCACCAACCGACCACCCCCGCTCCCGCATTGTCAGCAACCTCACCGCCCCCTACCAGCCCCCTCCCACCCAGCCCCGCCCTCACCCATCACGTTGATCATGAGGTTGACGGCGAAGTCGATCTCCACCACTGCCGCCAACCTCATGATCAACGGGGCCGAGCGAGGTCGGGAGGGTGGGGTGGGTCAGGCTGGGGAGAGGGGGCCGCCGCCGGGGCCGTTCGGGGTCGTCGGGGCGGCGGCGGTGGCGAGGCTGGCGCTGGCGGCGTCGCGGGCGATGTCGCGCGGGACCAGGCGGCCGGAGCGGTAGCCGATGCCGATGCCGGCGATCAGCACGAAGATCGCCCCGAAGGTCTGCAACGAGCCGAGCAGGGCGCCACCGAGGCCGAGCAGCGGCGCGGCGATCATCAGCATCACCCCGTCGCCCATGCTGAACATGCCGGACCGGGCCACCGACCAGCCGGTGAGGATCCAGCCCAGGCTGTAGCAGGTCGCCCCGACCAGCACCAGGGTCCGGGCGGTGGTGCCGAAGACCGGGGTCTGCTCCGCGAGCCCGGCGAAGGGCAGCATGAGCACGGTGCCGGCGATGCTGACCAGCAGCCCGGTGGCGGCTACCCGGCGGCTGCGGGTCGCGGCCAGCAGCCCGGTCAACGCGAGCAGGGCGAGCAGCCCCAGCCAGACCGCGGCCACCCAGCCGACCAGGTACAACAGCTGGCCGTCGGCCGGGTACGGGTCGTTGCCCACCCCGCCGTCACTGACCATCGACACCAGGCCGTAGAGCACGGCGTACGCGGGCAGGAGCCAGACCGCCGCCCGGGCGAAGCGGCGCACCGACCAGGCCCAACTGGCGTTGGTGGCGGGGCCGGCCGGGGTCGGTTCACCGACGAAGGGCAGCACCCCGAATCCCCCGCCGGTACGCCGGGTCCCGAGCGGCCCGGCGGGGTCGTGCGCGCCGGGGATCGGGGCCGAGGACCACACCCGCTTCGCCGGATCCTTCATGCGTCACCTCGCTCATCCGACGAGTGGCGCGGGACGCCCCGGGCGTCCCGTTGCCTGGCCGCCGCCCGTCCTCGCACCGATCGTGGCAGCGATCGGGGCATGCGTGAGGAGGATTCGCGTTATTGGCCGGTGGTCGAGGTCGCGGAACCGCCATCGCTCGGCCCGGCGTCACCGGGGGCCGGCGGACCGGACTCACCAGGGCCGGGTCACTCCGGCCATCCAGCCTGGGCAGAAGCGGCCTTACCGGTCGCGCTCATGCGACGCCGCCGGACCGCCCGACCGCCGGACCGCCCGACCGCCCGACCGCCCGACCGCCCGACCGCCCGACCGCCCGACCGCCCGACCGCCGGAGATCATGTTGCCGCACCCCGCCGGGTCGCCAGGCAGGCTCCCGATCGGGAACCTCCCGGCGACCGGCGGCGGGGTGCCCCGGTTCAGCCGCGTTCGCGCTGGTCGGCCGGGTCGTTCAGCAGGCTCGCCGGGGAAACCGGCTCGGGCGCCGGCAGCCCCTGCGGCTTGCCGCCGGAGGCCTGCGCCTCGGCGACGCGTACCTCGTCGTGGATCTGCTGGGCGGCGGCGGCCGCGGCCTGCGCGGCCTCCGCGGCCTCGCGCTCGACCTCGCTCGCCCCGTCGGCGGCCTCCGGCGCCGGCTCGTCGCCGACCATTCGGCTCAGCCCGCCGAGCGCGCCGCCCATCCCTTCGAGGGCCTTGGTCAGCTCGGCCGGCACGATCCAGACCTTGTTGGCGCTGCCCTGGGCGATCTGCGGCAGGGCCTGGAGGTACTGGTAGGCGAGCACCTTCTGGCTCGGGTTCGCCTGGTGGATCGCGTCGAAGACGGTCCGGATCGCCTTCGCCTGGCCCTCGGCCTGGAGGATCCGGGCCTGCCGGTCACCGTCGGCGCGCAGCACCGCGGACTGCTTCTCACCCTCGGCGGTGAGGATCTGCGACTGCTTGTGGCCCTCGGCCGTGAGGATCGCCGCCCGGCGGTCCCGCTCGGCACGCATCTGCTTCTCCATGGAGTCGCGGATGCTGGCCGGCGGCTCGATCGCCTTGATCTCGACCCGGGTCACCTTGATGCCCCAACGTCCGGTGGTCTCGTCCAACACCCCAGAGAGGTGCCGGTTGATCTCCTCGCGGCTGGTCAGCGCGCGCTCCAGATCCAGCGAACCGATCACGTTGCGCAGCGTGGTGACGGTCAACTGCTCGATCGCCTGGAGAAAGTTGGAGATCTCGTAGGTCGCGCGGACCGCGTCGACCACCTTGAAGTAGAGGACCGTGTCGATCGAGACGACCAGATTGTCGGAGGTGATCACCGGCTGCGGCGGGAAGCTGACCACCTGCTCACGCATGTCGACCTTGGTGCGTACCGCGTCGATGAACGGCACCAGGAGGTTGAGCCCCGGGTTGAGCGTGCGCTTGTACTTGCCCAGTCGCTCTACCACGTCCTGGCGCTGCTGCGGCACGATCCGCACCGCCTTGGCCAGGGTGACCACCGCGATCAGCGCCACGGCTATCAGCAGGACCGGGAACACGAATTCCATGTACTCACCTTTTCGCGTCGGGTAGCTCGCCGGAAGAAGAAATGTCGTCCCGCCAGACCAGGGCGGTCACGCCCCGGATCTGGATCACCTGCACCCGTTCACCCGGGTCGAAGACCTGGCCGGCGTCGTACGACCGGGCGCTCCACAGCTCGCCGTCGATCTTGACGAGGCCGCGGTCGGCGTCGACCCGCTCCAGCACCAGCGCGGTGCTGCCCTCGATCGCCTCCACCCCGAACGGCTGCTCGCCGCTGCTCAGCGCGGAGCGCTGGTGCCGGCGCAGGGTCGGCCGGACGGCCAGCACGGTCAGTGCCGACACCCCGGCGAAGACGATCGCCTGCACCCCGACCGGAGCCCCGAGCGCCGCGGCACCCGCCGCGGCGAAGGCACCGACCGCGAACATGAGCAGAAAAAGGGTCGTCGTGAAGATCTCGGCGACCGCCAGCACCACACCCAGCACGATCCACAACACGGCGTCCACCCTTAGATCGTGACACGTCAACGCACGCGCGGCCCACCGCGAAGATCAGTAAGCTGCCGGCACCACCGACGAGACGAGGAGACGACCGTGTCGCTGCTGCCCGAGACCGCCCGGAAGGTCGACGAGCTCGTCACCACGGCGCAGTCCGCCGGCCGTACGCCGTCGCTGGTGATCGGGGTGGTGCGGGACGGCGCGCTGGCCCACCTCGCCGCCGCGGGTGAGCACCCCCGCCCGGACGCCGACCTGCAGTACCGGATCGGTTCGATCAGCAAGACGATGACCGCGACGCTGGTCCTGCAGGAGCGCGACGCCGGCCGGCTGCGGCTGGACGACCCGCTGGCCGAGCACCTGCCCGGCACCGCGGCCGGCTCGCTCACCCTGCGCCAGCTGCTCGGGCACGCCAGCGGCCTCCAGCGCGAGCCCGACGGGCCGTGGTGGGAGCGCGCCGAGGGCGTCGACCTCGCCACCCTGCTGCGCGGCGTCAGCACGGACAAGATCGCCTACCCGCCGCACCGGTGGTACCACTACTCCAATCTGGCGTACGGGCTGCTCGGCGGGGTGCTGGAGGGGATCACCGGCACCCAATGGGCCGACCTGCTGCGGCAGCGGATCCTCGAGCCGCTGGGCATGCGCCGCACCACGTACGCGGCGACCGAGCCGTTCGCCCGGGGCTACGTGGTGCACCCGTGGCACGACACGCTGCGGGAGGAGCCGCGTACCGACACCGGGGCGATGGCCCCGGCCGGGCAGCTCTGGTCGACGGTCGAGGACCTGGCCCGGTGGGCCGCCTTCCTGGCCGACCCCGACCCCGTGGTGCTGGCGGCGGAGACATTGACCGAGATGTGCGCGCCGGTGGTGATCAGCGACCTCGACTCGTGGACCGGCGGGCACGGCCTGGGCCTGGAGCTCTACCGGGAGGGCGAGCGGGTGTACGTCGGGCACGGCGGGTCGATGCCCGGCTACGTGGCAGCCCTGGCCGTGCACCGCCCGTCGCGCACCGCCGTGGTCGGCTTCGCCAACTCGTACGGCTTCCGCACCGGCGGGATCGGTGCGCTCGGACAGCGCGTGCTGACCACCGTGCTGGACGCCGAGCCGGCGCTCTCGCGGCCCTGGCGACCGACCGCAGCCGCCCCGCCCGCCGAGCTCGCCGAGGTGACCGGACGCTGGTGGTGGATGGGGGTCACCCTCGACCTGACCTGGGACACGGCCACCGGCGACCTGGTGGCGCACGTACGCGGCGAGCGGGTGAGCCGGTTCGCCCGGGAGGGCGCGGACCGCTGGCGCGGCCGTTCCGGCCCGGAGAACGGCGAGATCCTGTCGGTGCTGCGCGACGGGACGGGCCGGCCGGTGGCGCTCGACATCGCCACCTTCGTCTTCACCCGCACCCCCGACCAGGAACCCTGACCACCGCGACGCCCCCGCCCGCGCCGACCGGCCCGGCAAGATCGTGCTCGGCCACGGCGGCCCCGGCCCCAACCGCAACCAGCCCGAGCCAGGCACTCCGGCCCCGACAGTGACCAGCGATCGGCGACTACGCAGGCTCGGTGACGAAGTCGATCAGGCGCTCCATCGCGTTGATCAGCGGCGTCTCCACGTCGGCGAAGCTGTCGACCCGGGACAGGATGTGCCGCCACATGTCGGCCGGCTCGGCCACCCCGAGCGCCGCGCAGACGCCCTCCTTCCACGGCCGCCCCGGCGGCACCACCGGCCACGCCGGAATGCCCAGCGCCTTCGGCTTGACCGCCTGCCACACGTCGACGTACGGGTGCCCGGTGACCAGCACGTGCGGGGAGGTCACCTGCGCCACGATCCGGCTCTCCTTGGAGCCGGGCACCAGGTGGTCGACCAGCACGCCGAGCCGACGGCCGGGGCCGGGGGCGAACACGCGCACCTCGGCGTCGAGCGCGTCGATGCCGTCCAGCGGCTCCACCACCACGCCCTCGATCCGCAGGTCGTCGCCCCAGATCCGCTCGACCAGGGCGGCGTCGTGGATGCCCTCCACCCAGATCCGGCTGGCCTTGGCGACCTGGGCGCGCACCCCGTCCACGGCGATCGACCCGGAGGCGGTGCGGCGGCGGGCCGCCGGCACCGGGGCGCGGGCCGGGCGGCGCAGCGTCACCGGCCGGCCGTCGAGCAGGAACGCGGCCGGCAGCAGCGGGAAGTTGCGCCGGCGTCCGTGCCGGTCCTCCAGCACCACCGCACCGGCCTCGAAGCCGACCACCGCGCCGCAGAACCCGGAATCGGCGTCCTCGACCACGAGGTCCGGTTCCGCGTCCACCTCGGGGGTGACCTTCCGCCGCCGCCAGTCCCCCGCCAGCACGTCGTCCGCATACCGCCCAGCCATGCCGATCAAGCTAACCGCCCGGCCACACCCCCGCACCCGACACGCCGACGACCCACGACGGGTCGACCAGGCCGTAGCGACAGCCCGCAAACCCGGCAGAAATCGACGATCCGCCCACCACCACTCCATGATCGACGGCAGAAGGAACGGGCGGAGCGGCAGTCGAGACAGGGGCGGCGGGGACCACGTACCCTTTCGGCATGTCCACCCCCGCAGCGGGTGCGGCCACACTCGCGCCGCGCCGGTCGAGCCGGTTCGTCGCCTGGGTGCGCGCGTGGCGCGCCGGGCTGGTGCCCTTCGACGAGGTCGCCGACGCGATCGCCGGCCCCGAGGAGCACCTCGTCGCCGACGCGCCCGGCACCTGGACGGACGTGCCGCTGCGCGACGCGCTGCCCACCCTGGCCAAGCTCTCGCCGGACGAGATCCGGCTGGTGCTGCCCGCGCCGGGCGACCCGCGCGGGCTGCCCGGGCCGGGCGACTTCGCCGGGGCGGCGCTGCTCGCCGGTGAGGCGGTGGTCGCCGGCGGCCTCGGGCTGATCCCGGAGGTCCGCACGCACACCTCCGGCTCCGGCGACACCTTCGAGACGGTGCTCTGGCGGGTCTATCCGCTGCCGGCGAACGCGCCGGCGGCCTCCCTGGCGCTGCCCGGCGCGGCCGAGGCCGAGGCGGAGCTGGCCGCCGCGCTGGCCGAGACCACCGCGGCGCTGACCCGGCTGGACGTGGCCCAGTGGCGGCCCGAGCTGGCCGGGGCGCTGGAGGCGCTGCGCCGGCCGGACGGCACCACCGACCTGCCGCCCGGGTTCGACCCGCGGGCCCGCCGGCTCTTCGCCCGGGCCGCCGTGCTGGACCGGGTGCTCGCGCTGGCCGGGCACGCCGCGCCGGGTGGAGCGATCAACAACTACGAGGCCCAGCAGCGCGACGCCGCGCTGCGGCCGCTCACCGCCGCCTGCCGGCAGGCGCTGGTGGCCGCCTGCAACGCCCCGCTGCGCCCCTGACGGGAGGCACCCTGTGGTCGAGACCGCGCTCACCGGGACCCTGGCCGCGATCGAGGTGCTCTTCGTGGGCTGGGCGGTCACCGCGCTGCTCCGCCAGTACGGGCGGCGCGGGCGCTGACCGCGCGACCGCCGGTCAGACCTCGTCGAGCAGGTCGGCGACGGAGTCGACGATCCGCGACGGCCGGTACGGGTAGCGCTCCGCCTCCGCGCGGGTGCTGATCCCGGTCAGCACCAGGATGGTCTCCAGCCCGGCCTCCAGGCCGCAGAGGATGTCGGTGTCCATCCGGTCGCCGATCATCGCCGTCGACTCGGAGTGCGCGTCGATGGTGTTCAGCGCCGAGCGCATCATCATCGGGTTCGGCTTGCCGACGAAGTACGGCTCCACCCCGGTCGCCTTGGAGATCATCGCGGCGACCGAGCCGGCGGCCGGCAGCGCCCCCTCCACCGAGGGGCCGGTCGCGTCCGGGTTGGTGCAGATGAACCGGGCCCCGTCGTTGATCAGCCGGATCGCCTTGGTAATCGCCTCGAAGCTGTAGGTGCGGGTCTCCCCCAGCACCACGTAGTCCGGCGCGAAGTCGGACAGCACGTAGCCGACCGCGTGCAGCGCCGTGGTCAGCCCGGCCTCCCCGATCACGTACGCGGTGCCGCCGGGCCGCTGGTCGGCGAGGAACTGTGCGGTGGCCAGCGCGGACGACCAGATCGCCTCCTCCGGCACGTCGAGTCCCATCCGGCCGAGCCGGGCCCGCAGGTCCCGGGGCGTGTAGATGGAGTTGTTGGTGAGCACCAGGAAGGGCTTGCCGGAGGTCCGCAGCTTCTTGATGAACTCCGGCGCGCCGGGCACCGGCTGGCCCTCGTGCACCAGCACGCCGTCCATGTCGGTCAGCCAGCTCTCCACGGTCCTACGCTCGTGCATCATGCCTCGTCCCTGGGTAGTCGGGGCGGATCGGTCCGCCGGGGTCAGGAGGGGCGGCGCGTGGGCACGCAGCACACCGTCGGGCAGGTGTCCCACATCGGCAGCTCGCCGAGGCGCCGGCGCCGGGTGGTCGCGTCCGGCTCGGTCCGCTCCAGGACCAGTTCGCGCACCATCGCCACGAACCGGGGATCGGTGCCCGGGGTGCCGGCCCGGACGAAGTCCAGGCCGTGCTGCTTGGCCGTCTGGCGCGCCTCGGTGTCCAGGTCCCACACCACCTCCAGGTGGTCGGAGACGAACCCGATCGGGCTGACCACCACGCCGGTGGTGCCGGCGGCGGCGAGCGCGGCGAGATGGTCGTTGACGTCCGGCTCCAGCCAGGGCACCTGCGGCGGGCCGGAGCGGCTCTGCCAGACCAGGTCCCAGGGGACGTCCGGAGCAGCCGCGGCGGCGACAAGGCGGGCGGTCTCGTGCAACTGCGCCTCGTACCGGCCGCCGTGCGGGCCGGCGTTGGCCGCCATCGAGGTCGGCACGGAGTGGGCGGTGAAGACCAGCCGGGTGCTGTCCCGCTTCGCCGGGTCGAGCTGGGCCAGGGCGGCCCGGACCGCGTCGGCGTGCGGCTCGACGAAGCCGGGATGGTCCCAGAACTGGCGGAGCTTGTCGATCAGCGGGGCGTCCGGGCCGACCGCGGCCCGGGCGGCGGCGATGTCCTCCTGGTACTGCCGGCAGGAGGAGTAGCCGCCGAAGGCGCTGGTGACGAAAGCGAGCGCCCGGGTCACCCCGTCGTCGCGCATCTGCGTGACGGTGTCGGCGAGCATCGGGTGCCAGTTGCGGTTGCCCCAGTAGACCGGCAGGTCGAGGCCGTGGGCGGCGAAGTCGGCCCGGATCGCGGCGAGCAGGTCGCGGCTCTGCTGGTTGATCGGGGAGACGCCGCCGAAGTGCTGGTAGTGCTCGGCGACCTCGGCCAGCCGCTCCGGCGGCACGCCCCGCCCGCGGGTCACGTTCTGCAGGAACGGCATCACGTCCTCCGGCCGCTCCGGGCCGCCGAAGGACACCAGCACCACCGCGTCGTACGCCATGGCTCCATTCTTCCCCGCCGCCCGCGCGGGCCCGGCGAGGCCCCCGGGATGCGTGAGCCGGGCGACCCACGCCGGCCGGCGCCCCGGGACTTCCCGGTGCGCCGGCCGGTGCGGCTCAGGCGCCGAGGGCGTGGTAGCCGCCGTCGACGTGCACGATCTCGCCGGTGGTGGCCGGGAACCAGTCGGAGAGCAGCGCCAGGCAGGCCCGGGCGGTCGGCTCCTGGTCGGTGAGGTCCCAGCCCAGCGGCGCGCGCTCGGCCCAGGCGTCCTCGAACTGCTCGAAGCCGGGGATCGACTTCGCGGCCATGGTGCGCAGCGGCCCGGCGGCGACCAGGTTGCTGCGGATGCCCTGCTTGCCCAGGTGCAGCGCGAGGTAGCGGGAGGCGGACTCCAGCCCGGCCTTGGCCACGCCCATCCAGTCGTAGACCGGCCACGCCTTGGTCGCGTCGAAGGTCAGGCCGACCACCGCGCTGCCGGCGGACATCAGCGGCAGCGCCGCCATCGCGAGCGACTTGTACGAGTACGTGGAGACCTGGAGCGCGGTGGCCACGTCCTCCCACGGCGCGTCGAGAAAGCCGCCGCCGAGGCAGCTCTGCGGGGCGAACCCGATCGAGTGGACCACCCCGTCCAGGCCGTCGACGTGCTCGCGCACCTTGTCGGCGAGCCCGGCGAGGTGCTCGGCGTTGGTGACGTCCAGCTCGATCACCGGAGCCGGCTCGGGCAGCCGCTTAGCGATCCGCTCCACCAGGGAGAGCCGGCCGAAGCCGGTGAGCACGACCTGCGCGCCGTTCTCCTGGGCGAGCTTCGCCACCGAGAAGGCGATCGAGGCGTCGGTGATCACGCCGGTGACGAGCAGCCGCTTACCGGCCAGCAGTCCGGACATACAGGGGTTCCTCCGTACTTTCTCGAGTGACCGGTGCTCAGTGACCCATGCCGAGGCCGCCGTCGACCGGGATCACCGCGCCGGAGATGTAGCCGGCGCCGTCCCCGGCCAGCCAGGTGACCACCGCGGCGACCTCGTCCGGGCTGGCCATCCGGCCCGCCGGGATCGACTTGCGGATCTCCGCCTTGCGCTCGTCGGACAGCACGGCGGTCATGTCCGTGTCGATGAAGCCGGGCGCCACCACGTTCGCGGTGATGTTGCGGCTGCCCAGTTCGCGGGTGATCGAGCGGGCCACGCCGACCAGGCCGGCCTTGCTGGCGGCGTAGTTGACCTGGCCGGCGCCGCCGGCGAGGCCGACCACCGAGGAGATGAAGATCATCCGGCCCCACCTGGCCCGGAGCATCTTCCCCGCCGCCCGCTTGGCGCACCGGTACGCGCCGGTCAGGTTGGTGTCCAGCACGGCGGTGAACTGCTCCTCGGACATCCGCAGCAGCAGCGTGTCGTCGGTGATGCCGGCGTTGGAGACCAGCACCTCGACCGGCCCCAGCTCGGCCTCGACGGCGGTGAAGGCGGCGTCGACCGAGGCGGAGTCGGTGATGTCGCACCGGACCCCGAACAGCCCCGCCGGCGGCTCGCCGCTGCGGTGCGTCACGGCCACCCGGTCGCCCTGCTTGGCGAAGGCCTGCGCGATGGCCAGGCCGATCCCTCGGTTACCTCCGGTAACCAGCACTGTTCGAGCCACGGTGGGTTCCTCTCCGAAGATCGTGCGGCTTGGAGACTAGGCGTTACCGCACGGTAATCACTAACCCGCCCGACGTCATACCGAGGTACGACGCGCTGGATCAGCCTGCGGGAGCACGACCGGAGCGCACCGCCGAACTACCCTGCCGGGGATGGACCGCAGTCCCGTCCGTGCCGCCCGGGCCGCCCTCCGCCGCGTCGCGGCAGGGCCGGACTACCCAGCGTTCCGGCCACCGCTGGACCGCTGGCCCCGAACCGCCGCCGTCGCGCCGACGGTCGGGCTGCTGGCGCTCGTCGGGCTGACCCTGATCACCGCGGCGTTCCTGATCGACTCACGGAAACTGCCCGTCGCCACCGCCTGGCTGATCGCGATGCTCACCGTCGCGCCGCTGCCGATCCTGCTGGTCCGACCGCTGTGGGCCTGGCGGATCATGTTCGTCGGGCAGTTGTTCGGCACCTTCAATCGGCGACCGACGGACGACTGGCCGTGGAGCCCCACCCAGATCCTCGTCATCCTCGTCGTGCTGACCCTTGTGGCCACGCGGGTCGACCGCGCCGTGCTGGCCTGGATCGGGCTGTTCAGCGTCATCCCGGTCTGGATCTTCGTCGCGCCGCGCAACCAGGTCGGCATCATCCTGCTCTTCGTCGTGCTGCTCCTCCTCGGCGACCTGGTGCGGCGCAACGTGCTCACCCGCCGGGCGCTGGTCGAACAGGCCGAGCGAAGCGAGCTGGAGCAGGCCCGCCGGGCGGTGCTGGAGGAACGCACCCGGATCGCCCGGGAACTGCACGACGTGGTCGCCCACCACATGTCGATGATCGCGGTACGGGCGGAGACCGCCCCGTACCGGCTGGAGGCGGTGCCGGAACCCGCGCACGCCGAGTTCACCGCCATCGCCGGCGCCGCCCGGGCCGCGCTCACCGACATGCGCCGGCTGCTCGGCGTGCTGCGCAGCGAGTCGGAGGATCCGGCCACCACGCCGCAGCCCGGCCTGGCGGACGTGCCGGCCCTGGTCGAGGCCGCCCGGCGGGCCGGCATGACGGTGAGCGCGCACACCGACGTCCCCGCCGACCCGCCGGCACCGGTCGGGCTGGCCGCGTACCGGATCGTGCAGGAGGCGCTGGCCAACGCGGCCCGGCACGCGGCCGGCGCCGCGGTGCGGGTGACGCTCCGGGGGGAGGACGGGGCGCTGGCGGTACGGGTGGAGAACGACCGGGGCGGTCCCCCCGTCGACGGCGGCGGTCGGGCCGGGCACGGGCTGACCGGCATGCGGGAACGGGCCGTCTCCCTGGGCGGTACGTTCACCGCCGGGCCGACCGACGGCGGCGGGTACGCGGTGGACGCGCTGCTGCCCTGCGAGGGGGAGGACGGGACGGGATGATCCGGGTGCTGATCGCCGACGACCAGGCGATGGTCCGGCAGGGCTTCGGCGCGCTGCTGGCCGCCCAGCCGGACCTGCTCGTGGTCGGCGACGCCGCCGACGGGGCGCAGGCGGTCGAGGCGGCCCGCCGGCTCGATCCCGACGTGGTGCTGATGGACGTGCGGATGCCGGTGCTGGACGGGCTGGCGGCCACCCGGAAGCTGCTCGGAGACCGGCCGGCGGACCGCCCCCGGGTGCTCATCCTGACCACCTTCGACCTGGACGACTACGTCTACGAGGCGCTGCACGCCGGGGCGAGCGGTTTCCTGCTCAAGGACGCCCCGGCGGCCGACCTGGTGCACGCCGTGCGGGTGGTGGCGGCCGGCGACGCGCTGCTCGCCCCGGCGGTCACCCGCCGGCTGATCGCCGAGTTCGCGGCCCGGCCGGAGCGGCGCCGCCCCCGCCCCACCGACCTGGCCGCGCTGACCCCGCGGGAGACCCAGGTGCTGCGGCTGATCGCCCGCGGCCGGTCGAACGCCGAGATCGCCGCCGACCTGGTGGTCGCCGAGCAGACCGTGAAGACGCACGTCGGCCGGATCCTGGCCAAGCTGCGCCTGCGCGACCGGGCGCAGGCCGTGGTGCTGGCGTACGAGACGGGTCTGGTGGCCGCCGGCGAGTAGCTCCCCGGTGGCAGGCCGACAACGGCTCCCCGGGGTGACGCCCGGGCGACGGCCGGCACCGCACGCTCCCACCGTGACGACGACGGAGAGAGCACGGTGATGCGGTGCAGAGGTGTGGTGCAGGTCGCGCTGGCCGGGTTGCTCGGCGCCGGGGTGGTGCTGCCGGGCCGGCCCGCCCCGGTGGCCCCGGCCGGGTTCGTCGAGGAGTATCCGGCCACCGCGGCGGCGCTGCGGGCGGCGGGACCGCCGTACGCCGGTTGGCCGGACCGGGGCCGGCGGTTCCTGGCCTTCGACCCGCGCGGCGACGGGCTCGCCGTCGAGGTGGTCGGCGACCTGGCCACCGCGGACCGGATCGCGGTGCTGGTGCCCGGAGTGGGCGGCACGCTGCGCGACTTCGACCGGGGGCTGGGCGGGGTGGCCCGGCGGGCGCCCGCCCGGCAGGCCGCCGACCTGCACGCCGCGCTGCGGTCGGCCGATCCCGGTGCCCGGGTCGCCGTGCTCGCCTGGCTCGGCTACGACCCGCCGGACGGGGTGCTCACGGCGGCCGGGACGGCCGCCGCCCGGCACGGCGCCGACGCCCTGTCCGACCTGCTGGCCGAGCTGTCCGCGCGGCGGCCACGGGCCCGGGTCACCCTGGTCGGGCACAGCTACGGCGCACTGGTCGTCGGCCTGGCCGCGGTCCGGGCACCGGCGCAGGTGACCGACGTGGTGACCCTCGGCGGAATCGGCGCCGGGGTGGACCGGGCGGGCCAGCTCGGCGGCGTACGGGTCTGGGCGGCCGAAGCGGCGACGGACTGGATCCGCCGGGTGCCGCCGCTGCGGTTGCCCGGGCTGGGGCACGGAATCCGGCCGGCCGACCCGGCCTTCGGCGCCCGGCCGCTGCCGGTCGACGGGGTGACCGGGCACGACCGGTACCTGACCCCAGGCGGCGTCACCCTGGGTGCGGTCGCGTCGGTGGTGCTCACCGGCACCGCCGGCGGTCCGGTGGCGACGAGCGGGCCGGCCCGGTGAGCCGGGACCGCGCGGTCGACGCGCTGCGGGCGTACGCGGTGGGCGGGGTGGTGCTCGGGCACTGGCTGGTCACCGGCCTGGTGCTCGCCCCGGACGGCGCGCTGACCCAGGCCAGCCCGCTGGCCGCGATGCCGTCCCTGGCGCCGGCGAGTTGGCTGCTGCAGACGCTCGGGCTGTTCTTCTTCGCCGCCGGGTACGCCTCGGCCCGCTCGGCGGCCCGGCAGCCGACCGGCCGGGCCTGGCTCGCCCGCCGGCTGCGTCGGTTGGTGCTGCCGGCCGTGGCGCTGCTCGGCACCGGGGCGGCGGTGCTGCTGGCCGCCACCGTGCTCGGCACCCCGGACGGCACGCTGTCGGTGGCGCTGACGCTGGCGGTCAGTCCATTGTGGTTCCTGCTGCCGCTGCTCGCCCTGGTGGCGTTGACCGCCCCGCTCCGCGCCGCCGTACGCCGGTGGGGTCCGCTGCGCTGCGCCGCGCCGGCGGTGACCGCGGTGGCCGTAGCCGACCTGGCCGGCCGGCTGCTCCCGCAGGTCCCCGGCCGGCTGCCGGTCGCCGTGCTGGCCGCCTGGGCGGTGCCCTACCTGCTGGGGCTGGCGCATGCCGACGGCCGGCTCGCCGGGCGGCGGGTCGCGCTCGGGCTGGCCGGCGCCGGGGCGGCCGGGCTGGCCGCGCTGGTGGCGCTCGGCTACCCGGTCAGCGCGGTCGGGGTGCCCGGTGCCGGGGTGTCCAACCTGCACCCGCCGTCGCTGCTGGCGGTCGCCCTGGCGGCGGCGCAGGTCGGGGCGGGGCTGCTGGCCCGGCCGGTGCTGGAGCGGCTGACCACCCGGCCCCGCGCCGGGCGGGCGGTCGGCCTGGTCAACCGCCACGCGGTGCGCGTCTACCTCTGGCACCAACCGGTGCTGGTCGGGGTCACCGTGCTGGCCGCCCGCACCGGCGTCGCCCTGCCCGGCCTGCACACCGTGCCGGACGGCCCCGGCTGGCTGGTGGCCCGGCTCTGCTGGCTGCTGGTGCTGGCCGCCGTGCTGCTGGTGCTGGTGCGCGGCCGGCCGGACGGCCACCCGACGACCGCTCGCCGGGCGGAACGCCCACCGATGGACGGGGTCGCCCGACCGGTCGGCTGAGTGCGGACGCACCCGTCGGCGGGTGTACGATGATCTGCGTTTGCGGGCCCTCGTGCGGCCCGCGTTCCGGGCCCCGCCGACCGCCAGGAGGTGATCGCTGTGCGAGATAGCGATCCTCCCAGTCGTGGCCGGGCCGGACGTCCGCTCCGCTGAGCCACGGCTGAACAGCTGAGCTGACCCGATCCCGCTCCCCGCACCGCCCGCTCCCCGGCGATCCGCCGGGGCGGTCGTGCCGCGCCGCCCACCGGGCCGGCGCGCCGGGAGCCGCCCGGCCACGACGTCCTGTGTGCGCGTCCTGATCCACCCCTCGCGGTCCCCGCCCCGCGCCCGGACCGTCCAGTCGCCACCCGGAGCTGTCCATGAGCCGATACCTCGCCCCGCTGGGCTTCACCCTCGCCGCCGTCTGGGTCGCCGTCGTCTTCGTACTGGCCGGCGCGGGTCACTGACCCGCACCGGCCGCCCGGCCGGCGCCGCCGGTCAGAGCATCCGGGAGGACCAGAGCAGGCTCAGCGCCCCCGCGCAGAGGGCGAGCAGCAGGGCCACCCCGGCGTACCACTGGGTGATCTCCCGGGGCTGGGTCCGGAATCCGATCGAGCTGCCCATGTCCTGGTAGACCTGCTTCAGCTCGCTCACCGAGGCCGCCTCGTAGAAGTAGCCCTCGGTGGTCTCCGCCAGCTCCGCCAGGGCGAGCCGGTCCACCGGCACCCGCTGGAGCTGACCGCCGATGTCGACCTGGCCGGCGTCGGTGCCGAAGGCGATGGTCGAGACCGGCACGTTGGCCGCCTGCGCCGCGGCGGCCGCCTCCTCCACGGACCGGCCGGAGGTGCGAAACCCGTCGGAGAGCAGCACGATGCGCGCCGGCGGGATCCCGGCGGCGCCGTCGGCGGGCACCGAGCGGATCGCCTCCAGGCAGGTGAAGACGGCCTCGCCGGTCGCGGTCGCCTCGGCCAGCACCAGGCCGTCGATCGCGCTGGTCACCGCGTCCCGGTCCTTGGTCGGCGCGACCAGCACGTTCGCCGCCTTGGCGAAGGAGACCAGCCCGAGGTTGTAGGTCTCCGGCAGTTCGCCGACGAACTGCTTGGCCGCCTCCTGAGCCGCCTCCAGCCGGTTCGGCGCCACGTCGTCGGCCTGCATGGAGAGCGAGACGTCGATGGCGAGCATGACGGTCGCCCGTTCCAGCGGCTGCTTGGTGTCCACCGCCGGCCGGGCCAGCGCGGTGGCCAGCACCAGCAGGCAGAGCAGGAACGCGGTGGCCGGCACGTGCCGCCGCCAGCCCAGCCCCTGCGGGGCGAGGGTGCGCAGCAGGTCGACGTTGGTGAACCGCATGGCGTACGCCCGCCGGTGCAGTTGCCGCCAGACGTAGAATGCGGCCAGGGCGAGCACCGGCAGCACGGCCAGCAGCCACCAAGGTTGCAGAAAACGGATCATCGTGTCGTCCCCCGGGTGCGGGCGTGCCGCTGCGCGGCCACGAAACGCACCATGTCCAGCAGCCAGTCTCGATCGGTACGCAGTCGCAGGTGGGCGGCGCCGGCGGAGCGCACCGCGGCGGAGATCTCGGCGCGCTGGGCGGCCGCCGCCGCGGCGTAGCGGTGCCGCAGCCCCGGGTCGGCGGTCTGCACCTCGTGCAGCTCACCGGTCTCCGGGTCGACCACCGGCAGCACCCCGACGTCAGGCAGTTCCAACTCCCGCGGGTCGACCACCTCGACGGCCAGCACGTCGTGCCGGACCCGCAGCTTGCGCAGCGGCCGCACCCACTGTGCCGGCGGGGCGAGGAAGTCGGAGACGACCACCGCGACGCCCCGCCGGCGGGGCGGGCGGTTGAGCATGTCGACCAGCCGGCCGAGGTCGCTGCGCCCGGGGCGGATCTCGGTGCCGGCGATCGCCCGGAGCAGGCCCTGCGCCTCCTTGCGCCCGGACCGGGCGGGCAGCCGGGTGAACACCCCCGGACCGGCGGCCGGCGGGGCGCCCCGCCACCGGCCCGCCGGGGCGGGCCCGCCGCCGCCGCTGCCGATCACCGCGCCGATCCGGTTGCCGCCGCGCACGGTGAGGTGGGCGATCGCCGCCGCGGCGGCCACCACCACGTCCCGCTTGAGCCACCGCCCGGTGCCGAAGTCCAGGCTGGCCGAGAGGTCCACCGCGAGCCACGTCTCCAGTTCCCGGTCGGCGACCGTACGCCGCACGTGCGCCGTCGTCGTCCGGGCGGTGACCGGCCAGTCCATCCGGCGTACGTCGTCGCCGGGGCGGTACTCGCGGGACTCCCCCGCCTCGCTGCCGGGCCCGGGCAGCAGCCCGGCGTAGTCGCCCTGGAGCAGGCCGTCGAGTTTGCGGGTGACCAGCAGTTGCAGCCGGGACAGCACGGCCTCGCTGCGGTCGGCGGAGGCGCCGGGTGGTCGACGGGTGGGTGAGGTCACGGCCGCTGCCCGGGCCAGCCGGCGCCCGGCGGGGCGGCGGCCGGCGTCGGCGTCGCCTGCTGCCGGGGCGCGACCGAGGGCAGCGGAATGGTGGACATCACCCGGTGCACCACGTGGTCGGCCGGCACGTCGTCGGCGAGCGCGTCGTAGCTGAGCACCAGCCGGTGCCGCAGGATGTCCGGCGCGATGTCCTGCACGTCCTGTGGCAGGGCGTAGTCCCGGCCGCGCAGCAGGGCCAGCGCCCGGGTGGCCCGGACCAGGCCGAGCGAGGCGCGTGGGCTGGCGCCGTACTGGATGAACTGGGCCACGTCCGGCATGCCGTGCTCGGCCGGGGTCCGGGTGGCCAGCACCAGTCGGACCGCGTAGTCGACCAGGGCGTTGTGCACGAAGACCTGGTCGGCCTTGCGCTGCAGGGCGATCAGGTCCTCGGTGCTGAACACCGGGGTCGGCTCCGGCGGGGCGACCCCCATCCGGTAGACGATCTCCCGCTCCTCCGCGTCGGTCGGGTAGCCGACCAGGATCTTCATGAGGAAGCGGTCGCGCTGCGCCTCGGGCAGCGGGTAGACCCCCTCCTGCTCGATCGGGTTCTGCGTCGCCATCACCAGGAACGGGTTGGGCACCCGGTGCGTCTCGCCGCCGATCGAGACCTGCCGCTCGCTCATCACCTCCAGCAGCGCCGACTGCACCTTGGCCGGCGCCCGGTTGATCTCGTCGGCGAGCAGGAAATTCACGAAGACCGGCCCCAGCTCGACGTCGAACTTCTCGCTCGACTGCCGGTAGATCCGGGTGCCCATGATGTCGGCCGGCACCAGGTCGGGGGTGAACTGCACCCGGGCGAAGGAGCCGCCGACCACCTTGGCGAGGGTCTCCACGGCGAGCGTCTTGGCCACGCCGGGCACCCCCTCCAGCAGGCAGTGGCCGCGGGCGAGCAGCGCGACGAACATCCGCTCCACCATCCGGTCCTGCCCGACGATCACCCGTTTGATCTCGAACAACGCCCGCTCGAGCAGGGTCGCGTCCTCGGCCGGCGTGGTCGCCGGCGCGGGGGTCTCCGGGCCCGCCCCGTTCGGGGTCGGTACGTCGGGCGTGGTCGGCTGGGCCACCGGTCCTCCACAGCATGGTCGGTCGTCGCGGGTGGTGCGTATCAAGACTCGCATGCCCGGCTGAGAGCCGAGGTCGGGAGAAGCCGATTTTCGCCGCGCCGTCCCCGGCCGCCGAATCGCCGATCACGGGCTTACCGGGACCGGCCCGGCGCGTGTACGATTCACCCCGTCGCCGGGCGGCTCCCCCCGTGGCCGCCCGGCGCTCACTCTTCCATCCCGCCTAGACTGGCCTGGATGAGCACCCCCTCCCCGTCTGGCGAGGCCGCCGACAGCGCGCTGGTCTGCTCGGCGCGCGGGTGTCGCGCCCCGGCGCGGTGGGCGTTGCGGTGGCGCAATCCCCGGCTGCACGACGCCGAACGGCGCAAGACCTGGCTGGCCTGCGCCGAGCACCGGGCCACGCTCGGCGACTTTCTCGACGCCCGGGGCTTCCTGCGGGAGGTCGTACCGGTGGCCGGATCGCCTACGCTCGACGTGTGAGCCTGCACAACGGATTCCCGCGGTGAGCGGTGACGAGCCCACCCGGCCGGCGCCCGCGCCGCCCGGCTCCGCCGGGCCACCGGCCAGCCCGACCCCATCGCCCCTGCCGGCGGCCGGCCCGCTGGAACCGTGGCCGGACACCGTCCGCTGGCAGCCCATCTCGACGGATCTGATCTGGGTGGAGCTGCTCCGGCTGGCCACGGTGGGCGGGCTGGTCCTGCTCGGGCTCGGCATCGGCTGGGCGCTCAGCGGCCACTGGCTGTTCGGCGCGGCGCTCGGCGCGGTGCTGCTGCTCACCGTGTTGCGGGTCGTCGCCATCGTCCGGGCGGTACGCGCCTGGGGTTACGCCGAGCGCGAGGACGACCTGCTGGTCCGGCACGGGCTGCTGGTCCGCCGGCTGTCGATCGTGCCGTACTCGCGGATGCAGTTCGTCGACGTCAGCGCCGGCCCGCTGGAGCGGGCGTTCGACCTGGCCACCGTGCAGCTGCACACCGCCGCCGCGGCGAGCGACGCCCGGGTGCCCGGGCTGCGCCCGGCCGAGGCGTCGCGGCTGCGCGACCGGCTCACCGCGCTCGGCGAGGACCGGGCGGAGGGCCTGTGAGCGATCCGGTCGGGCGCGCCCCGGACCAGCCCGGTCCGGCCCTCCCGCCGTACCGTGCCGAACGGGCCCCCACCGGGCCGGAGCTGCCCGGCACGCGTCCCGCCGCCCCGCCACCGGGCGCGATGCCGCCGCCGGCCGGGGTGGAGCCACGGCAGCGGCTGCATCCGCTGAGCCCGGCGCTGCACGGCGCCAAGTCGCTGGTGGTGGTGATCGCCGGCCTGTCCTGGTCGACGCTGTCCCGGGTGGGCTTCGGCTGGTTCGTCGCGATGGTGGTGGTGATCGCCCTGGGCGCCACCGTGCTGTCGGTGGTCAGCTGGTACAACACCGGCTACCACGTGGTCGGCCGCGAGCTGCGGGTGTACGAGGGGCTGCTCTGGCGGCGCACCCGGGCCATCCCGCTGGAGCGGCTCCAGGCCGTCGAGGTGGTCCGCCCGCTGCTCGCCCAGCTCACCGGCCTGGCCGAGCTGCGGCTGGAGGTGGTCGGCGGCGGCAAGACCGAGGCGCCGTTGGCGTACCTGAGCGTGGCCGACGCCGCCGCGCTGCGCCAGCGGCTGCTGGCCCTGGCCGGCCGGGTCCCGCCGGGGACGGCGAGGCCGGTCCCGGCGGCCCCGGGCACGGCGCCGACGGGGGCGGTGACCCCGGCCCCGGACATCCCGCCCGGCCGGCCGCTGCACACGGTGCGTAACGAGGACCTGCTGGTCAGCCAACTGCTCACGCCGCAGGCGTTCTTCCTGCCGTTCGGTCTGGCCTTCGTGGTGGTGCAGTTCCTCTCCCAGGGCTCCTGGTCGTTCATCGCGGTGGCGAGCACCCTCACCGCGATGGCCGGCGTGCTGCTGCAGCCGATCCGCCGGGTGCTCGACGACTGGAACTTCCGGCTGGCCCGGGACGAGGACACGCTGCGGGTGCGCAACGGGCTGCTGGAGACCCGCGCGCAGACGGTGCCGCTGCACCGGGTGCAGACGGTCGGGGTGACCTGGCCGCTGCTCTGGCGGGTCAGGGGCTGGCTCCGGCTGCGGCTGGAGGTGGCCGGCTACGCCGCCGGAGAGGCCGACGACCGCAACCGGCCGGACCGGCTGCTCCCGGTCGGCGACCTGCCGACCGGCGAGGCGATCGTCGCCGAGGTGCTGCCCGGGGTCCGGATCGGCGCGTTGCCGCTGCACCCGCCGCCGCCCCGGGCCCGCTGGCTCAACCCGCTCAGTCGCGGCGTGCTCGGCGCCGGCCTGCACGAACGGGTCTTCGCGGTCCGCTCCGGCCTGCTCACCCGGCAGTTGGCGATCGTGCCGTACGCCCGGATCCAGAGCGTGCGGGTGGTGCAGGGGCCGATCCAGCGGCGACTGCGGCTGGCCACCGTGCACGCGGACACCGCCGGCGGGGCGGGCGCGGCCGCCCACGACCGGGACCTGGCCGAGGCGTGGGCCCTGGCCGCGGAGCTGACGGCCCGGGCGCACGGCGCCCGCCGGGCCGGCTGATCCCGGCGGGCCGGGACCGCCCGGCGGGCGGGTCCGGCACCGGGACGGCCAGCGCTCGGGCGATCGCCGGTCAGCGCGTCGCCGGTACCGCCGGTGGTTCGGCGCCGGCCGGCGGCTCGATCGGCCCGGGATCGCGCTCCGTCGGGGCCCGGCGGGCCTTCCGGGCCGCCCACCAGCGCTCGGCCAGGCCGACCGCCACGAAGGTCATCCCCACGTACGCCCACCCGACCAGCACGTCGATGACGTAGTGCTCGCCGCAGTAGACCAGGGTGAAGGTCATCGCCAACGGGTAGGCCAGCAGCAGCGGCCACCAGCGGCGGCGGGTCTGCCGGAGGAAGAACAGCACCACGAAGAGCGCGAACGCGGTGTGCAGCGACGGCATCGCGGCGACCGGGTTGGAGGCGATCTGGCCGGCGTTGAGCAGGTTGCCGGCGCCGTGCATGCCGAACGCCTTCCAGCCCCGGGTGGAGATCCGGGCGACCTCGTCCAGCAGGCCGTTCTGCGCCGCCCACCAGGGCGGGGCGGCCGGATAGAGGAAGTAGGTGACCAGGCCGGTGGCGCAGAGGAAGCCCCAGCGCCGCATGAACGCCGCCCAGCGCCCCCGGTCGCGCAGCCAGAGCACCGCCGCGGCGGCCAGCGCCACCACGAAGTGCGAGAAGTAGACCCAGCTGGCCAGCACGTCCCACCACTGCACCGCGGGCCGGTAGAGGTGCTGCTGGAGCCAGACCGTGGGCACCTCACCACCGGTCGCCCAGCCGAACATGAACCGGTCGGCGACGACCAGCTCGTACGCGTGCGGGGTGGCGCCGTTGTCGGCGATCCCGCGGGACAGGTTGTAGATCGCGAGCAGTAGCACCACCGGCACCCAGTCCCGGGCGAAGCGCAGGTGGCTGCGCCACGGCCGGGAGGAGTTCCAGGCGACCGTCGCGGCCCAGATCCAGAGGAACGCGTACGCCGGGTCGGTCGGCAGGCCGATGGCGAGCCAGCCGGCGACGAAGGCCACCCCCCAGGCGGTCATCGCGACCACGCGGCGGCGCCCGCCGTCGGGCGACGCGGGCGGGTCGGTCGGGGCGGGGGGCTGGGGGTCAGTCACGACGGCCATCGCGGTCAAGGTTAACGGCGGGATCGGGATCGACCGACGCGGACCACCTCGGGGCGGGCTCAGCGTCGCGGGGCGGTGCGGCGGTGGTGGGCGGCGCGCGCCTTGGCCCGGTTGCCGCACAGCTCCATCGAGCACCAGGTGCGCCGCCGGTTGCGGGAGTGGTCGTAGTAGGCCCAGCGGCAGCTCGGTTCCCGGCACGCCTTGAGCCGGCTCCAGGTGCCGAGCGCCACCGCCTCGGCGACCACCGCGAGCAGCCCGGCCAGCGCGGCGTCGACCGGCGTCCGGGTCGCGGCCACGAGGCGGGGCGGGTTGACCGTGACGTCCAGCACCAGCGGCAGGTCGCGGCTCAGCTCGGCCAGGCCGGTCCGGGCGGCCGGGTCGAGGCCGTCCGGACGGGGGCTCGCCACCGGCTCGGCGTTGTTCTCGGCGATCAGCGCCCGGATTCCCTCCCGGACCGCCCGGGCCCGGTCCAGCTGCGCCGCGGTGGCCGTGGTGCCGGCGGGGACCAGGCCGCGGGCATGCAGCCAGGCGACGAGTTGCGCCGGCGTGCCGAGGTCGTCCCGGTCCTCGTTGCGGGTGTTGACGAACGCCTCGATCCGGTCGAGCGGGGCGGGCGCCGCGTCGTCGTCCGACGGGGCGCCGGGGACGGGGTCGGGTGCCATGGGCCCATCCTAACCGGCTATTGACCGTAGCCGGTTACCTAACTAACGTACGGCCTACGTTGGTTAGAGAGAGGGATCCCATCGTGAGCATCCGCATCGGCAACGTCGGCATCGACACGAACGACCTGCCCCGCGCCACCGCCTTCTGGCAGGCGGTGACCGGCTACCAGCTCGCCTCCTCCGACGCGGGCGGCAACTACCTGGAGGACCCGACCAAGGCCGGGGTCGGCCTGTGGGTGCAGCTGGTCCCCGAGCCCGCGGCCGGCAAGAACCGGCTGCACCTGGACCTCTTCACCGCCGACCCGGCCGGCGAGGTGGCCCGGATCCGGGGGCTCGGCGCGACCGAGGTGCGCACCTTCGACGGCTGGACCGTGCTGGCCGACCCGGACGGCAACCAGTTCTGCGTGGTCGCCGCGTAGCCGGCCGGGGCCGCCGGGCGGCGGACGCCGGACCGCCGGCTCGTCTAGGCTTTGTCCATGCAGGAGCAGCCGGAGCACGCCTTCACGCCGGGGCTGACCGCCCGGGTGGAGTTGACCGTCACCGACGCCGACACCGCCCAGGCGGTCGGCTCCGGCGACGTGCCGGTGCTCGGCACGCCCCGGGTGCTCGCGCTGGCCGAGGCGGCGACGGTGGCCGCGACGGCGACCCGGATCCAGCCCGGCTCGACCACCGTCGGGGTCCGGGTCGAGCTGGAGCACCTGGCCGCGACGCCGGTCGGCCGGACGGTCGTGGCGCAGGCCCGACTGGCCAAGGTCGACGGTCGCCGGCTGCTGTTCGAGGTCACCGTCACCGAGGGCGGCGAGCCGGTGGCCGAGGGTCGGGTGGAGCGCGTGCTGGTCGACCGGCAGCGCTTCGTGGAGCGCGCCTCGCGGGCGTCATGACCGGCCGTTTCGTCGAGGTCGCCGACCGGGTGCACGTCTACCGCGAGCCACTGCTGCGGGTGAACGTCACGCTGGTCGTCGGCGACGGGGCGGCCCTGCTGGTCGACACGCTCTCCACCGCCGGGCAGGCCGCCGAGCTGGCCGCGGCGGCCCGGGCGGTCACCCCGCACCCGTGGACGCTGGTGAACACCCACCACCACTTCGACCACTGCTTCGGCAACGCGACGCTGGCCGCCGACCCGCCCCGCCCGGTGTACGCGCACGCGCTCGCCGCCGAGGCGCTGCGCGAGCGCCCCGACCAGCTGCGCCGCGAGGCGTACGAGGAGATCCGCGGTGAGCAGCCGGCGCTCGCCGAGGAACTGCTCGACACGGTGCTGCTCGCGCCGACGCACACCGTGCACACCGGGACCGCCCTCGACGTGGGCAGGCGGGAGGTGCTGCTGCGCCACCCCGGGCGCGGCCACAGCGCCGCCGACCTGCTGGTGCACGTGCCCGACGCGAACGTGCTGGTCGCCGGTGACCTGGTCGAGCAGAGCGGCCCGCCGGCGTTCGAGGAGTCGTACCCGCTGCAGTGGCCGGACGCGGTCGCCGAGCTGCTCCGGCTGAGCACCCCGTCGACCGTCGTGGTCCCGGGGCACGGCGAGCCGGTGGACGTCGAGTTCGTCCGCGCCCAGCACGCGCAGCTGGTCGAGCTGGCCTGGTTGATCCGGGCCGGGCACACCGGTGGCGCCCCGCCCGAGCGGGTCGCCGCGGAGGCCCCCTTCGGCGCCCGCCCCGCGCTGGTCGCCGCCCGCCGCGGCTACGCCGAACTCGACGGCACGAGCTGAGCCCGCGCCGGGTCAGCCGGCGAAGCGGCGGGTCACCTCGGCGCGGGTCGGCATCGCGGTGGCCCCGCCCGGCGACTCGCAGACCAGGCCGGCGACCCGCAGCGCGAACGCCACCCGCTCGTGCCAGCCGGCCGGGGCCACCGGCTCCCCGTCGACCAGCAGGTCGGCGACGAGCGCCGCCATCACCGAGTCGCCGGCCCCGGTGGCGTCCACCGCGCGCACCTTGGGCGCGGGCACGCGGACCGGATCGGCACCGGCGGCGGCGACGATCGCGCCGTCCGCGCCGAGCGTGACCACCGCGGTCGCGGCGCCCAGTTCGCGCAGGTAGGCCGCCACCCCCTCGACCGGCTCGCCGGGGTAGAGCAGGGCGGCGTCGGCGGTGCTGAGCTTGACCAGGTGGGCGCCGGCGGCGAACTCGGCCACCACCTCGCGCAGCCCGGCCAGCGCGGCCGGACCGGCGAGCAGCCGGGGGCGCACGTTCGGGTCGAAGACCCGCAGCCCGGTGGCGAGCGACCAGGCCCGCCGCGCGGCGGCCAGCACCGGCGGTTGGAGCAGGACGATCGAGCCGCAGTAGAGCACGTCGGCGGCCGCGACCAGGTCCGCGTCCAGGTCGTCCGCGGTGAGCAGCCCGTACGAGGGCGGCTCGCCGTAGAAGCGGAAGTCCGGTTCCGGCCCGGCGAAGGTGGCCACCGCCAGCGCGGTCGGCGCGGGCACGGTGACCGCGCCGGCCACCCCCACACCGGCGCCGGCCAGGAATTCGCGGATCCGGCCGGCCAGCACGTCGTCACCGAGCGACCCGACGAACTGCACCGCCCCGCCGAGCCGGGCCACGCCGACCGCCACGTTCAGCGGGCCACCGCCGATCGCCTGCCGGTAGACCGGCTCCCCGTCACACTCGGCGTCGAGCAGGTCGACCAGCGCCTCGCCGAGCACCACCGCGTATCCCATCCCGCTCCCTCCGTCGTCGCGGGCCGCCCCGCCGTCGTGGCGGGGCCCACCCGCACCCTCTCGCCGCGCCCGGGAGATCGTGTCGCACCAGGCTGGCACAGTGCGCGGCATGACGACCGCCGAAGACACGGTATTGGCGTACTGGGACGCGTGCGAGGCGCGGGACTGGCCGCGATTCGCGGCGATGCTCGCCGACGACGTGGTCTACCACCTGCCGCAGACCCGGGAACGGATCTGCGGCCGGTCCGCCCTCCTGCGGTTCAACCAGGAGTACCCGGGCGACTGGCACGTCACGGTGACCCGGGTGACCGGCGCGGGCTCCCGGGCGGCCAGCTGGATCACCTGCACGGTCGACGGCGCGGAGCTGCCTGCGGTGAGCTTCTTCGACCTGGACGACGCCGGGCGGGTCAGCGGGGTGACCGAGTTCTGGCCGGAGCCCTACGAGCCGCCGCCGGGCCGGGAGCACCTCGCCGAGCGCTACGCCCCGGGCGAGCCGCAGCCCGGCTGACCGTTCCGGGGACGATCGTCACCGGCGCCGGCCCGACCGAGCGGTGGCCGGCCTATCCCGGGTGGTGGATCGGGCCGGCCAGTTGGGCCAGCGGCCGGCCGGTGCCGCCCCAGCGGGCCGCGACGATCTGCGCGGCCACGCTCACCGCGGTCTCCTCCGGGGTACGCCCGCCCAGGTCCAGCCCGATCGGCGAGGCGAGCCGGTCGAGCTGCGCCGGGCTCACCCCCGCCTCGCGCAGCCGCTTGCGCCGCTCGTCGTGGGTGCGCCGGGAGCCCATCGCCCCGACGTACGCCAGCGGGTGGCGCAGGGCCAGCGCGAGCACCGGCACGTCGAAGCGTGGGTCGTGGGTCAGCACGCAGACCACCGTCCGCCCGTCGACCCGGCCCGCGTCCAGTTCCGCCCGCAGGTACCGGTGTGGCCAGTCGACCACCACCTCGTCCGCGTCGGGGAACCGCCGGGCGGTGGCGAAGACCGGCCGGGCGTCGCAGACGGTCACCCGGTAGCCGAGGAAGGCGCCGATCCGGGCCACCGCGGCGGCGAAGTCGATGGCGCCGAACACGATCATCCGCGGTGGGGTGGCGTACGCCGCGACGAAGAGGCTCACGCCGCTGCCGCGGCGCTGCCCGTCGTAGCCGTAGTGGAGCGTCCCGCTGCGGCCCGCGGCGAGCAGGCCGCGGGCGTCGGCGGCGGCCGCCGCGTCCAACCGGTCGCCGCCGAGCGACCCGACCACCCGGTCCCCGGTGAGCACCAGCCGCCGGCCCAGCCGTCCCGCCGGGTCGGCGGGGATCGCCGTGCCGGGTGGCTCGCCGGCGTCCGCCGCGACGCAGGTGACCACGGCCGCCGGGCGTCCGGCCCGGCGCGCCGCGACGACCGCGTCGAGTTCCGGGAAGCCGTCGGCGTCGACCCGCTCGACGAAGACCTCCAGCACCCCGCCGCAGGTCAGGCCGACCGCGAACGCGTCGTAGTCGCTGACGCCGTAGCGGGTCAGCTCCGGCGTTCCGGTGTGGAGCACCCCGCGTGCCCGCTCGTAGAGGTCGGCCTCGACGCAGCCGCCGGAGACGCTGCCGGTGACCGCGCCGTCCGCGGTCACCAGCATCGCCGCGCCGGGCGGCTGCGGCGCCGACCGCCAGGTGGCCACGACGGTGGCCAGGGCGACCGCCTCGCCGGCCCGCCAGCGGCGGTGCAGCTCGTCGATGACGTCCCGCACGCGTCCCGCCCCCCCCTGTCCCGGCGCCGCTTGGGCGTCCGCGCGCCGGACGGGTTAAGTCCGGCCATCCCGCTCGAAGCGTGCTGATCTGGAATATATGGTCGGGCCGGACATGAGGGGGTGCGAGTTGGCGAAGTCGTACCAGGCGACCCGGACCGCGCCGGCCCCGGACAGCGCGGTGGTCCGGGGGCCGGGCGAGGTCGAGGTGCGCGTGCGGGTGAACGGGGAGACCTGGACGATGTCCGTTGAGCCGCGGGTCAGCCTGCTCGACGCCCTCCGGGACCGGCTGGACCTGACCGGGACGAAGAAGGGCTGCAACCAGGGTGCCTGCGGCGCCTGCACGGTCTGGGTGGACCGGCGGCGGGTGCTGGCCTGCCTGACGCTCGCGATCAGCTGCGAGCACCGCGAGGTGACCACGATCGAGGGTCTCTCCCACGGCGACCCGCTGCACCCGATGCAGCAGGCCTTCCTGGACTGCGACGCCTTCCAGTGCGGCTACTGCACGCCGGGTCAGATCATGTCGGCGGTGGCGCTGCTGGCCGAAGGCCACGCCGGCGACGACACCGAGATCGGCGAGTACATGAGCGGCAACATCTGCCGCTGCGCGGCGTACCCGCACATCCGCGCGGCGATCCGGCGAGTCCGGGACGAGCATGGGGGCAGCGGTGCGTCCCATTAGCTACTCCCGGGTCGCCGACGTCGGCACCGCGATCGGCACCGTCGCCGCTGACCCGGAGAGCGCCTTCCTGGCCGGCGGCACCACCCAGGTCGACCTGCTGCGCATCTACGTCGAGCAGCCCCGCCGCCTGGTCGACATCAACGACCTGCCGTTGAACCGGGTCGAGGAGTTGCCCGGCGGGGGGCTGCGGCTCGGCGGGCTGGCCCGGATGAGCGACGTGGCCGAGGAGCCGGCGGTGCGCGAGCGCTACCCGATGGTGTCCGAGTCACTGCTGCTCGGCGCCTCTCCCCAGCTGCGCCACATGGCCACCGTCGCCGGCAACCTCATGCAGCGGGTGCGGTGCACCTACTTCCGCGACACCGAGGCGGCCTGCAACAAGCGTGCCCCCGGCACCGGGTGCGGCGCGCTGGACGGGGTCAACCGGGGGCACGCGGTGCTCGGCACCAGTGACTGCTGCATCGCCACCCACCCGTCCGACCTCGCGGTGGCGCTGGTCGCGCTGGACGCGGTGGTGCGGACCGAGGGACCAGCCGGGCCGCGCAGCATCCCGATCGACGACTTCTTCCTGCTCCCCGACCGGACGCCCGAGCGGGAGCACCCGCTGGCCCACGGCGAGCTGGTGACCGGCATCGACCTGCCGCCGCTGCCCGTCGCCGCCCGCTCCCGGTACACCAAGATCCGGGACCGCGAGTCGTACGAGTTCGCGCTCGTCGCGGTCGCCGCGGCCATGTCGGTGGTCGGCGGCCGGATCGCGGAGATCCGGTTGGCCCTCGGCGGGGTGGCCACCAAACCGTGGCGGGCGCGGGCGGCCGAGCGGGTGCTCGACGGGGCGCCGGCGACCGCCGAGTCGTACGCCCGCGCGGCCGAGGCCGAGCTCGCGTCGGCGGTACCGCACGGGATGAACGCCTTCAAGATCGAGCTGGCCCGGCGGACCATCGTCCGCGCGCTAACGGAGCTGGCGGAGCGGGAGGGACCGGCATGAGCCCGGCGATCGGCGCCACCCTGAACCGCGTGGACGGCCGCTACAAGGTACGCGGCGAGTCGCGGTACTCGGCCGAGGTCCCGGTGCCCAACCTGGCCCACGCGGTGCTGGTGAACGCGAAGATCGCCAGCGGCCGGATCACCGCGATCGACACCAGCGAGGCGGAGCGGGCCGAGGGCGTGCTGGCCGTGCTCACCCACCGCAACCTGGGCCGGGTCGCCAACGTGCCGCGACTGCTGCCGTCGCTGGCCGGGCTCGCCGCGCCCGGGCAGACCTTCTTCCCGATGCAGGACGAGACCGTCCACTACGGCGGGCAGCCGATCGCGGTCGTGGTCGCCGATACCATCGAGCGCGCCGACCACGCCGGCACCCTGATCCGGGTCGAGTACGCCCCGACGCCCGCCACCACCCTGCTCGACCAGGGCCGCGACCGGGCGTACGTGCCGGAGCGGATCTTCGGCGGTCTACTGCCCGGACAGGCGTCCCGGGGCGACGTGGCGAAGGCGCTGGCCGAGGCGGAGGTGTGCGTCGATGCCACCTACCGGTTCGCGCCCAACCACCACAACCCGATCGAGCCCTCGGCCAGCACGGCGGTCTGGGAGGACGTCGACCGGCTGACCGTCTACGACTCGACCCAGGGGCCGAACGCCGTCCAGTTCACCCTCGCCGAGCTGCTCGGCCTCCCTCCGATCTCGATCCGGGTGGTCAGCCACGCCGTGGGCGGCAGCTTCGGCTCCAAGGCGATGGTCTGGCACCACCCGGCGCTGGCCGCGCTGGCCGCCCGGCAGGTGGGCCGGCCGGTGCGGCTGGTGCTCACCCGGGAGCAGATGTTCACCTCCTGCGGGCACCGCGAGGAGCAGGAGCAGCGGATCACGCTCGGCGCCCGCGCCGACGGGCGGATCACCGCCCTGCGGCACCACAAGATCTCCCTCACCTCACCGTTCGACGACTGGGCCGAGCCGTCGTTGCAGAGCCCGTCGGTGGCGTACACCAGCCCGAACTACGAGGGCATCTACCACCTGGTCCGGGGCAACACCGTCACCCCGACCTTCATGCGCGCCCGGGCGAGGCGACCGGAATGGTCGCGCTGGAGTGCGCGATGGACGAGCTGGCCGAGCGGATCGGCGTCGACCCGCTGGAGTTGCGGCTGCGCAACTACTCGGAGACCGATCCGGAGAGCGGCAAGCCCTGGTCCAGCAGCGGGCTCAAGGAGTGCTACGAGCGGGCGGCCGAGCTGTTCGGCTGGCGCGACCGCGGCCCCCGGCCCGGCTCCCGCCGGGAGGGGCAGTGGCTGATCGGCACCGGCATGGCCAGCGCGCTCTACCCGGTGACCCAGCCGGTGAACCCGCAGCGGGCCCGGGCCCGCCTCTACAACGACGGCACGGCGGTGGTCGAGGCCGGTGTTTCGGAGTTCGGCACCGGGGTCTTCACCGCGATGACGCAGGTCGCCGCGGACGCGCTGGGCATCCCGGTGGAGCGGGTCCGGTTCGTGGGCGGCAGCAGCGACCTGCCGAACATCACCGCCGCGGTGGGCTCGGCCGGCACCAGCGCGGTCGGTTGCGCCGTACACGTGGCGGCGACCCAGCTGCGCGACCAGCTGATCCGGCGCGCGGTGGCCGACGACCACTCGCCGCTGCGCGGCGCCGACCCGGCCCGGGTGGAGGTGCACGACGGCAAGATGGTGCTCTGCGACCGTCCCGACGTCGGTGAAACGTACGCCGACCTGCTGCACCGCACCCTGACCCCGGACGTGGAGGTGCTCGGCAGCTGGGACCCGCCGCCGCAGGACGCCGAGTACGGGGTGCACACCTTCGGCGCGCAGATGGCCGAGGTGGCGGTGGACGCCGACCTCGGCGTGGTCCGGGTACGCCGGATGGTCGGGGTGTTCGCGCCCGGCCGGGTGCTCAACCGCAAGACGGCGCACAGCCAGCTGATGGGCGGGATGCTCTGGGGGCTGGGCCAGGCGCTGCTGGAGGTCACCCGGATGGATCCGGGGCTGGGGCGCTGGGCCAACGCCAGCCTCGCCGACTACCTGGTGCCGGTCAACGCGGACGCGCCGGACGTCGTGGTGGACACCGTCGAGGTGCGCGACGACGCGGTGAACCCGCTCGGGATGAAGGGGGTGGGCGAGATCGGCGTGGTGGGCGCGGGCGCCGCCATCGCCAACGCCGTCCACCACGCCACCGGCCGCCGCCAGTACGAGCTGCCGATCACGCTGGAGAAGCTGCTCTGACTGTCGATTGACACATCGAGAGACGGCTATTGCGTTGCGGTCCCCCGCGTGGTGGGATGACGCATGCCGGGCGGTGCGGGGGCTGCCGCGCCGCCGGCTGCCGGGTTCCTTCGCGAGGGCGTCGGCCCGCCGGGCGGGCCGTTGACGGCGCGCGTCCCGCCGGCCGGGGCACGTTGCCGCGATCGTCGTATCCGCTCGTCGCTGTGGGGCGGCCACCGCCACCCGCGCGTTTCCCGGCGGGGCGGCTCGGGCGGCACGCCCCGCGAGTCAGGAGAACCCGTGTCCCACCGTTCCCGTACGGCCGCGTTGCTCACCGCGGCCGCGACCCTCCTCGTGGGGGCCGTCGCGCTGGTCAGCGGCCCCGATCCGGCCGCCGCGCACGGCGCCGCGATGACCCCGGGCAGCCGGACGTTCCTGTGCTGGAAGGACGGACTCACCGCCACCGGCGAGATCCGGCCGAACAACCCCGCCTGCTCCGCCGCGGTCGCGCAGAGCGGCGCCAACTCGCTCTACAACTGGTTCAGCGTGCTCCGCTCGGACGCGGGCGGCCGGACCGTCGGCTTCATCCCGGACGGACAGCTGTGCAGCGGCGGCAACACCGGTTTCCGCGGCTACGACCTGGCCCGCACCGACTGGCCGCTGACCCACCTGACCGCCGGGGCGCGGATGGAGTTCCGTTACAGCAACTGGGCCCACCACCCGGGCACGTTCTACTTCTACGTGACCAAGGACAGCTGGAGCCCGACCCGGCCGCTGGCCTGGAGCGACCTGGAGGAGCAGCCGTTCCTGACGGTGACCAACCCGCCGCAGCGCGGCGCGGTCGGCACCAACGACGGGCACTACTACTTCAGCGGCAACCTGCCGACCGGCAAGAGCGGGCGGCACATCATCTACTCCCGCTGGGTCCGCTCGGACAGCCAGGAGAACTTCTTCGGCTGCTCGGACGTCACCTTCGACGGCGGCAACGGTGAGGTGACCGGCGTCGGACCGGGTGGCACCCCGCCCCCGAACCCGACCACGCCGCCGCCGAACCCGACCACTCCCCCGCCGAACCCGACCACCCCGCCGCCGCACAGCGGCGACTGCATGGCGGTCTACAAGGTGGTCAACTCCTGGCAGGGCGGGTTCCAGGGCGAAGTGATGATCATGAACCACACCACGTCGACCTGGTCCGGGTGGACGGCGAACTGGACCTGGCCCAGCGGCCAGTCGATCAGTCAGGTCTGGAACGCGTCGCAGACCACGTCCGGGGCGTCGGTGACGGCGAGCAACCTCTCCTGGAACGGCACGATCGCCCCGGAGGGCACCACGACCTTCGGCTTCCTCGCCACCACCACCGGCACCAACACCCTCCCCACCGTCACCTGCACCGGCCGCTGACCCACCCACCCGGCCGCCCGGCCCCGCTGAAACGATCATGAGGTTTGCGTCATCCGGGAGCGATCCCGGTGACGCAAACCTCATGATCAACGCGAGGCCGGCGTGGGCGCCGGCGCGGGGGCGGGGACGGTCGGGGTCAGCGGACCATGGAGCCGACGACGGGCTTGGTGAGCAGGGCGGACTGGTTGCGCTGGATGCCCGGGTCGAGGGTCTTGGCGACGAAGATGGCGTGCCAGACGCAGAAGATCAGCACCGTCCACACCTTGCGGGAGTGGTCGGCCTCCTCCCGCTTGTGCTCCTCGAGCAGCCGCAGCGCGTACGACAGGTCGAGCAGGTCGCCGGCGCCGGAGGTGGCCAGCACGTGCCGGGCCCACTCGTACATCTCGCCGCGCAGCCAGACCCGGGTGGGGGTCGGGAAGCCGAGCTTGCGGCGGTTGACGATGGCCGGCGGCACCACGCCCTGCAACGCCTGGCGCATGGCGTACTTGGTGGCGTCGGAGCGGGGCGGCAGCTTGAGGTCCACCGGGATCTTCGCCGCCACGTCGAAGACCTCGCGGTCCAGGAAGGGCACCCGGACCTCTAGCGAGTGGGCCATCGAGATCCGGTCGGCCTTGACCAGGATGTCGCCGCGCAGCCAGGTGTAGAGGTCGACGTACTGCATCTTGGTGACGTCGTCCAGCTCGGTGCACTCGGCGTAGATCGGCGCGGTGACGTCGGTGTAGCGCACCGAGGGGTCGTAGCGGCGCAGCAGGTGCTGCTTCTCCTCCTCGGTGAACATCCGGGCGTTGCCGTAGTAGCGCTGCTCGATCGGGGTGGTGCCGCGCTCCAGGAAGCTCTTGCCCTTGACCCCCTGCGGAATGGCCTTGGAGACCGCCCGCAGCCCCTTCTGCACGCCGCCGGGCAGGCCGTTGACGCCGCTCAGCGAGAGTGGCTCGCGGTAGATCGTGTAGCCGCCGAAGAACTCGTCGGCGCCCTCGCCGGAGAGCACCACCGTGACGTGCTCGGCGGCCTTCTTCGCCACGAAGTAGAGCGGCACCAGCGCCGGGTCGGCCACCGGGTCGTCCAGGTGCCAGACGATCTTCGGCAGCGCCTCCATCATGTCCTGCGGCCCGATCTTGGTCGGGATGGTGGTCACGTCGAGGTGGCGGGCCGAGTCCTGGGCCACGTCGATCTCGGAGTAGCCGGGCACGTCGTAGCCGACGGTGAAGGTGAGGATGTTCGGGTTGAACTCGCGGGCCAGCGCGACCACCGCGGTGGAGTCGATGCCACTGGACAGGAACGAGCCGACCGGCACGTCCGAGCGCATGTGCATCCGGACGCTCTCCCGCAGCGTCTCCCGGATCTCGTGGTAGAGCTTCTGCTCGTCGTCGACCGGGGCGGGCCGGAACACCGGCCGGTACCACCGGCGCACCTCGATCCGCCCGCCCGGGGTCCAGGTGAGGTACTCCCCGGAGCCGATCCGGTTGATCCCCTTGTGCAGGGTGCCGGGCTCCGGCACGTACTGCAGGGTCAGGTAGTGGCTGAGGTTGGCCGTGTCGATGCCCGCGTCGCCCTGGTAGTTCGAGTGCGCGAACGGCAGCAGCGCCTTCTTCTCGGAGGCGAGGTAGAGCCCGTCCGCGGTCTCCAGGTAGTGCAGCGGCTTGATGCCGAAGTAGTCGCGGGCGCCGAACGCGCGCCGCTCCTGCCGGTCCCAGATGACGAAGGCGAACATGCCGCGCAGCCGGGTGAGCACCTGCTCACCCCAGTGGTGGTAACCGGCGACGATCACCTCGCCGTCGCCGTTGGTGGCGAACTGGGCGCCGTAGTCGCGGATCAGCTCCTCGCGCAGCTCGATGTAGTTGTAGATCTCGCCGTTGAAGGTGAGCAGGTAGCGCCCGCCGGCGTAGGGCAACGGCTCGTGGCTGAGCGCCACGTCGATGATCGCCAGCCGCTTGTGGGCGAACACCCCGTCCGCGTAGCGACCGGAGGCGTCGCCGACCACCTCGACACCGGTCTCGTCCGGCCCGCGGTGGTGCAGGCATTCCAACGCTCCGGCGATGTTGTCGCGGTGGGCCGCGGCGTCGCCGCGCGCGCTGAAGAAGGCCAGGAGTCCGCACATGGGGGTCATCTTTTCACGCGACCGGAGCGGACGTCGCGGCACCGCAGGCTCTCTCCCCGCTCCGGCCCGCGGCGGCCTCCGGCACCAACGCTCCGGCGGTTCGCGCGGCGACTATCGGTAACGGGCCCGGCCCGGTCGCGGCCCGTACCACCGCCGGCCCGCGGCAGCTCCGGCCGCCGCGTCGGACGAGGTCGCACCCGCCCGGCCGCGGCGGGCGACCGCCGGGTCCGTCCGACCGACGGCCGCGCGGTACCGTCGGGACCAGCAACGAGGAGGGAGCGAGCATGACCGAGGAACGCACCGGCGGCAAGCCGGCGGACGGCACCGAATCGCACGACCCGGACTTCCCGGAGGCGTTCCTGTCGTTCATGCGGCAGGGCTGGCGGGACACCGCGCTGCCGGTCGGCCCGCGGCCGGAGGTGCCGAACTACGCCAAGCGCCGGGCCGCGCTCTCCGCGGCCTTCCCGGGCGAGACGCTGGTGATCCCCACCGGCGGCGAGAAGGTACGCGCCAACGACACGGACCACCCGTTCCGGCCGGGCAGCGACTTCGCCTACCTGACCGGCGACCACGACCCGGACAGCGTGCTCGTGCTGCGGCCGAACGGCTCGGGGCACGACGCGACGCTGTACATGCGGCCCCGGTCCTCCCGGGCCACCGACGAGTTCTTCCGCAGCCGGCACGGCGAGCTGTGGGTCGGGCGCCGGCACACCCTCGGCGAGAAGTCGACCGAGCTGGGCCTGCCGACCGCCGACCTGACCGAGCTCGAGGCCGCGCTGGCCGACCTCGCGCCGGGGCGTACCCGGGTGCTGCGCGGTTTCGACGCCCGGGTGGACGCGGCCGTGCACCCGTACGACGGTCAGCGCGCCGAGGGCCAGCCGGCCCGGGACCGGGAGCTGGCGATCGCCATCTCGGAGCTGAAGCTGGTCAAGGACGAGTGGGAGATCGCCCAGCTCCAGGACGCCATCGACGCCACCGTCCGGGGCTTCGAGGACGTGGCCCGGGTGCTGCCGGCGGACCGGGCCGTCTCCGAGCGGCTGCTGGAGGGGGTCTTCGCGCTGCGTGCCCGGCACGACGGCAACGAGGTCGGCTACAACTCGATCGTCGGCGCCGGCGAGCACGCCACGATCCTGCACTGGGTGCACAACAACGGCGCCACCCGTCCGGGTGAGCTGCTGCTGATGGACATGGGCGTGGAGAACCGGAACCTCTACACCGCCGACGTGACCCGGGTGCTGCCGGTCAACGGCCGGTTCACCGCGCTGCAGCGGCAGGTCTACGACATCGTGCACGCCTCGCAGCAGGCCGGCATCGACGTCATCAAGCCGGGCGTGAAGTTCCGCGACGTGCACCTGACCTGCATGCGGGTGCTCGCCGAGGGCCTGGCCGACCTGGGCCTGCTGCCGGTGAGCGTGGACGAGGCGATGGACGAGAAGTCGACCGTCTACCGGCGCTGGACGCTGCACGGCTTCGGCCACATGCTCGGCATCGACGTGCACGACTGCTCCAACGCGCGCAAGGAGGTGTACCGGGACGGCACCCTGGGCGAGGGCTACGTGCTCACCGTCGAGCCGGGGCTCTACTTCCAGCCCGAGGACGACCTGGTCCCCGAGGAGCTGCGCGGCATCGGCGTGCGGATCGAGGACGACGTCCTGGTCACCGCCACCGGCGCGGTGAACCTCTCCGCCGGGCTGCCCCGGGCGGCCGACGAGGTGGAGACCTGGCTGGCCGAGCAGCGCGAGGCGGGCCCCCGCCTGCCGGGCTGACCCCGCACGTACGACCACGGCGGGCCCCACCGCCGGCGTCTGCGACGTATCTCGTCGCCAGGATGCCGATGGTGGGGCCCGTCGGCGTCGTGGCCTGATCTCGCCCTTCCCACCTGCCCGGACCGCGGTCGCTCCACCACCGGAGTAGGACCGAAGCGGGCTGTCGGGGTGCGCCTGCCATCGCCAGGGCGCTACGGGTTGAGCGTGCCCGATCATCACCGTTGACCCTCCGCGGCGTCGCCGCGAGCTTTCCGCCACCGGCCGCGTTCTCCGCACCGGTCATGCCGGGCGGGTCCTGGGTGTCCCCGCTCCTGCCCTCCGCGTCGGGCATACCTAATGCGGGGTTTCTTCAGATACGCCCGCATAGTGAGGAACACTCTCATACGGTGTTGTTCAGCAGCTACAACCGATTTGTAGCGAAGGCCGCCTCGCCACGGCGAAGCGACCTTGTCTGGGTACAAGGAGAGGGCAGAGAGCTCTGATGTCCAACTACCTTCGCAATAACACTGACGCGACCGGCGAGAAGACGTCACCGTTCCGCCGGCGCCGGCTCTGGCTCGTCACCGGCGTTGCTGGCCTCACGGGAGCGGTCAGCCTCGCGGGCGTCGCCTACGCCACCACCGGGGTAACCGGTGCGCACCGAGTGACCGACGTCAAGTGGTCGACCTCCCAGCTGGTCAGCGACGACGGCAAGGACAAGGCCAAGGACGAGGTCAAGGACGACAAGGACAAGGACGACAAGGACAAGGACGACAAGGACAAGGACGACAAGGGCAGGGACAAGGACGACCGCGATGACGTGCGGGAGGTGGAGTGCGACGACGACGACCTCGTCGAGGCCCTCGACCTGGCCAACCGTGACGACGGCGGCACCCTGAAGCTGGCCAAGGACTGCACCTACGAGCTCGACCAGCACGACAAGAAGTCCGAGGCGGGCCTGCCGACGATCAAGCAGGAAATCACCATCGAGGGCAACGGCGCGACGATCAAGCGGGAAGCCGAGGAGGGCTTCCGGATCTTCCGCGTCGCCAACGGCGGCGACCTGACCCTCAAGGACGTCGAGGTCCGTAACGGCGCCGCCGGCGAGGACCGCAAGGACGACAAGAACGACAAGGACGACAAGCACGACGACAAGGACGACAAGCACGACGGCAAGGACAAGCACGACGGCAAGGACAAGCACGACGACAAGGACGACAAGCACGACGGCAAGGACAAGCACAACGGCAAGGACAAGCACAACGGCAACCAGTCCGGGACCGGTGGCGGTGCTCCGGCCCCGGCGCCCGCCCCGGCGCAGCCGGCGGCCGCGAAGCCGACGGCTGCGCAGCAGGCGGAGGCCAAGCTGGCGGCTGCCCTGAAGGCTGCTGTCGAGAAGGCGGCCGCGCAGCGGGCGGCCGGCCAGGCGTCGTCCGGCAACGGCAAGGACGGCAAGGACGGCAAGGACTGGAACGGCAAGGACGGCGAGGACCGGGACCGCGAGGACCGGGACCGCAAGGACGACAAGGAGCACGAGGGCGACGGCGGTGGCCTGCTGGTCGAACGCGGCGGCGAGGCCCACCTGGTGAACGCCAAGTTCTTCCTCAACAGCGCCGAGAACAACGGCGGTGCCATCGCCAACTTCGGCCGGGTCAAGGCCGAGGGCAGCACCTTCGACAACAACCACGCCGGAAAGGACGGCGGCGCCATCTTCAACGCCGGCGTCCTCGACGTCACGGGCTCCCACGACGGCAAGGGCCCCGAGTCCCGCATCACCAACAACACTGCGGGCAAGAACGGCGGCGGCGTCGCCAACGGCAAGGACGACAAGGACAAGGACAAGGACAAGGACAAGGACAAGGACAAGAACGGCAAGGACAACCTCAGCAGCGGCGGCCGCCACGACGACCGCGACGACCGCGACGACCGCGACGACAACAAGGCCGGCACCGTCACGATCGAGAAGACCCTGATCGAGGGCAACACCGCCAAGAAGAACGGCGGCGGCCTGTTCAGCAACGACGGCTTCGTCGAGGTCAGCTGGACCTTCGTCAAGAACAACACCGCCGGCGAGAACGGCGGCGGCATCGCCGCCGTCGACACCGTCCTGAAGGTCAAGGACAGCAAGATCGAGAAGAACAAGGCCCACAAGGACGGCGGCGGCATCTACAACGTCAGCAGCGACGAGAAGGACAAGGACGAGAAGAACCACTGGTCCAAGGGCCGGGACAAGGACAAGGACGACGACAAGGACGAGGAGAAGCGCGCCACGGCCACCGTCACCGACACCGAGATCCTTGAGAACAGCGCGGGCCGCTTCGGCGGTGGCATCTTCAACGGCAAGCCCTTCGAGGACAAGCACAACGGCGGCAACATGTACGGCCCGGCCGCCTGGCAGGGCTCCTGGTCCAACCACAAGGACCACGACGACCGCGACGACCGCAAGGACGACGCGGCCACCCTGGTCCTGCGCGACACCAAGATCAAGGAGAACTTCGCCCGCAAGAACGGCGGCGGCATCTACAACAACGAAGGCAAGGTGACCCTGACCAACACCAAGGTCACCAAGAACAAGGCCGACAACGGCAACGACAAGAACGACGACAAGAACAACGACCGGGACAACGACCGGCACAACGGCCGGGACAACGACCGGGACAAGGACCACAAGGGGATCGCCGGCGGCATCTTCAACAACGATGGCAAGGTCAAGCTCGACGACGACTCCACCATCACCGACAACGACCCCACCAACTGCGCCAACACCGTCGAGGACTGCTTCGACTGAGTAACGCGACAGGCCGAACAGCGACGGAAAAGGTCGGCCCCCTGCCACCGGAGGTGGCAGGGGGCCGACCCCGTGCGAACTAGCGCTGCACGAACACCGCGACGCTCCGCGCCGGAACGGTGAACGTGCCGGTCGACGCGTCGAACGAGGCGGTCCGCAGCACCGGGTCGGCCGAGGTGCGCAGCACCGGGTGCAGCGTCACGTCCGCCCCGCGCAGCCCGGTCGGCCGCTGCGTCGCCGCCTCCGCGGTGGCGTTGAAGACCACGATGACGGACATCCACCGCGGGTCCAGGCCGCGACCGTCCAGCGTCATGGTCAGCACGCCGGGGGTCTCCGCGGCGCCGGAGAGCGGGAAGGCGACCCGCTGCTGCACCTGCTCGGCGGTGGTCAGCCCGAACACCGGCGACGAGGACCGGATCCGCAGCAGCTCGGCGTACCGGGCGGCGGTGGTGTCGATCGCCGCGCAGTCCGGCACCAGCGCCGGATCGGCCAGCAGCGGCCGGGCGTACGACCACTTGTCCTGGTTGTCCTGCGCGGGCGGCAGGCCAACGCCGAACCCGTTGCCCTGGGTGCAGTCCCACCGGATCTGGTTGAACCAGTCCCCCGAGTTGTACGAGTTGCGGTCCAGCGACTTCGAACGCAGCCGCTCCGTGCCGGTGGTGACGAAGCCGGTGCCCTGCCCCATCACCACCGTGCTCAGCGCGAGCACCTGCATCCGGGACCGGTCCGCCGCCGAGGTGTCCTGCGGCAGCTTGTACGCCAACGCGTCGTACAGGATCTCGTTGTCGTGCGCGTCGACGTAGGTCACCGCCTCCCCCGGCGCGGCGGTGTAGCCGGCGGGCGAGCCGTTGTAGTCGACCTGGGCGCCGTTGACCCGGTCGCCGGCCGAGTTGGTGAACCGGTAGCCGGCGAGGTTGCCGGTCAGCCCCACCTTGATCAGGTCGTGCTGGTGCAGCAGCCGGGCCCGCTGGTCGGCGGCGGAACCGTTCACCGGATCGCCGTTCGGGTCGGTGAACAGGCCCGAGGCGAAGCCCTGCGCCCGGGGGTTGGCGTCGAACGGCCCGCCGCCGCGTACCGCGTCGCGAAGCCGGTCGTTGAAGGTGCCGATCCCGGTGCCGGCCATGTTCGCCTGGGTGGCCTGCACGAAGCGGGCGTCGTTCGCCACCTCGCCGAAGTTCCAGCCCTCGCCGTAGAGCAGGATCGACTTCCCGTCCACGCCGTCCCGAGCCGGGGTCAGCTCGTCCAGCGCCTTCCGCACGGCCACGATGTTCGCCTTCGGGTGGTGGCCCATCAGGTCGAACCGGAACCCGTCCACCTTGTACGCCCTGGCCCAGGTGACCACCGAGTCCACCACCAGCTTGCCCATCATCGCGTGCTCCGGGGCGGTGTTGGCGCAGCAGGTCGAGGTGGCCACCGTCCCGTCCTCCAGCAACCGGTGGTAGTAGCCGGGCACCACCTGGTCGAGCACCGACTTCGGGTCGGTGCCGGCGGCCGAGGTGTGGTTGTAGACGACATCCATCACCACCCGCAGCCCGGCGCCGTTCACCCCGGCGACCATCTGCCGGAACTCGGTGGTCCGCTTCGCCCCGGCCGGGTCGACCGCGTAGCCGCCCTCCGGGACCGTGTAGTGCAGCGGGTCGTACCCCCAGTTGTAGCCGTCGGTGTCGGCGACGGCCGCGACGCACTTCTGCTGCTCGTCCGAGTCCGGCGGCAGCGCGGCCAGGTCGCACGCGGGCTGCCGCTGGTCGGCCCGCCGTTCGGGGATGGTGGCGAAGTCGAACGCGGGCAGCAGGTGCAGGTGGGTCACCCCGGCCGTACCGAGCGCGGTGAGGTGCTTCATGCCGGCCGTCGCCGGGTCGGTGAACGCCAGGTAGGTGCCCCGCCGCTCCGCCGGCACGGTGGTGTCGGCGATCGAGAAGTCGCGCACCGACAGTTCGGAGATCTGCACCCGGGTCGGCGGCACCGCCGCCGGCTTGCGCAGCCGCGCCCAGCCCGCCGGGGCCAGCGCCGGGTCGGCCAGGTCGACGATCTGGCTGTGCGTGGAGTTCGGCGCGAGGGCCAGCGAGTACGGGTCGGTCACCGCGGCGGTGACCACCTGCTGGGCCGCCGGCTGCCACGCCTCGACCTGGTAGCGGTAGTACTTCCCGGTCCAGGCGCGCGCGCCGCGTACCGACCAGACGCCGGTGCGGTCGTTGCGGCTCATCGCCACCGTCCTCGGCTGTCCGGTGGGCGAGTCGAAGAGCTGGAGCGAGACCGTGCGGGCGGTGGGCGCCCAGACCGCCAGCGTCGGGACCCCGCCGGTGAAGGTCGGGCCGAGGCGGGCGTCGGTGGCTCGGGCGTAGACGTCGTCGAGCACCCCGGGAATCTGCACGCCGGTGGCGGCGAGCAGCTCGCCCTCGGCGTCCCGCTCGGTCACCAGCAGCTGGCCGCGCAGGGCCGCCGGCACCTTGGCCAGGTCCCGCCGGTCCAGCGTGAAGCTCTGGTACGCCCAGAGGTGCGGGAAGGCCGCGCGCTGGGCCTCGGTGAGCCCGTTGCGCTGCGCCCGCAGCGGCAGCGAGGTGTACGTCCCGGCGAGCTCGCCGTCGACCACGGTCACCCCGCCGGCCGGCGCGGTCACCAGGGCGTACGTCCGGCCGTCGGTGGGACCGGTGCGCCAGGCGACGGTGGACCGGTCGATCCAGTGCGCCTGCTGCTTGGTGATGTCGGTGTCCCGCCCGCTGCCGGTCGCGGTCGACGGCAGCAGCCGGCCCCGGGTGCCGGCGAGCAGCCAGACCTCCCGGCCGGCGCTGGCGAAGTCGAGCCGCTGGTCCTCGGGCAGGTCCTTCTCGTCTCCGGAGTGGATGATGTAGCTCAGCCCGGTGGCGCCGGCGGCCAGCGGCACCCGGAAGACCGCGCCGAAGGAGTCCACGCTGGTCGGCGGCATCGGGGTGGCCCAGTCGGTCGGGTTGGCCGCACCATCCCACAGGTGCAGGCCCCAGCCGTCGTAGTTGCCGTCGGCCCGGCGGTAGTGGATGACCGCGGTGCCCTCGGAGACCGGCGGGTCCGGCTCGCCGGTGGCCGCCTGCCGGGTCGGGTAGATCGTCGGGTCGCCCTGCTTGACCCAGATCTCGCCGGTCTGCGTCACGTCGACGGTGCGGTCCTGCCCGACGTCCTTGTTCCCGTCCTTGTCGACCACCAGGAAGCCGACCGACTTCGCGCCGGGCTTGAGCTTCACCCAGGCGAACCGGCCGTAGGAGTCCGCGCCGGCGAACGGCTGCCCCTTCGGCCACTCGGTGGCGTACGCCGGGTCGATGTCGCCCCAGGCGTAGAGGCCCCAGTCGGCGTAGTCACCCGCGGGGCGCTGGTAGTGCACCACCACCCAGTCCCGCGCGGCCGCCTGCCCGGGGGTGCCCACGGTGGCGGTGGAGCGGGCGGTCGCGGTCCGCCCCTTGCCGTCCCGCACCACCGCCTTGTACTCGATCGTCGTGCCGCCGGCCAGGCCGGTCAGGTCGTGGTGCACCGTGTACGGAGCCCGGTCGGCGCTGCCGAGCAGGGTCCACTTCCCGCCGGCCACGCGGGCGGCGACGGTGACGGTGGCCAGCGGGTCGCCGGTGACCTGGGCGGTGACGGCGGCCTTCGTGGCGACCGGCTGGTCGGGGGCCGGGGCGGTGATGGTGACCGCCGGCGTGCCGTCGGGCAGCGCGATCGGCGTGCCGGCGCGGTGCACCACGGCCGACAGCGGCGGCACGGTCAGGGTGAGCCTGCCGTCGGCGGCGGCGACCGGGGCGGCCGACCCGCCGTAGACGCCGGTGAAGGTGGCGCCGGCCGACCAGGTCTCCACGGTGACAGTCTGCGCGGTGGCGGCGTTGTTCACCGCGACGACGTACTCGGTGCGCTGCTTCGGGTCGATCCGGGAGAAGGCGAAGACGCCGGGGCCGTCGGCGGCGTACCGGGTGACCTGGACGCCGTCGCGCAGCGCCGGGTGGGCCTGGCGCAGCCGGCCCAGCTCCGCGATGGAGCGGTAGAGCGGGTGCGTAGGGTCGAACTGGTCGACCGCGTGGGTGCGGTCGGTGCCGAGCAGGTCGTCGTCGAGGTAGTCGGGGGTGCGCGAGGCGAACATGTCCTGCCGGGCGTCCTTGTCGCCGCCCGTGCCGGTGAAGCCCTGCTCGTCGCCGGAGTAGACCACCGGCTGGCCGCGGGTCAGGAACATCAGCTCGTGGGCGAGCTGGTCGCGGCGCAGGTGGCTGGCCGGGTCGGTGCCACCGCCCGCGATGAACGCGCCGATCCGGCCCATGTCGTGGTTGCCGAGGAAGGTGGGCAGCCGGCGGGCGTCGGTGTCCCGGGAGTTGTAGAGGTCGTCGCGGGCGTACACGTCGGCCAGCGCCCTGGCCGAGCCGTCGCCGGCGGTGTAGCCGCGGGCGGCCTCCTGGAAGGCGAAGTCGAGGGTGGCCGGCAGCCCGCCCCGCCGCACGTAGCTGGAGGTGAACTCCGGGTCGGCGCTGTAGACCTCGCCGAACATGAAGAAGTCCGGCTTGCCGGCGCGGGCGGCGGCCCGCTCGACGCCCTGGCTGAACTGCGGCCAGAACTCCAGGTTGGCGTGCTTGACGGTGTCCAGCCGGAAGCCGTCGACCCCGGTCTGCAGCACCCAGTCCGAGTAGACCTCGGTGAGGCCGCGCACCACCTCGGGACGCTCGGTCCACAGGTCGTCCAGGCCGAAGAAGTCGCCGTACTCGCTGTTCTCCCCGGCGAAGGTGGAGTCGCCCCGGTTGTGGTACATGGTGGGGTCGTTCAGCCACGCCGGCACCTTGACCTTGGCGTCGGCCGGCCTGGCGAAGGTCGGGGGGTACGGGAACGACTTGGCGTTCACCGCCGGGAAGTCGCGGCTGCCGTCGGCGTAGTTGCGATCCTCGAAGGCACGCCCCTGCGCGTCCCGGTACGGCGCGCTGGCCTTGTCCACGTAGGTGGCGGACTCGCCGTACCGGATGACGTCCGCGGTGTGGTTGACGATGACATCCAGGTAGATCTTGATGCCGCGCTGGTGGGCGAGCTTGACCAGCCGCTTCAGGTCCTCGTTGGTACCGAAGTGCGGGTCGACCTGGGTGAAGTCGGTGATCCAGTAACCGTGGTAGCCGGCGGAGACGTCGGCTCCCCTGACCTGCACCGGCCGGTTCTTGAAGACCGGGGCGAGCCAGATGGCCGTCGTCCCCAACCCCTGGATGTAGTCGAGCCGGTCCATCACGCCCTTGAGGTCGCCGCCGTGATAGAAGCCCTTGTCGGCCGGGTCGAGGCCGGTGCTCAGCCGGTCGCCGCCCAGTCCACCCCGGTCGTTGCGCCGGTCGCCGTTGGCGAACCGGTCCGGCAGGACGAAGTAGAACTGCTCGGCTCGGGCGTCGTCGGCGCCCGCCTCGAGCAGCGCCGCGGCGGAGGGTTCGGCGGTCCACTGGACCGCGCCGGCGACCGCGAGCGGGTCGGTGCCCGCCCGGCCGGTGGCGGTGCCCTCGAACTGGCGCACGGCGACCGGAATCGCGACGAGGGTGAGGGCGAGCAGGCAGACGAGGGCGAGCAGGGCCTTGCGCGGTATCGGCGGGGGTTTCATCGACGGCCTTCCTCTGGTCGCTGATTCGCCCGCACGCTAGCCCTTGCCGAAACATTCTGCAATACCTTGCAAACAGCGTCGCAACAAAGCAGTACGCTTGCAAAAGGACGGCCCGGCGCTGTCCCGCGCCGGGCCGTGACGTTCCTAGTGCTACAGACCGGTGCAGGCGACGCCCTCGACGGTGCAGCTCGCCGGGCGGCTGTCCGCGTCCTCGACGTAGAACCGCAGGGCGACCGAGGCGCCGCCGGCCAGATCCTCGCCGCTGCGGTAGGTGAAGCCGTCCTCGAACCGATCCGCCGTCCCCTGTGGCGCGCCCTCCAGCCACGCGCTGACCAGCCGCCCGCCGGGGAAGACCAACCGGGCCCGCCAGTCCCGTCTGGTCGAGGAGGTGTTGCGGATCAGCACCTCGCCGACGAACCCGCCGTGGAACGACTCCACCACCCGGTACCGGCCGCTCACCGGCGACGACCCGGGCGGCGGCGCGGCCAGCGGGGCGCCGTCACCGCTGGACGTGGGCGAGGGCGAGCGGCTGCCGCGGCTCGGCGTGGGCCGGTCCGGAGTGGACGGGCTGGACGTGCGGGCGACCGGCGTACGCGACGCGCGCGGGGTGGGCGTGGCGGAACCGGTCGGGGGCAGCGGCAACTCGGGCAGGGCGACCGTGGGTGGCGGGCCGGGCTGCGCGTCGAACCCCGGGCTGCGCCCCCGGTACGCCCCGAGCGCGACGACCAGCAGGACCACCATCACGGCCACGCCGATCGACACCACGATCCAGGGCGAGGACGCGAGGGCGGTCCTGCCGTAGGACTTGCTCGGGGATCGGCGCGTGCCGGACATGTCTCTCCTCCAGCGGTCGTCCGCAGCGTAGCGGTCGGCGGCACGGTGGTGGCGTCGGCCCGGCGCCGCGCTGCCCGGTACCGCCGCTCAGCCGATGACGCAGGCGGCGCCGTTCACCGTGCAGGTGCCGGGGCGGTCGCCGGTGCCGTGCCGGGTGAACCGCAGGCCGATCGTCCGGGTCTGCCCCGCACCGAGCGGACTGGTGCCGCGCAGCACGTACCCGCCGCCGCCGGTGGCGGTCACCGAGATCCCGGAGCCGCCAGAGGAGACCGCGATGCTCTTCACGTTGCCGCCGAACAGCAGTTCTACCCGCCAGTCGCGGGCCCCGTCGGTGCCGTTGCGGATCACCAGCCGCGCCGTGAAGGAGTCGCGGTCGCTCTCGGTCACCCGGTAGCTGGCGGTCAGTTCGCCGTCGTCATCGGCGCTCGGGCGGCCGGCGTTGGTGTCCGGCGAGCCGTCGACGGCGGGCACCGGCGGTCGCGAGGTCGCCGGGGCCGAGGGCGAAACAGCCGTCCGGGTCGGAGTCGGTGCCAGCGGGGACGCCGCCGGCTCCCCGGGTAGCACGGGCAGGGAAGGCATGGACAGCGGCTGCGCCGGGGGTGTCGCCGCCGCCGGACGGCGTTCGGGACCGCGGAACGCCAGCAGCGCGACGACGAGCATCGCGGCCAGCAGGGCGACACCAAGCAGGACGATGACCCAGGGCGCCGACGCCAGCACCCGGGATGCGGTACGCGGGCCAGGGTCCCCGGCGGGCCGCACCGACATCCGTCCCCCTTTTGTCAGAGCCTCCTCGCGGAGATCCCCGGCCCACCGCACGTCGAGCCGAAGCGCCAGCCTAGCCACCGGTTCGGTCGGCCGGAACGGGGCCGACCGCGATCCGACCGACCGGCCGGTACGCCCCCGAAAACGGTTGGCCGGCCGGCGGCGGTTCGGGTGTGATCGGCACATGCCCGCCTTGACGCCGCCGACCGAACGGGTACATGCCAGCTTCCTGGCCGCGATGGCCGAGTTCCGGGCCGAGGGCCGGGGCGAACGCCAGGACCACACCATGGTCGGCGCCGAGATCCGCCGGTACGCCGCGACCTGGCACCGACCGGCGGCGTTCGCCCGCTTCGCGGCCGACCTGCAGGCGCAGGCGCTGCCGGACACGCCCCGGCCGGAGGGCTGGGCGCCGGACACCACACTGTGGTGGGTCGACGGCGACGAGTACCTCGGCCGGATCTCCGTCCGGCACCGGCTCACCCCGCTGCTGCGGGAGGCCGGCGGCCACATCGGCTACGACGTACGGCCCACCGCCCGCCGCCGCGGGCACGCCACCGCGATGCTGCGGGCGGCGCTGCCGGTCGCGCACCGGCTCGGCATCGACCCGGCCCTGGTCACCTGCGACGTCGACAACGTCGGCTCGCGCCGGGTGATCGAGCGCAACGGCGGGGTGCTCGCCGACGAACGGGCCGGCAAACTGCGGTTTTGGGTGCCCACCGGCCGGCCCTGACCGCCGCCGCCGGTCAGCCGGCTCGTACCACCGTGCAGATGACCGGGCCCTGGTCGGTGGTGCGCAGCAGGTAGCGGTACCGCTCCCCGGGCACCGCCCGCCCCTGGCTGTCCAGGAACTCCCACTCGACGGCCACTATGGTCAGCAGGGCGGAGACCGGCTGCACGTCCTCGATGGCGGCGTGCGCGGCGACCAGTTCGTGCTCCTGGTAATCCGGCGCGGCGCCCACGAAGGACAGTGCGACCGCCGCCGGCGAGGTGAACGAGAAGCTGTACGTGTCGGCCACCACCAGCCCGGGCAGGGCGTAGCAGCCGGCGATGGCGGGCACGTCGCCGGCGGTCAGCGCCACGCCGTACCGGTCGAAGAAGTCGGTCAGCGTGTCCAGGTCGGTGGAGGCTCTCACGGCGCTGACAATTGCCGGTCAGCCGGCCCGCCAAACCTCAGCGCGCCGGGACGCGTACCTCGATCTCGGCTCCGAGCTGGGCACCGCCGGCCAGGCCGAGATCGTCGCCGCTCCAGAACCGGCCCGGGTCGTACCAGTTCGGCCGCCGTCCGGCCGGGAGCAGCCCCATCGCCTCGTAGGTGACCGCGACGACCTCCGCGCAGTACGCCGACTCCAGCGCGCGGTCGCGCACCGGCGTGCCGGAACCGGCCCGGCGCCCCGGCGCGGGCAGCCGGACCGCTGGGACCCGTCCGCGCAGCCAGCGCCAGGCGAGCTGGGCGGTGGAGGGGAAGGGCGTGCCGTCGAGGCGGGCGACGGTGCGCAGCACCGCGTCCTCCATCCCGGCGTCCGCGGGCGGGTCGAGCTGGCGCAGCCAGGCCCGCTGGCCGTACCGGTTCGCCCAGACGCAGACCGCGTCCTGCAGGTCGTGCAGTTGCACGCCGCGCTGGTGGGTGCCCGACCAGAGGTCCGGCAGCGACCGGCCGAGCTCGGCGTGCCACATCAGCGGCGGCATGTCGTCCAGCACCACGGCCATGCCGACGTGGTTGACCGGACTGTTGGTGGTGAACTGGATGGCCCGGTCCGGCACGCTGCGACCGCGGAACACCCACAGGTCACCGGTGCGGGTCAGCTCGACCGCCTCGTCCAGGCTGATGGTCATGCCCGCGCCCGCTCCACGGCCGCCGGCGACACGCCGCCGGGGGTCGGACCACTGATTCGCACCCTCATGGACGTCTACCCTAGGCCGATGCGGCGACGGATGCGGTGGTGGAAGGTGCTCGGGCTCGCGGGTCTCGCCGGTGTCGCAGCGTCCGGCGTGGTGATCGCCCGCGCGGAACGGCGGCGGCGCGCGTACACCCCGGAGGAGATCCGGGCCCGGTTGCGTGACCGGCACACGCAGGCCACCGCGGCGAAACCGGCCGACGACGCGGCCTGAGCGGCCCGCCGGGCGGCGCGGTCAGGGGACGTCGTGGTGGTTGCGGTCCCAGGCACCGCCGACCAGCGGCGTGTCCAGCCGCACCGGGCCCTCGGCGTTGCCCGCGAAGTCGTTGTCCTCGATCCGACAGGCCACGCACCTGCCCCGCTCGGTGACCCACACCCCGTAGGTCTGGGTCTGCTGGTCCCGCCGGTCCCAGATCCGGTTGCCGCGCACGATGGCCGAGTCGACGGCAGCGTTGACGGTGATCCCGGCGCGCGTCGGCAGGGCGTCGGGCAGGTCGTACCGGGTGCCGGGGGTGGGGGTGTCCTCGTTCCAGGCGGTCGCGCCGTCCGGGCGGATCTCGGCCAGGGTCAGTTCGGTGTCGGTGTTGCCGGCCACCACCGCGGTACGGGACCCGACCCGCAGCACCTTGCCCCGGTGCCCGTCGGGGGTCCAGTCGGCGGTCCGGTCCGTCATGGACCTGCTGCCGTACCGCACCGACTCGCCGCCGCCGCTCGCCGCCGGCGCGCATCGCCGCCCGTTGTTGCGGATCCGGTTGCCGACCAGCACCGGGTCGGTCATCGGCCGGTCGATCCGGATCCCGTCGCCGCCGTTCTCCCAGATCTCGTTGCTCTCGATCACGACGTCCAGCGCCGGGCCCTGGAAGCCGTCGCCGAGCACGTGTTCGCGGTAGCCGTGCCCGCCGTTGCGGCTGATCCGGTTTCCCCGCACCGTGTACGGGCCGGGGGTGTTGCCCATGTTCACCCCGTCGCCGATGTTGCCGTCGATGACGCAGTGGGTGAGCATGCCACCGCGACCGGCGATCCCCGCGGTGCCGTTGGCCGACACGTCGAAACCGGCCTCCAGGTTGCCGGTCATGGTGCAGGCCGAGACGATCAGGCCGTCCGCGCCCCAGTCGGAGATGCCGAACCGGTTCGCCTCGCTGTGGCAGCCGATGATGCGGTAGCCGCGCGGCGGGGTCCAGTAGTCCTTCTGCAGCTCCAGGAAGATGCCGTTGGTGCCGTTGCCGAGGGCGGTGCAGTTGGCGATGGTGAGCCGCTCCACCGCACCCCAGCCGCCGATGCCCACGCCGATGCCGGCGCCACCCATCTCCTCGCCGTTGTCCAGCCGGCCGCAACCGACCACCACCACCCCGTCGATCAGGCTGTCCTGGAGGAAGTCGCAGCCGAGACCGGTCGCCCCGGTGTGGTGGATGTAGAGGTTGCGGAAGACGCCGCGCACCACGTACTGCAGGCCGAGCCCCTTGGCCAGGTAGTCGTACTGCACCATGGCCACGCCGGAGCCGTCGATCTCGAAGTCGGCGAAGGTGCAGTCGGCGATGTGCCGGTCCCGGTCCGCGCCGTGCTGCACGGTGGTCCAGAACGCCAGCGGCGTCGGGTCCGACCGGTTCCCCTCGTTGCTCAGCACGAACCGGGTCGCCCCCGGTCCGGCGCCGATCAGCGACACCCCGCTGCGCCAGACCGTGCCCGCGTCCCGGATCGAGTAGATCCCCGGCGGGCAGTGGATGACCCGGGCCCGCCCGTCGGCCGCGTAGCCCTCGCCGAGGCGGTCCACCAGCGCGGCCAGCGCCGGCTGGTCGTTGGTCACGCCGTCGCCGGTGAGCCCGTACTCCCTGGCGTCGCAGTACAGCGGCGCGCCGGCCACAGGCGTACGCCGCACCGGGGCGACCGTACCCACGCTGCGCTGCCCCACCGGACCACTCCCCTCGGCGTTCGGTCGGTTCCCTCCCGCCGGCCGGGTTCCCGCTCCCGGTGCCCGAAAACGCGCGGCGGAGACGGCGAAGGGCCGGCCCCCGGGGGCCGGCCCTTCGTGGTTGTTCTGGTTGTGGGTCAGGCGGTGTAGCCGCGGGTGGCGATCCAGTCGGCCAGGTTGTCCACGCTCATCCGGTAGGAGGCGGTGTCCGGGTTGGCCGAGTCGGC